>NZ_WNIF01000005.1:0-417702 GCF_009725845.1 Bombella sp. ESL0378 | reverse complement strand
CACAAAGCCTGCCGCGCTAACGACGCACTTAAACCCATCCGTTGCAACGCATATTGCTGCTGCGCCGCAACCATCTTCAACCCCTCCTCTATAGGCGGTATCCCATCAGCACAAACACCCAAACCAGACACCAAAATAAACGCCACAAAACTCAAAATACCCGCAACAATGCCCCGCATCACTACCCCCAATACGCAATAGAGCCTAACTACCTTCTACAATTCGCACGCTGCAAACGTACCAACAAGGCTTATGCTGCGCTCCATAATAATTGTATATCGTTAGCATGACGGTAACGCGTTCTATGGGCGCAATAATGAGGATATGGCCGCCCCTCTATCGTCAGTGCATCTCCCATTACAGATGAAGCCGCTGCCTCCATATGGTCACCCTGAATCATGCCCTTAAAGAAAGGGGCACTCACTGAGGGAGAAATCCCTGAAAATGAATGGGCAAGACTCTTGAACGCTCGCACATTTTCACGGTCATGCGCAAATGACGGTGGACAGCATGTTGGGCGTCACCCAATATCTAAAAACACTTATGTTTCAGGGGGATTTATGGTGGATGCGACAGGGATTGAACCTGTGACCCCTGCCGTGTGAAGGCAGTGCTCTACCGCTGAGCTACGCATCCTTAATGGGGTGAGTGGCTTCTAGCACCTGTTCTCTCCCCATGCAAGAGGGCTGCTTTAAAAACCAAACATATGGTCTAATGAAAAACCACCAGCCTCATTATCTAAACCGTGATACCCAAAAAGACGGCATGTTAAGTCACGAATTAAGACATAACCGCCCTCCCCTGCTTGGTCTAACAATGAAGCATCAAACAGCTTATGCGGTTGAAGAAGGTAAGAGCCAGAAGGCTGGATGGTAATATCAGCCTGAGCCAACTCCGCCCCATCAGCGGCATGAAGATGCAAGCGCGTTTGGGATGGGGCGCGGCCTTCACGCAGGGAGGTCGGGTAAATCAAGTAACAAAAACTCCGTAGCATTGTGCTATCAAGAGTTTGACCAAGCTTTAAAAAGAGCCGAGTTGTCAGTCCCGGCGGAGGACCAGCATAAGATTGCGGCTCGTTACGCCATGTCATCATAGTGTTGAAGATATGCCCGCCAAAGCTCGTCTCGGCCGCATGGTCCGTTTTGCGATGGCGATAACGCATTAAAGCATGAGGCCAGCCGTCAGCCTCCCCACCATCGCGGAAGTCATATACAAGCTCCGCATGGCCGGGTTTTTGAAGAAGCTCATGCAGGGCTATCGCCCCTTGATAATTACGCGGTAAATTGCCAAGGAAATGCTGGCCACATTCCTGACCGGCTTCATCAAACACATCCAACCGCAGCGGCATATGTGTTAGTGCTTCCGACATCGGGTTGGGCTGGACGAAACTTTCATACAAAGCGGGATTAGGGATGGGGAAAGGTAGTACAAACCCGCGCCCTAAGAGGGGCGACATAGTGCGAAGTGCGGGGTCGGGTTGTAAATTGGCGCGCTCGACATTCATATGGGCAATGCGTGTGCGCCCCCGCTGTACAATTTCGTACCGTGGGCGAACCAGATGTTGGCCAGAGCGTAACTCCAACTGGGCAGGCCACCGCCATTTAGGCAATAACGCGCCGACATCCAGCGCAACCGTCTCATAAGGGCCGATAGGCTGAGCGATGGGGTAATGCTCATCCTCCCCCATAGGGTTGAGGGTTATAGCCCCTGCGGGAATGGTTGTGCCGTGGCTATTTTGCAGCCAGAGATATACGGTCTCATCATCATCAGGCGCGGGAAGGGTCGCAAAGCGCATGGAGGGCCACGCATTAGCGTCATGCGTCACAGAAAGGCTCGGGTCACCTTTGCGACCAAAACTATCAAGAGCGTATTTTACGACATCATGCCCTTTTGCCCCAATTACATGGATGAAAAGCTGCCCTGTAAAATGCGGGAGATTGAAGCGTTCCCTTACCTCTTGACTATCAATCACCACACCGGCGGCGGGGTTCTCTACATCATGATGCCATTCTGCCAGAATAAGGCCCTGCTCATCGTAAAGACGGAGCCAATAGCGTAAAGACTCCGCCCCGTAATTAGACCAATAATTCGCCGTGACTAAGCGGGTGCTGAAATGTTCTGTCTCGCGAAAGAAGGCAAAATTAGTTGCGAAATTACATTTATCTAAATAAGGCCGCTTATAGGGGAAGAACATATCTGGCAGGCGCGCTATACCCAATGTATAAAGCGGTATAGCCCCTATAAATGCCCCAAGGCGGGAACGCATTTTAGCATCCTCAAACGACAAAGCGAGGATGGCATCCACATCACAATTAGCCGCGTGAACAATGGCGCACTTCTGCCCGCCTAGGCCATCAGCCTGACCAACTTGCTCACTATCATGCGTTAAAATCAAAGCCGGTTGAATAGCGGGATAAAGCCCACATAACGTAGGAGCGTACTCATCAGGGTCATAAAAAGCAACTCTCTTGCCTTTTAACGCCGCCTCCAGCGTTTTCATCTCCTCAACAATCAGCGGGTGAGAGAGAGCCTTATAGAGGACATTACCGCCCTGCGGTCCAAAAGTTTTAATGTCCAACATGGAATCACCCTTTCTGCTCAAACTGAATACGCCGTCTTACTTCTTCCGCTGCTAGCCAAGTATCGTCAAGATGATAACAAGGAATAAATGAGGCTACGTCTAAAGAAGACTGAATACGTCCCGCTTTTTGTAAGGTCTTTACAAAAGAATCTATCCGTGAAGACCTACCCTTTAGCGGCAAAATACATACGGGTTTATCTGTTGCCACCGCCTCTGAAATCATCGAGACACTATCTTGGGTAACGGCTAAAATATCAGCACAGGCGAGTAAGCCCATATAAGGGTTCTCCTTCCCCTCACCATCCATCACCACAGCCCCTAGAGGCTGAAGATGAGCACGCATAAAAGCAAGGGCCTTAGGGGATGTGCGACGCGATGGCGTGATAACACATCGAACTGACGTTTTGCGTATAAAGCTGGCAATGTGTGCAGCAAGAGCTGCGGCTTCACGCTCCTCAAAACGATACCGCCCATTAGAGCCGCCAAGAAGAACCCCTAGAACCCTCTCCGCCCCTGCACGAATGGGGCTATGCCAACGCTGTGCGGCCTCTGCTAAACGGGCGGGGGTGACATCATGCAACGCCGTGCGAATAGATAATACATTCGGCCCGCTAAGCTTATCATGCTCATTAGCAATCACTAACGCATAGGGAGAAAGGCGCGCTCTAGGGTGCTGAATCTGTACGACAGGAAGACCATAATGTGTTCCCAGAGCCGCCCCTGCGACCCCGCCCTTCCCCCCGAGGCTGATAATAAGACGGGTTGCAGAGGATAGATGAAATGGTGCAAAAAGACCCAAAGAACGCGGCCAAAACCGAACGGGTAAGCGAAGGACCCATGAATCTTTTTGTGTTATAATAGGCTGAAAATCCCAAGAGAAACCCGCCCTTTCTGCCAAGCCTCGCCCTTGTGAACGCATCCCGGCATAATCCTCGGCAATAATCGTCGCATGCATCGTGAAAAGGCTCCCTAGGGTATTAGGCCATCATCATTCCTCCTCTCTAGCAAGACTATCCTCCATGACCCATAGTGATTTTACCACCCTTGGCCTCTCCGATGCTCTTACGCATGCTGCACAAAAAGCGGGCATGATGAAACCGACAGCGATTCAACAGCACGCTATTCCGCCCCTTCTGGCAGGGCGAGATGTTCTGTTACCCGGCCAAACAGGGACAGGCAAAACCGCCGCTTTTGTTCTCCCTGCCCTCCAAAAACTTGCTCATCTTAAAGAGGATGGCTCTACCCCCTCTATCCCGCGCATCCTCATCTTAGAGCCAACACGCGATTTAGCCATGCAGACCGCAGCAGTGTGCCGCCAGTTGGGCCGTCAACTTCCGCTCAAAACGCGTGTGATTTGCGGGGGTGTCCCACGCGAGCAACAAGCTCTCTCCTTAGCGCAAGGGGCCGATATTATCGTTGCCACTCATGGCCGTTTGCTCGATTTTGTGGAGAAAAGCGACCTATCGTTAGAGCATATTCTCTATCTTGTGCTGGATGAAGCAGACCGCCTTTTAGATGAGGAGTTCTCAGCCAGTATGACGGCCCTTGTCCCCTATATTGCTGACCGTCCCCAAACGGTCTTTTGCTCAGCCACCCTGCCTGCGCCTGTCATGGCTCTTGCCAAACGCGTAACAAAAGACCCTATCCGGGTCGAACCGGGAGAAGAAGAAGTCACGCCGCGACGTATTCGCCAGCAAGCCCTCTTCATCACAGATGACCAAAAAGAGCCACTCCTACAAAAACTACTGGAAACTACCCCTCACCTAAAAGACGGGAAAACAGGCCGCACCATTATTTTTACTAAAACGAAACAACGGGCTGATTCTGTTGCCAAATCATTGAGGAAGGCACGATATAAAGCCATCGCCCTGCATGGTGGACAAACCCAAGGCGAACGGAAAAAGACGTTAGAGCGTTACCAAGAGCAGGCTGGAGCCATCCTCGTAACAACCGATATAGCGGCCCGTGGGCTGGATATTGATGATATTCAACTCGTCATCAATATGGACCTACCTCAAACGCCAGAGCTTTATATTCATCGCATTGGCCGTACGGCCCGGGCAGGGAAGCAAGGCCGTGCCGTAACTTTCGTGACATTTGATGAACGCGCCCGCCTACGCGATATTGAAAAACATATCAACTACCGCATCCGCATCATCACGACCGAGACGCTCTAAACCCATCCCCCTATGGCCGAATGGCGACCATCACGACCATAGGGGAGCAGGCTACCAGCCCTTTTAAGCAGAGGCACGATCATAAATTGGGAAGCGAGCGCATAGCTCCTTCACCTCTTTGCGCACGCGGGCGAATGTTGCTTCATCCTCCTCATCGGCACTCAGCACCGCATCAATCATACGCGCCACTTGGCGGAACTCCGCCTCACCAAAACCACGCGCTGTTGCTGCCGGGCTACCCAAACGCACGCCGGAGGTCACAAAAGGCTTTTCTGGGTCGAATGGTACGGCGTTCTTGTTCGCGGTAATACCAGCACGCTCCATGAGAGCTTCCGCCTTCTTGCCAGTCACCTTCTTAGGACGCAGGTCCACCAGCACGAGATGCGTATCGGTCCCACCTGTTACGATGTCGAAGCCACATTTCAACAGCTCATCAGCCAGAGCCCGCGCATTAGCCTGCACACGCTGCTGATAATGTTTGAACTCCTCTTGCAGAGCCTCACCAAAAGCTACAGCCTTACCTGCAATCACATGCATCAAAGGGCCACCCTGAAGGCCCGGGAACACCGCTGAGTTAATCTTCTTCGCGATGTCTGCATCATTCGTCATGATGATACCACCGCGCGGGCCGCGTAATGTTTTATGCGTTGTGGAGGTCGTAATATCTGCATGAGGAACCGGGCTTGGGTAAAGGCCAGCCGCTACAAGCCCAGCAAAATGGGCCATATCGACCATCAAATAAGCCCCGACCTCATCAGCAATCTTGCGGAAACGAGGGAAGTCAATCACACGCGGATACGCAGAGCTGCCCGCTACGATGATGCGCGGCTTATGCTCGCGAGCCAGACGCTCCATCTCCTCATAATCGAGCAGACCATCCTCCCCGCGCACACCATATTGCACCGCATTGAACCATTTGCCGGAATAATTCGGCGCGGCACCATGGGTGAGATGCCCCCCCGCTGCGAGGCTCATACCGAGGATGGTATCACCGGGCTTAGCCAATGCCATAAAGGCGGCCTGATTCGCATTAGCCCCAGAGTGAGGTTGCACATTGACAAACTCCGCACCGAAAATCTTCTTCAAACGCTCAATGGCAAGATTCTCAACCTTATCAACATCAACACAGCCACCGTAATAACGGCGACCGGGCAGACCTTCCGCATATTTATTGGTCAGAACAGAGCCTTGAGCCTCCATCACAGCAAAAGATGCCATATTCTCCGAGGCAATTAACTCAATACCATCTTGTTGACGCTCCAACTCGGCATTCAGAATCGCACTAACCTCGGCGTCACGCTCCTTTAAAGGAGCATGATAGAAAGCATGAAGGGTAGATTTTTTGATGTTGTCGGACATTCGCTACGCATCTCTCTGCAAAAAAACTCTTCCTTTTTATAAGCATGAGAGCTAAGCGCGTCTATCGTTGCGGGATAATTACCTTTAAAAATACTGTGAGAGCCATCATGACCACGCCTCTTTTGCAGAGAAAACCAGTCGCCCCCCCCACCAATCATCCTAATGGGTTGAAGCGTGTCTTTGGCCCGTGGCGGCTTATCATGATGGGCGTTGGTGTCACAGTTGGGGCTGGGCTTTTCTCCCTCACCGGTGTGGCCGCTGGACAAAATGCTGGCCCTGCGGTGGTTATCTCCTTCCTCATCGCCGCTATCGCCGCAAGTTTTGCCGGACTATGCTACGCCGAACTTGCCGGGATGCTCCCCGCCGGTGGGTCGGCTTATGCCTACGCTTATGCTGGCCTTGGTGAGATCATCGCATGGATTATCGGCTGGGATTTGATTTTGGAATATACTGTCGGGGCTGGGGCGGTGGCCTCCAGTGCTTCGGGCTATATTGCCTCCCTCCTTAAAGGGTGGAACATCCTCATAGACCCGCGCCTCCTTAATCCACCTCTTACAACCCTCACCTTGCCCAATGGCCAAACCGCTCATGCGTGGTGCAACCTACCGGCAATGCTCATTCTTTTCGTCATCACACTTTTACTTATGCGGGGAACTAATTTTTCTGCCCGCCTGAATGCGCTGGTCGTCTTCATTAAGCTCTTGGTCATTGTTGGGCTGATTATTGTCTGCACACCCTTTGTCGATGTCAGCCATTTCCACCCCTTTATCCCCCAAAATACGGGAAGCTTTGGCCATTTTGGTGTCAGCGGCATTATGCGCGCTGCGGGTATGGCTTTCTTTGCCTATATCGGCATTGATATTGTCTCGACCGCCGCACAAGATACCAGCAACCCTCAACGCAATATGCCCATTGGGATTTTAGGTAGCCTGCTGCTTTGCGCGATTATCTATGTTGTGTTCTCAACCATTCTCGTAGGTGTCGTAGATTACCATCTCCTCGCCCATGACCCCAGCCCTGTTGCCACGGCTATGGATAAAATCCATCTGCCATGGATGGCTGTATTGGTAAAAATCGGCATTACCTTCGGCTTTATTTCCGTCCTTTTCGGCCTCCTCATCGGCCAAAGCCGTATTGCTATGAATATGGCAGAAGATGGCCTCCTCCCCAGCTTTTTAGGGCGTGTTCATAAGGGTACACGCACCCCTTGGACAGCCCATATCATCACCGCCTGTGCAGCCGCCCTACTCGCCGGGTGCGTCCCTATTGCCACCTTGGGCGAGATGACCTCCATCGGTACATTGCTTGCCTTTGTGATTGTCTGTGCAGGCGTCACCGCCCTACGCTTCCGCGCTCCTAATGCCCCGCGTAGCTTCCGCGTACCGGGTGGGCCAGTACTCATTCCCTTTTTAGGAATCATCACCTGTGGGATTGTCATTGCCTCCATGAGCCCACTTACTTGGGCACGGTTGCTCATTTGGTTGGCCATTGGGTTTGTCATTTATTTCGCTTATGGCATCCGTAAGAGCAAATTACGCAATAAGTCTTCTCATTAGGGGTGGAAAATTATAATAATCTTCCATAATAAGGTGAGCGATGCACTAAAGAGACGATGAAAGTATCCCCATCATGAAGTCATCCCTATGGCGTAAAAAGACCATTACCGCCCCTGTTGAGCCTAGCGGCCTAAAGCGGGTTTTTGATACATGGCAGCTTATTGCCATCGGGGTAGGCGTCACTATTGGTGCGGGGCTTTTCTCTCTTACAGGCGTAGCCTCCGGCCTTTATGCTGGCTCGGCTATACCGCTCTCCTTCCTCATCGCTGGTATTGCCGCCAGTTTTGCAGGTTTATGTTATGCCGAACTCTCTGGCATGATCCCTTCTGGTGGCTCCGCCTACTCCTACGCTTATGCCGCCTTGGGGGAGGTTGTGGCATGGGTTATCGGCTGGGATTTAATCTTGGAATATACCGTCAGCACAGCGGCTGTTGCCTCTAGCTGGTCGGGCTATATTGTCTCCTTCCTCAAGGGCTGGGGAATCGTCATAGATCCTCGCCTTCTCCACCCGCCCATGACGCTTGTTACCCTCCCCGATGGGCAAACAGCGCATGCATGGTTTAACGCCCCTTGTTTGTTCATCCTCTGGCTCGTTACCTTTATGCTCACCCGTGGAGTGAAAGAATCAGCACGGATGAACGGCCTTGTCGTGGCTATCAAGTTCTGTGTCCTTGTTGGAATGATTATTGCCGCGCTGCCTCACATCAATATGGCGCATTTTCATCCCTTTATTGCCCCTAATACAGGCCAGTTTGGCATTTTTGGCTTTAGCGGCGTTATGCGTGCCGCAGGGATGGCCTTCCTCGCTTATATCGGCTTCGACATCGTCTCGACCGCCGCGCAAGATACCAAAAACCCACAAAAATCCATGCCTTTTGCGATTTTGGGCAGCTTGATTATTTGCACGATTATCTATGTGGCTTTCTCGGCTGTGTTGGTTGGTGTGGTGGATTATCACCGCTTTGCAAACGACCCTAGTCCCGTTGCCACGGTTATGGATGTCATCAACCTTCCTTGGTTGGGTTTGCTCATTAAGGGAGGGATTTGTCTCGGTTACTTATCTGTCCTTTATGGGTTGTTAATGGGCCAGAGCCGTATCCTCCTCGCTATGGCACAAGATGGTTTATTACCCGCCTTCTTCCGCCGTCTTAACCCCAAGAGCCATACCCCTGTACCCAGCCATATGCTGAGCTTCCTCGTTAGCGGGGCACTCGCTTGTTGCTTACCCATCAATATCCTTGCCGATATGGCCTCTATCGGTACGTTAGCGGCCTTCATCATCGTATGCGCGGGCGTTATTGCGCTGCGCTTTAGGGCACCCCACGCCCCGCGTACCTTCCGCTTGCCGGGTGGGCCATGGCTTATCCCCGGCCTCGGCATCCTCTCATGTGGTAGTGTCATGCTCTCCATGAGTCTTGTCACATGGATGCGGCTTATTATCTGGTTAGCCATTGGTGCCGTGATTTATTTCGCCTATAGCATAAAACATAGCCACCTAAGGACGAAGCATCACCCTACGTCCTCTCGTCCTGACTGACCGTAACAACGTGGAGCAAGCCTCATGAACAGGCCCTTCTGGCGCACCAAACCAATCGCCCAAACCCTTACCACCAAAACAGGGTTACGCCGTGTCTTAGGCTTATGGCAGTTAATTGCCCTTGGTGTGGGTGTGACTGTAGGGGCCGGTCTATTCTCGATGACAGGTGTTGCGGCGGGGCAATATGCTGGCCCCGCTGTCACGCTCTCCTTCCTCATCGCGGCCATCGCCTGCGCCTTCGCTGGCCTTTGCTATGCGGAACTCGCTGGAATGATTCCAGAAGGAGGCTCCGCCTATACTTACGCTTATACGGGCATGGGCGAAGGCATTGCCTGGATTATCGGCTGGGATTTAATCCTCGAATATACCGTTAACGCCTCCACCGTTGCCGCCAGCTGGTCGGGCTATTTTGCCGCTCTCCTCCACGGGCTAGGCATCCATCTGGACCCTCGCTTCCTCGCCCCAACGGGGGCGGCTGTTATGACGCCCGATGGTCATTTTGTACATGCTTGGTTTAATGCACCAGCCGTCTTCATCATCTGGGCCGTGACGGCGTTGCTCATGTACGGGACACAAATCTCGAGCAAAATTAACCTCTCTATTGTCATCCTCAAACTCGTTATCATTGGTAGCGTTACGGCCGTATGCTTGCCTTATATTAGAGGCACTCACCTCCATCCTTTCATTCCCCCCAATACCGGGCAATTCGGCAATTTTGGTGTTAGTGGGGTTATGCGCGCAGCGGGGCTTATCTTCTTTGCCTATATTGGGTTTGACATCGTCTCTACCGCAGCGCAGGATAGTAAAAACCCGCAACGCAATATTCCGTTAAGTATTCTTGGTAGCCTTATCATCTCTGCTATCATTTATATGATATTCTCATTTGTTATTGTCGGCGTTGTTGATTACCGCGCCATGCTGCATGACCCGAACCCTGTATCGACCGTCCTTGATAGTCTTCATATGTCATGGTTCTCTAGTATCATTACACTGGGTATTGCCTTTGGATATATCTCCGTTATTTATGGTTTGCTCATGGGGCAGAGCCGTATTTGCCTCTCCATGGCAAAAGATGGCCTCCTCCCCCCTCTCTTCTCAAAGCTTAATGAGCGTAGCCGTACACCGTGGAGCTCTCACATCATCACCGCTATTGTGGCAAGCCTTCTCGCCGCGTGCCTTCCTATTGATATTCTCGGGAAGATGACCTCCATCGGCACGTTATTGGCGTTCATCATCGTTTGCCTGGGCGTGATGATTCTACGCATCCGCCAGCCTGACGCTGTGCGGCGTTTTCGCACCCCCGGCGGGCCGTTCCTCATTCCCATTTTAGGGATTATCTCCTGCGGTGCCGTTATGCTCGCTATGGACCTCATGACATGGATCAGGCTTGTCGTATGGTTGCTAATTGGTATGGGCGTCTATCTTTGCTACGGATTGCATCGTAGCCATATTCGTCATTCACACCATTAGGAAGATAAAGGTACAAACATATTATGGTAAGAAGCTCTTTCCCCCATACACGTTTGCGTCGTAATCGTTTTGACGATGCCACACGCCGCTTGGTAAGCGAGACACATCTGCATGTTGATAATCTCATCTGGCCCATTTTCATCTGTGAAGGCGAGCAACAACGCCAAAAAGTAAAGGCCATGCCAGGGGTGGAACGGGTCAGTTTGGACCTGTTAGTAGAGCATGTGCGTCCCGCTGTGGAGCTTGGCATCCCCGCTGTCGCCCTCTTCCCCGTTACCCCGTTGGAAAAACGTAGCGAAACTGGTGAGGAAGCCCTTAACCCTGATAATCTGATGTGCCGAGCCGCGCGCGTCTTAAAGCAGGCTTACCCTCACCTTGCTTTAGTAGGGGACGTGGCTTTGGACCCCTACACATCCCACGGTCATGATGGCTTAATTAAGGATGGTCACATCCTCAATGATGAATCGGTAGATGTTCTGCGCCATCAGGCCTTGAACCAAGCGAAGGCTGGCATTGATATTATTGCCCCATCCGACATGATGGATGGCCGCGTTAAAGCCATCCGCAGCATTTTAGATGAACATGACTTTCACACAACGCGTATCATGGCCTATGCGGCCAAATATGCCTCTGCCTTTTATGGCCCCTTCCGAGATGCTCTGGGCTCCAACGCTCTGCTGAATGGTGATAAAAAGAGCTATCAGATGGACCCCGCTAATAGCGATGAAGCCCTCCGGGAAGTCGCTATGGATTTAGCCGAAGGGGCGGATATGGTAATGGTCAAACCCGGGATGCCCTATCTTGATATCATCCGCCGGGTACGTGACACATTCTCCGTGCCGACATTTGCCTATCAAGTCTCTGGCGAATATTCCATGATTATGGCCGCTATTGAGAATGGCTGGCTAGAACGCGAGAAAACCATTCTGGAAAGCCTCATCGCGTTCCGCCGGGCTGGCTGCCATGGCATCCTGACCTATTTTGCTGTTGAAGCGGCACGTCTGCTGCGTGGTCGTTAAGCCACGCTTTTCCCCCTCTCCTCTCCGTAGGAGACGGGGGAGCCTTGCCCATAAGGCAGGCCTTGAGGCGGAAAAATTAGCTGAAGACTATATCCATCACCAAGGCTTTACAATCTTAGCCCGCCGCTATCGCACAGCTTATGGTGAGATTGACCTGCTTGCAGCCGATGATGATTACTTACTCGCCATTGAAGTCAAACAACGTACAACCCTAGGCGAAGCCCGTTACGCCGTGTCCACACGTCAAAGCCAGAGGTTATTGCGGGCGTTTCAACTCGTAATTGAGACCCATCCAGAGTGGCAACGGGAAAATACGCGCGTTGATGTCATCATCATTGATATAGCTGGTGAGATTGACCACATCCGAGATGCGTTACGACTTACTTAAAGCATCAAAAAAAGCCTCATCACGCACATGATGAAGCTTTTGATAGTAGATGAAAGGCAAGAGAAGCATCACCCACGGTGACGATGAGTTACCCGCCCGTGCCTTGCAGCAGTATGACTATAATAGGACACATTCCGCACTGCTACAGCATGATGACGATGGGTGGCTGCAACGCGGCTCCCCAAAACATGCCCCCGCCATGAATGACGAGCAACATGCTGGAATGCTGAAGGAGGCGCAATGAGGGCATCAAATGTTAATTTACCCGCTTCATGCTCTGTTAAAACACGCTCAGCATGAGCTGGAGCCATCGTTACACCAGCTAAGCCCAGAAGGCCAAAAATAGCCCCCTTTGTACGGGATATTTTCATCTATCGCCCCTTCTCACACCCCACCCACCTAGAGGGGATAACGCATCTCTCACAAATAATGAAAACTCTAATCATGCTAAGGAAAAGAAAGCAATAAAAATTGCCTCTCCTTAAACAATTCTTTAGAGACTCTTATCCTCTCTCACGCTTATCACTCAGCGTTTTTAAGCAACCCTTTCTCCACAAGCAGTGATTCCAACTCACCACTCTGATACATATCGGTCACAATATCGCACCCACCGATAAACTCACCTTTTACATAAAGCTGAGGGATGGTCGGCCATTGCGAAAAATCTTTGATTCCCTGACGGATTGCAGGATTTTCCAAAACATTTTCCGTCTCAAACTCAACGCCAATATGGCTCAGAATCTGCACAACACGCGCAGAGAAACCACATTGCGGAAACTGCTTATCCCCCTTCATGAAAAGCATAACGGGGTTTTTATCAACTAATGCCTGAATTGTCTGAAAAACAGCATCATTCATCTTATCTGTCCTTTCCACTCACTCAGGAGCCCGCGTCTTAACAGCCAAAGCATGTAGCTCCGTCCCCACACGGTCCCCGAAAGCGTCATAAACCAGCTTATGCTGTTTCACCCGTGTTAACCCACGGAATACGTCACTCACAACTTCACAGGCGAAATGATTACCATCGCCTGCAAGGTCTTCAACCACAATTTCCGCATTAGGGAAAGCCGCACGAAGGGCTTTTTCAATCTCATTTACCGTCATCATGCTTACTCTCCCTCTATAGCCGCATTCTTCAGGATAGCTGTTCATCCAGATGCACAAGCGGTGCATCTTCCTGCCCCATAAAACGGGGGAAGAAGGACGCATGCAGTGCCTGCATCTTCCCAACCGTAAGAGCCCCCTCTGTGCCAATTTTCAGCGTATCACCGCCTACATGGCCCAGACGCTGCACGGGAACACCTTTTCCCTGCGCTGCCTTTATCACAGAATCGGCCTGCTGCGTCACCACAACATAACGCGCTTGGTCTTCCCCAAACCAATAAGCATGAGCAGGCATATCCGCAGGAGCATCCGCAAGGCTGCAACCGATCCCACCTGCTATAGCCATCTCAGCCACAGCGAGCACAAGCCCACCATCTGAAACATCATGACAGGCCGTGACCAGCTCATCTTGAATCAATCCACGCACGAAATCACCATTCCGCCGCTCAGCTTCAAAATTAATCGCAGGAGGTGCGCCCTCCTCACGGTTGAGGATTTCCTTCAACCATAAAGACTGCCCGAGTGTGCCAATCGTCTCCCCAATGAGGAGAATCTCTCCTGCGTCAGGGAAGGCAAGACCAACGGCTTTATGTACATCCTCCAGCACACCAACGCCACCAATCACAGGGGCAGGTTGGATGGCTGTAACGCTCCCATCATCACCACGCGTCTCGTTATAAAGAGAAACATTCCCACTAACGACAGGGAAGTCCAACGCGCGCCCAGCATCGCCAATGCCTTTTACAGCCTCGACAAACTGCGCCATGATGCGTGGATTTTCTGGGCTAGCGAAGTTTAGATTATCCGTCATCGCCAAAGGCCGCGCGCCTGTCGCGGTTATATTCCGCCAGACCTCTACAACAGCTTGCGCACCGCCAATATAAGGGTCCGCCTGCCCGTAACGCGGGGTACAATCGGTTGTCATCGCGAGGCCACGATTCGTACCCTCGACCCGTACAATCGCAGCATCAGCCCCACCGGGGCGTTTTACTGTCTGGCCACCCACGCCGCTATCATATTGATTCCAAATCCAAGCGCGCGAGGCCCCATTCCCGCTGGAAAGCAAACGGGCTAAAGCAGCCTCTACCCCACAAGGAGCCGCTGGAGGGGTAAGGGCAGGTTGACGCTCATACGGAACTGTCGGGCGATCGTAAATTGGAGCTTCATCAGCCAATGGGCCCAAGGGAATATCGGCTTCTACAGTACCTTTATGACGTACCGTAATACGTCCGCTATCTGTCAGCGTGCCGACAATTGCAAAATCCAACTCCCATTTCTCAAAAATCTTACGGGCCACTTCTGTCCGGTCGGGACGCAGCACCATGAGCATGCGTTCCTGACTTTCAGAGAGCATCATCTCGTAAGCCTGCATATGGGTTTCGCGCTGCGGCACATGGTCTAGATCTAGGTCAATCCCGACACCACCTTTGCTAGCCATCTCCACAGCAGATGATGTCAGCCCTGCGGCACCCATATCCTGAATGGAAATCACAGCATCCGTTGCCATGAGTTCTAAACAAGCTTCGAGCAATAATTTCTCTGTGAACGGGTCCCCAACTTGAACAGTCGGCCTTTTTGAGCTCGATTCGGAATCGAACTCCGCGGAGGACATCGTCGCCCCATGGATGCCATCACGTCCTGTTTTAGACCCTACATAAACAACCGGATTCCCCACTCCCGCCGCAGCAGAAAGGAAGATACGATCCTGCCGTGCTAAGCCAACGGTCATGGCATTAACAAGCGGGTTGCAATTATAGGAATGATGGAAGTTTACCTCGCCCCCAACGGTTGGTACTCCCATGCAGTTACCATAACCGCCAATACCGCGCACAACACCATCAACAACGCGTTTTGTATCTTTATGAGACGGGTCGCCAAAGCGTAGGGCATTTAAGTTCGCAATAGGGCGCGCACCCATTGTGAAAACATCACGCAGGATGCCCCCAACACCTGTCGCTGCCCCTTGATATGGCTCGATGAAAGAGGGGTGGTTATGGCTCTCCATCTTAAAAACAGCGGCCAAGCCATCCCCAATATCAATCACCCCAGCATTTTCACCGGGGCCATGAATCACCCAGGGGGCCTTTGTAGGCAAAGTCTTCAGATGCAGACGCGATGATTTATAGGAACAATGCTCCGACCACATCACCGAGAAAATACCAAGCTCTGTCAGACTCGGCGTGCGCCCCATAATGGTGAGTACCTTCTCATACTCATCATCTTTGAGGCCAAAAGAACGCGCTAATTCGAGATTAACAACAGCGGTTACCATTAGCCTAATCCCTCCAAAATCCCATTAAAGAGGGGCAAACCATCTGTGCCGCCCAATATGTCTTCTGTTAGATTTTCAGGGTGAGGCATAAGCCCACAAACACGGCGATTCTCACTCAACACACCCGCGATCGATCGGGCACTGCCATTCATATTAACATGTGCATCATGGTGCTTCACCTGACCTGCCGCATCACAATAACGGAACGCCACACGCCCCTCACCCTCCAACTGGTCCAAGACCTCTGGGGCGGCAGTATAATTCCCATCCCCATGGGCTAAAGGCGCGCGAAATACGGCCCCACGCTCCCAACCAGCGGTAAAGATGCTATCGCGCCCTTCTACCTTAAGGTGACAATCCTGCGACAAAAAGCGCATGCCCGCATTACGCAATAACGCCCCGGGGAGCATCTGCGCCTCCGTAAGGAGCTGGAAGCCATTACAGACCCCCAGAACATATCCCCCTTTCTCTGCAAACTGACGAACAGCGCGCATAATAGGTGAATGTGCTGCCATAGCCCCACTACGCAGATAATCGCCAAAGCTAAAGCCGCCCGGCAGGACAATTAAATCGAATCCATCAACATTATCCTGCTGATGCCACAACATTTGAGGAGCTTTACCAGAAGCCACCTGAAATGCTTGTGCCATATCCCGCTCGCGATTCGTGCCGGGAAAAACGACAATGCCTATTTTCATCTGTTATCCCCTGACGGCGTACCCGCATAGCAAGGGTAGTTATCATGCAATGCCCGATAAACACCGCGTCCTGCTGGCTCGTTCAACGCATCTTCATGACCAGCATACCAACCGACAATCAAGGCGCGCAGCTGAGACATTCTCATCTCTTTAGGGACACAAAATGCCATCGGGTTATGCGCTCCCTCAATAGTGGAGAAATTGCGTGACCAAATCTCACTATCCATTGTCCCTGCGAGATAGCCATTACAGGCTGGCAAGCCAGCATTATGACTGCACAGAGCCACCAACCCCTTACCCGGCAGAGATGAAATACGCTGTGCTTGCGCCCGCCGCTCCGCATATAAACTCGCTACGCCAGAGGGGCATGTATAGTTATCATGCAAGGCTTGGAAAACACCCCGCCCTGCTGGCTGCCCCAGAGCTGTGCTATGACCAGCAAGCCACCCTACAACGAGAGACCGAATCTGCACCCCCTTAACTTGCGCCGGGATACAAAACGCAGGAGACGGCGCAGAGCCAAGCAAAAGCCCAAAGCTTTGAGACCAAGAAGCCCCATCCGTAATGCCCGCAAGATAGGCACTACACGCAGCAAAACGAGACTGCTTATCACAGCTCCGCGCTAGCTCCTCCCCCGATACGGTAGAGACACGCTGAGCATGAGCGGCATGCCCCACACACAAAGAGGCAAGGCCAAGGGCCAATGCAAACCCTATGTTACGGATAGCTCTCACGCACTTACCTCCACACGAAAATCCTCAATAACCTCATTAGCTAACAAAGCACGCGCCATTTTCTCGCCTTGCTCTTTTGCCGCAGCGGCATCATTAGCCTTAACGTGCAAATCAACCACACGGCTAATGCGCACATCGGAGGCTTCCTCAAAACCGAGAGAATGCAGAGCATGCTCAACCGCTTTACCCTGTGGGTCTAACACGCCATTTTTCAGATATACAAAAACTCTGACTTTCACCGCATACCCTCCGTAGATACAGTCTCGACTTGCCCATTTTCTGGCAAGATGCCAAGGCGGCGTGCCACCTCTTGATAAGCTTCACCAACACCGCCCATATCCCGGCGGAAACGGTCTTTATCCATTTTTTCCTGTGTTTGGCTATCCCAAAGACGACAATTATCTGGCGAAATCTCATCAGCCAGTACAATGCGCATCTCGTCATCTTGCCAAAGACGCCCAAACTCCAGCTTAAAATCCACCAGCGTAATGCCAACCCCGGTAAACAATCCGCAGAGAAAATCATTCACCCGCAACGCTAAACTTTGAATCTCCTCCAGCTCCTGCGGATGAGCCCACCCAAAGGTAACAATATGCTCCTCCGAGATGAGAGGGTCATTCAGCGCATCATTCTTATAATAATATTCCACCAAAGTGCGAGGCAGACGCTCCCCCTCCGGCAAGCCAAACCGCTTGGAAAGCGAACCAGCCACTACATTACGTACCACAACTTCCAACGGGATAATCTCAACCTCCCGCACAAGCTGCTCCCGCATATTTAAGCTACGGATGAAATGCGTAGGAATACCCATCTCACCAAGACGCAGCATCAAATATTCGCTAATGCGATTATTCAGGACGCCTTTACCGGTAATGACGCCACTCTTTGCCCCATTACCTGCCGTTGCATCATCTTTGAAATACTGAACCACCGTTCCCGGCTCAGGCCCTTCAAAGATAATCTTGGCTTTTCCTTCATAAATCTGACGCCGGCGAGCCATGCCATTTCATCCTTAACTAGTGGGCCTATCAAAGCCTTTTCGGCCCCTATATCACAAGAGATACCCTTATACGAGCCTAAGCCACAAATTGTGGCTCTGCCTCATAAGGTCCCTTTAACCAAATACGCGCTTAAAAATATGGTCCACCGCACGCAAATGGCGCGCCGGGTCTAGCGCATCATCCAACACAGCAGGCTCAACATGTTTTGCAACTTCTGGGTCTGCCTCTAGGTTTTCACGGAAGGTACGGCCCTCCGATGTGCCTAATTTTGTCCAAGTCGCCATAGCAGCACGTTGAACAATCCGATACGCATCCTCACGCGAGATACCAGCACGCGCCAGTACCAACAGGACTTCACCAGAATGAACAACCCCGCCCAAACTCTCAACATTAGCCAGCATTTGTTCTGGATAGACGACCAATTTTTCCATCATGCCAGAAAGGCGCGCAAGGGCGAAATCCAACACAATCGTCCCATCGGGGCAGATATTCCGCTCTACAGAAGAATGGCTAATGTCGCGCTCATGCCACAAAGCCACATCCTCCAGTGCTGGGGTGACATAAGAGCGCACCAACCGTGCTAGGCCCGTGAGATTCTCGGACAAAACAGGGTTACGCTTATGCGGCATGGCAGAGCTGCCTTTCTGCCCAGCATGGAAGAACTCCTCCGCTTCTCGCACTTCGGAGCGTTGAAGATGACGTACCTCTGTAGCAAGCCGCTCAATCCCGCTAGCAATCACACCCAAAGCGCAGAAGAAAGCGGCGTGGCGGTCCCGTGGAATCACCTGTGTGGATACAAACTCAGCCTTTAGCCCCAGATGAGAGGCGACATATTCTTCCACCTCTGGGTCGATATGCGCATATGTGCCTACCGCACCAGAGATAGCACATACGGCAATCTCCTCCCGCGCAACTTCGAGACGGCGACGATTACGGGCGAACTCAGCATAATGGCCCGCCAATTTTTGCCCAAAGCTCATCGGCTCGGCATGGATACCGTGGCTACGACCAATCGTAACGGTGTGTTTATGCTCAAAAGCGCGCTTCTTCAGGGCGGCAAGGAGAATATCCATATCCTCCAACAAAATATCCGCTGCTTGTGTTAGTTGCACCGCCAAACATGTGTCCAACACATCCGAAGATGTCATCCCCATATGGACAAAACGGCTCTCCGGCCCAACCTTCTCCGCCAACCATGTGAGGAAGGCAATCACATCATGGCGTGTTTCTGCCTCAATCTCATCAATCCGCGCTACATCAGCCTCACTAAAAGCGGCCATCGCGGCATCGCCTTTTGTGCGAATAACTTTAGCTGCCTCTGCCGGAATCTCCCCCCGGCGCGCCAAAGCCTCACACGCCAAGGCCTCAATCTCAAACCAGATGCGATACCGGTTTATAGGGGACCAAATGGCTGTCATCTGTGGGCGCGAATAGCGGGGGACCATGTTATAACTCCTGCTAGAAGGGCAATTATCCCCTGATTAGCCTAAAACTGCCCCTTTTGCCCAGAGCCGAAAACCCGCTATCTAACAATGAATCCTTCATTTACAAAAACCATGGCAGAAAAACACACACAGCACGGCTTAACCGCTCATCCACTCTCACATTAAAAAGATTTTTTATCTATAGATAGAAGATTAACAGCCCACCCTAGAGCTCAAGTGAACATATGACCATGGTGTCTCCTCTCTATTTCATCATGATGGTGTGCCTCACCATTATTCTGAATCTAGCATTGAGTGGCTATAATGTGGTGATTCTGCAAAATATTGTCGAGCATATCAGGCCGCCTCGGCTGGATATAGCACGCCAAACGCACCCCGATTTAGCCCAAAAACACCTCCGCTCATACCGCCGTACAGCTCTTATCTTCGGCTCCGCTTTGGCGGCATTTCTACGAATTGGCCTAACACTCATCCTAAGCGATATGCTCGTCTTCTCTTATACGAAGATTATCGCCGCTATTCTCCTTTTATGGACCAGTTGGATCTTATTCCGTACCCTTACCTCGCCTGATCCAGAAACCGAAAGCTCTCACTCAGCCAACTTAATAGAGGCGATTCCCAAAATCATTATGGCTGACCTCGCTTTGGGATTGGATAATATCTTAGCCGTTGCTTGCGTTTCCATTCATCACCACATCATTCTCATCAGCGGCCTTGTAATATCTATTCTAGCAATCACGATTGGCGTTATGATGGCTCCCGCGCAGTTGCTCCGTTTGCGCCGGTTAGAATGGGTAGGCTTAGTCATCATGCTTGTTCTAAGCATCCATCTTTTGATTCATGGCATTCGCGATGTTCCGCTTCCTCTTTTCTCGTAAATCAGGTCCTTTTTTAAGAGGGCTAACCCTACTTTATCTCGGCAGCATTGTTACAACAGCATGGGGGCAAACCCCCTCCCGTTTTGAAGAATGGCGCGCTCTAATCGCCTCAGACGGTACCAACTACCCTCCCACACGATATGCGGCTTTTCTAGCACAAAAACCAGATTGGCCCCTGCAAAAACGAATCGAAAGCCGTTATGAACGCGCCCTTCTTGCAGAGCCAGACCCAACGGTACGACAAACTCTTTGCCCTTCGCGCCCTATTCAACGTGCGGACCTCCTCGCTACCTGCGCGCCTTTTCTCCCTAACCTTGCCCAACAGGCGCGGCGTTTATGGCGGGAGCAGCCTATGGACGGGGAGCAAATGGCGTTATTCCTGCGACAATTTACTCCATATCTTACCCCTGAAGATGAAATCGCCCGTTACGAACTCTTAGAGCATACGGGGCCTATAAATACCGCTAAACAGCAAATAGAACGTACCCCAGAGCTATGGCACGCCCTCTTTTATGCCCGTCTGACAAACCGTTTTTCCACTTCCGATGCTGATGCGCTTTATCAAGCCAATGCTGCCAGCTCTGACCCTTCCCTTCTTTATTATCGCCTGAAATATTTACGCCTTCATGATCGGCTTGATGAAGCCACATCACTTTGGCTTACGAAGAAGCCCGGCACAGCAAGCAGCCCTCTCCTTCCCCCAAGCCCAGCAGATTGGCAAACTGAACGGGCTAATTTCGTCCGGGCCTTGCTGCGTACAGGGCGCGTAGAGGCTGCCTCTACTGGTTTTACCATTATGCAAGCCATACCGCCTCATCAACAAACACCAGAAACACGCTCCCTTATGGGCTATATCGCCTTTACCTTTTTACATAATCCACCCCAAGCGCATCCTTATTTTAAAGCTCTGGCCGAAGAAAATGACCTTAATAAACATGCTGAAGGGCTTTATTGGCTTGCCCGTACAGAGGAGAGCCTGCATCCACATACGGCATTAGAGGCTTATAAAAAGGCGAGCAATTATCCCACCACCTTTTACGGCCAACTTGCTTTAGCCCATATAACGCACACGCCTTTTTTATCCAGCTCACTCCGCAATGCGGATTTTTATGAAGCCTTACAAAGGCAGCTCCGCACGCTCCCTCCTACCCCAGCGGGACATAATCCCGCACGTGAGGATTTGCTACAAGCAAGCATAGACTTATGGCATGAAGGCGATGCTTTTAACGCTATGCTGATTTTAGCGTATCTTCAAGTCCATGAAGCCGATGATAAAGCAGCACAACTCGCCATTGCCCGCCTTGCTTTATCCCTCCCACTACCAAAAATCGCCATCCTCGCGACACGGCAACTTGCGCGGCTTGGGGTAGCCTTTTACCCCGGTGGCTATCCCTCACTCCCTCTCGCATCCTCCCCGGCTTTGCCTAATGGCTTACTCCCGGCCTTGGTCCGGCAAGAAAGCAGCATGGATGAAGCTGCCATAAGCCCGCGTCACGCCATTGGCCTAACCCAACTTCTCCTCCCCACGGCCCAGCAGATTATCCGACAACATCATCTCTCTTATAAACTAACCTCGGCACATGACCTCCAAGACCCGGAGACTAACCTCACAATCGGCAGTCTTTACCTAGAAGATATGCTGTCACGTTTTAATAATGTACTGCCTTACACATTAGCCGCCTATAATGCTGGCCCAACACGAGCCAAACGCTGGCAAGACGAGATGGAAAGCCCTATAACCCCAAGCGTTGATGATGAAGATATATTGCTCCGTTGGGTGTTGTTACTCCCTTATAAAGAAACGCGCCTGTATATCGAACATATTGAAGCCGATATGTCTCTTTATGCTTTAGCCCCACAATAACACCCATAAAAAAAGCGGCCCGATTGGGCCGCTTCTTCCACTATAATGTGTGCTTAACACTCATTATTAGTGCTTGGAGTTCGCATCCGAAACGCCTGTGTTAGCAGCAGGAGCCGGAGCAGCCTCTGGTGCGGAAGCAGCAGGAGCAGCAGGCCGTGCCTTATCCAGAGATGTGCTGTTCAGGTCATCAGTGGCTTGCGGAGCCTTGCCCTCATCCTTCTTCTGGCCATGCTTCATGCCGCATTTCTTGCCATGATGATGGTGACCAGCGTGATGAGCATGGTGAGCCGGTGCCGGAGCAGCAGCCTCATCAGCAGCGAAAGCCGGAGCAGCAGCAGCCGTCAGGCCGAGCAGAGCAATAGCGGAAAGAGATAGTTTCTTCATAAAATCCTCCTCAATCATCCTTTTCTTGTGATGACGGGAGCTATCCTAGAATGGATAAGCCTTTAGGACAATCATTCTTATCTAAAAGAATTATTACATAAAATTATTTATCCTATAAGCGAAGCCTTATGAGAGATGAGCCCCCGATACTATAGTGTGCGGTGGGCCATAAACCTTACTAGCGCGTGTGATAAAGGCCTTCACCATAAGGCGCACGCCTTCATTAAAAACCATTCCTATCGCATTGCGCAGCAAAAGGGAGCGGAACTCAAAATCGACAAAGAAATCAACACGGCAATGCTCTCCCTCAGGGGTGAAACGCCATATATTTTTGAGATGCTTAAAAGGCCCACGTTCATACCCTACTGTAATCTGATGAGGGCGGTCTAGCTGAACACGGCTTGTATAAGTCTCCCGGAAAGGGCCAAAGCCAATGGTCAAATCAGCTAATAATTCCTTCTCCGACCGAGAGCGCACAGCAGCCCGCACACACCAAGGGAGGAACTCAGGATATCTCTCTATATCCGCCACAAGGTCGAAGAGCTGCTCGCTAGAGTAAGGAATTAACCTTTGCTCGGCATGTGTTGGCATTAGCTCTCCCCTTTTAAACGGCGCGCACGGGCTTCGCGTAGCTCTGCAAAATCACGATCCGCATGATAAGAGGAGCGCGTGAGGGGGGATGCACTAACCTGCAAAAACCCCTTCGCCCGCGCCATGGCCCCATAGTCAGCGAATTGCTCTGGCGTGATAAAATCTTTAACCGCGGCATGTTTAACCGTAGGTTGCAAATATTGCCCTAATGTTAGGAAATCGACATCCGCAATACGAAAATCATCCATCACTTGCGCGACTTCCATCTTCTCCTCCCCCAAACCCAACATCATGCCGGATTTCGTAAAAAGAGATGGATCAAGCCGCTTAGCATCATCCAATAAGCGAATAGATTGATAATAACGCGCCCCCGGTCGAATCCCCGGATATAAACGCGGAACGGTCTCGATATTATGGTTAAACACATCCGGCCGTGCAGCAACAACAACCTCTAACGCACCCGGCTTACGCAGAAAATCCGGCGTTAAAATCTCAATCGTTGTTTCTGGCGCAAGAACACGAATCGCTTGGATGACATCAGCAAAATGTTGCGCTCCCCCATCGGGCAAATCATCACGATCCACCGATGTAATAACGACATGCTTGAGCGCCAACTTCGCCACAGCTTCCGCGACATGAGCCGGCTCGTCTGGGTCCAATTTATGCGGGAGACCTGTCGTGACATTGCAAAACGCACAAGCGCGCGTGCAAATCTCCCCCATAATCATCATAGTCGCATGGCGTTGGGACCAACATTCCCCAATATTGGGGCATGCAGCCTCCTCACATACTGTCGTCAGGCCATGTTTCCGCATGAGGCCGCGCGTCTCATCATAGACCGGATTGCTCCCCGGAGCCCGCACCCGAATCCATGAAGGTTTCTTCTGGATAGGGTTATCGGGCCGGTGCGCCTTCTCTGGATGACGCAAAGCGGCCATCCGGTCTTTTTGATGATTAATGACGATGCGCTGAGCCATTCCTAAATATGCAGCGCACCCTCATAAGCGGCGAGGACAGCCTCATGCATTGTCTCAGAAATGGTTGGATGGGGGAACACCGTCTCCATCAACTCGGCATCAGTCAACTCACCCGTTCGGGCGATGACATAGCCCTGAATCATCTCCGTGACCTCAGCCCCAATCATATGGGCCCCTAGCAATTCGCCCGTTTCAGCATCAAAAACCGTTTTGGTCATGCCGTCAGGCTCACCCATAGCAACGGCTTTCCCATTCGCTAAGAAGGGGAACCGCCCCACGCGGACCTTATAACCTTCGGCTTTTGCCTTCTCCTCACTAAGCCCCACAGAAGCCACCTGCGGGCGTGCATAAATACAGCCGGGGATGTTGCGAATATGGAGCGGCTCTGGGGAGCGACCGCTGATTTTCTCCACGCAAATCACCCCTTCATGGCTTGCTTTATGAGCAAGCCACGGTGGAGCCGCCACATCACCAATGGCATAAATGCCCGGCTCTGCCGTGCGGCAGAACTCATCTGTTTGAATATGGGAGCGATCAACCTTCACCTTGGTGCCTTCAAGGCCAAGCTCCTCCACATTCCCCACGATACCGACCGCGCAGATTACACGGTCCACCGTAAGGTCCACCTTGCCTTTCGCTGTCTCAATAGTGGTGGAGACCTCATTAGCCCCCTTCTTCAGCGGGCCAACCTTTGCCCCTGTATGGATGGTCATACCCCGCTTCTCAAACGCTTTATGCGCTTGTGCGCTAATCTCGGCATCTTCGGTCATGAGGATACGCTCTGCGACCTCGGCAATCGTGACCTCACAGCCCAAATCCCGATAGAAGGACGCAAACTCAATCCCAATCGCCCCAGAGCCAATAACCAAGAGACGCTTTGGCAGACTATCCGGCGTCATCGCCTCACGCGCCCCCCAAATGAGCTTGCCGTCTGTCTCCAACCCCGGTAGCTGCCGCCCCCGCGCACCAGTTGCCAAAATGACATGCGGGGCACGAATCTGGCCAGTCTCTTTACCATTTTTTGTAATAGAGACTTTATGCGCCTCACCCTCACGGCCTGCTAATTTAGCGTGGCCATCAAAGGTTTTAACTTTCGCCTTCTTTAAGAGATGAGCCACACCTTTACCCATTCCCTCCGCTACTGAGCGAGAGCGTTTTACAATCGCCTCTAGGTCGAAGGAAGGATTACTGGCCGAAAGCCCATATTTCTTCAAGTGCCCTAGGCTGTGGTAAACCTCCGCAGAGCGCAACAGAGCTTTGGTAGGGATGCACCCCCAATTAAGGCAGACGCCCCCCATATGGGTACTTTCCACCAAAGCGACATTCATCCCAAGCTGACTAGCCCGCAAAGCCGCCACATAGCCACCCGGACCGCCGCCGACCACAATAAGATCAAAAAGGTCAGACATGATCACAGCACCAGTGAATAAGGGTTTTGAATAAGGTCACGCAATTTATTAAGCCATTGCGCACCAAGGGCACCATCGACCGCACGATGATCCACCGAGAGAGTAGCCGTCATCACCGTTGCAACAGCAAGCTCACCATCGCGTATCACAGCGCGTTTCTCACCCGATGCCACAGCCAAGATAGCCGCCTGCGGTGGATTGATAATCGCAGCGAAATCTTTCACCCCGAACATCCCCATATTGGAGATAGAAAATGTCCCGCCTTGGTAATCCTCTGGGGAAAGTTTACCCTCCCGCGCACGGGTCGCAAGGCTGCGGGCCTCTTGGCTAATCTCCTTCAAGCTCTTGCGATCAGCTTGGCGGATAACCGGTGTCACCAATCCATCCGGCACGGAAACCGCCATAGAAATATCCACATCCTCAAAATGCAGCATCTCGGTTTCGGTGAACTGGACGTTCAGGCCCGGCTGTTGCTTCAACGCCAAAGCCACGGCCTTAATCATCATGTCATTGACAGAGATTTTGCAGCCTTCAGCTTCAAGAGCTTTATTAAGGCGACTGCGTAGGGCCAAGAGCGCATCAAGCTCAATATCCACCGAGACGTAAAAATGCGGCACTTGTGTTTTAGATTCCGTCAAGCGGCGGGCGATAACCTTCCGCATACCGGAGTGTTTTACACGCTCAACAGAGCCCGCTGCTGAGGCCGCTGTGGCAGATGGTGCAGTGGTACTAGATGTCTGCCCTTTTGCTTTCTCCACATCGCGGCGCAGAATACGGCCATTCGGCCCTGTCCCGGTGAGGCTGGCAATATCAACACCATTTTCTTTCGCAATACGGCGGGCCAAGGGGGAGATGAAAATCCGCTCCCCTTTATCCGCTTTCTGCGTTGATGTTTGTTGAGCCGGGTCAAAAGAAGAAATCACCACTGGCTCGGGCTTTTCAGCTTGTGCAGGGGCTTCAGCCTTCGCCGCAGTAGGTGCGGTTTCAGGAGCCTCAGGGACAGCTTCTCCCTCCTCCACAAGGATGGCGATGGGCGTCTTTACTGCCACATGCTCCGTCCCCTCTGGGATGAGGATTTTACCAAGAATCCCCTCATCCACAGCTTCGACTTCCATCGTGGCTTTATCAGTCTCAATCTCGGCAATAACATCACCGGACTGAACGGCATCGCCTTCCTTTTTTACCCACCGGGCCAGCGTCCCTTCTGTCATAGTCGGAGACAGAGCAGGCATTAAGATATTGGTTGCCATTGGTTTTAGTCTCCCAACTGCTTACGCACAGCCTCAACAATCCACTCAGGCTTAGGCAGGGCCAGTTTCTCTAAATTCGCAGCATAAGGCAAAGGAATATCCAACCCGCATACACGCGCTGGCGGGGCGTCTAGCCAATCAAATGCTTGCTCCACCGCGATGGTGCAAATCTCGGAGCCAATACCCGCTACAGGCCAGCCTTCCTCAACCGAGACAATCCGGTTGGTTTTCTTCACGCTCTTGATGATCGTTTCCGTATCAAGCGGACGGAGCGAACGAAGGTTAATCACCTCAGCCTCAATGCCTTGTGCAGCAAGCTGCTCTGCGGCCTCTAGCGCAACACCCACCATGATGGAGAACGCCACCAAGGTGACATCCTTCCCTTCGCGCTCGATTTTAGCCTTACCGATGGGCAGAACAAAATCCTCATCCACCGGGCAAGGGAACTTCTTGCCATAGAGAATCTCATTCTCCAGCACCACGACAGGGTTCGGGTCCCGAATAGCAGCACGAAGCAGCCCCTTCGCATCCGCCGCAGACCATGGCGCGACAACTTTAAGGCCGGGAATATGCGCGTACCAACTGCCAAAACATTGGGAATGTTGCGCCCCTACACGCGCCGCTGCCCCATTCGGCCCACGGAAAACAATCGGGCACGACATTTGCCCACCGGACATATAACGCGTTTTCGCTGCAGAGTTGATAATGTGGTCCACCGCTTGGAGGGAGAAGTTCATCGTCATGAACTCAACAATCGGCTTCACACCAGAGAGAGCCGCCCCGACAGCCATACCGGTAAAGCCATGCTCGGTAATGGGCATGTCCATAACACGCTTCTCACCGAACTCATCTAACAAGCCCTGACTAACCTTGTAAGCCCCTTGATATTGGGCGACTTCCTCACCTAGCAAAAAGACATCCTCATCACGGCGCATCTCCGCAGCCATCGCATCACGCAAAGCCTCGCGCACTGTAATGTCTGCTGTCTCACCCCATTCAGGCTCGACAAGCTCAGCAGTAGAGCGTTGAGCAGGGCCTTGCGGAGCAGATGCCGCCGCGTTGGGGACAATCTTCTCTACCTTGGGTGTGGGTTTGGCTTTTGAACCAAGGTCCAGCCCGTCCGCTGCGGAGGCATCCTCGCCTTCTTCCAACAGAACGGCAATAGGCGTGTTTACCGCCACATGCTCTGTACCTTCATCGATGAGAATACGGCCTAGCACGCCATCCTCGGCAGCTTCCATCTCCATCGTGGCTTTGTCAGTCTCGATCTCTGCGATAACCTCGCCAGAGCGAACAGCATCACCTTCTTTTTTAACCCAACGGGCCAGAGTCCCTTCCTCCATTGTAGGGGAAAGAGCGGGCATAAGAATTGGAGAGGCCATGGCTTATTCTCCCACCAGAACATCAGTCCACAGCTCGGAAGCATCCGGCTCTGGGCTTGTTTCGGCAAATTCGGCTGCGTCCTTTACAACGGCCTTCACGTCGTGATCCACAGTTTTGAAGAACGATTCATCAACTCCCTGTTTAATCATCTCCGCCTTTAACGATTCAATCGGGTCACGCGTTTGGCGCATCTCATCCACCTCCGAACGCTGGCGATATTTCGCCGGGTCAGACATGGAGTGCCCACGGTAACGATATGTTTCCATCTCTAACAAGAAAGGCCCTTTGCCAGAGCGACAATGCTCCATGGCCTCTTTTGCTGCTTGATAAACAGCAGCGACATCCATCCCATCTACTTTGCGTGATGGAATCCCCCACGGGGTAGCATTCTTTGAGAGGTCCTTAGAGGCAGAGGCACGCTCGATCGATGTCCCCATGCCGTAACGGTTATTCTCAATCACATAAAGGCACGGCAATTTATGCAGAGCGGCAAGGTTGAAACTCTCATAAACCTGCCCTTGGTTGGAGGCACCCTCCCCAAAATACACAATGGAGATAGCCCCGTCCTTTTTATACGCGCTGGTAAGGGCAAGGCCTGTCCCTAACGCCACTTGCGCGCCAACGATGCCGTGCCCCCCATAGAACTCTTGCTCCTTAGAGAACATATGCATAGAGCCGCCCTTCCCGTGGGAATACCCACCAGAACGACCCGTAAGCTC
The DNA here is from genome assembly GCF_009725845.1 of Bombella sp. ESL0378. Lineage (NCBI taxonomy): Bacteria > Pseudomonadati > Pseudomonadota > Alphaproteobacteria > Acetobacterales > Acetobacteraceae > Bombella > Bombella sp. ESL0378. The sequence goes on along the minus strand of NZ_WNIF01000005.1, from coordinate 388,906 downwards.
GGCCATCACGCCACGCGCTGTCATCCCAGCAACAAGCATCTGCCCATGATCGCGATAAGAGGTAATGGAACGATCACCCTTCTTCATCGCAAGGCCAATCCCTGCGACAACGGCCTCTTGACCGATATAGAGATGGCAGAACCCGCCAATCAGCCCCATACCGTATAATTGACCGGCTTTCTCCTCAAAACGGCGTACAAGGAGCATCTCCCTATAAGCACGTTCCATTTCCTCCTTCGATAGCACCGGGCCATTCTGGCGGTTCGGCGCATCCGTCATAGAACCCATGACACTCTCCCAGGATTGCAATTTTACAATGGAGCGGAGTTGTAACAACACTCCTCCCCAAATACCAGCATTTCACACATTAACGCGGCGTTTTATACCAACACAGTACTCTTTAGAAACCTAATAGTCGGCGCGCTGCGAGGCCGGGGTCTTCCTCCCGCAATAATGATTCACCTACGAGAACAGCACTACATCCAGCTTCACCAACCTTTGCCAAATCCTCCGATGTCGCAATCCCACTCTCTGAGACAACGAGACGATCAGGCGGCACTTGCGGGGCAAGGTCTAATGTTGTTTGGATGTCCGTCTTTAATGTCTTCAAGTTACGGTTATTAATACCAATGAGGAAGCTATCATAAGCAAGAGCCTTATTAAGCTCCTCCTCATTATGGACCTCCAACAATACATCCATATCCAGCCCTCGCGCGAGAGCGATAAGCTCGGCTGTTTGTTCTTCCTTCAAAATAGCCATAATCAAAAGGATGCAATCTGCCCCAATCAAACGGCTCTCATGCACCTGCCACGGCTCTAAAATGAAGTCCTTCCGCAAAATCGGTAGGCTACAGACTTCACGGACGGCTTTTAAATCTTCCACACTCCCATGGAAGCATGACCCTTCCGTCAGAACAGAAATACAGCTTGCCCCTGCCCGCTGATACGATAAAGCAATTTGAGCAGGGTCATAATCGGGCCGCAAAATACCTGCAGAGGGGGACGCCCGCTTCACCTCAGCAATCAACCCAACGCGCTTATCTGCCGTAATATGCTGCAAAGCCTGCCCAAAACCACGGGTCGGCATGGAGACCTCTTTTGCCTTCGCGGCAATCTCCTTGAGGGGCAACACCTGCATCCGTTGTTCGACATCAAGGCGAGTCCGCGCGCAAATACGTTCCAACACACTGGCCCCGTTATCCGCAGCGGCACTATCCCCTCCGTCTACAGAGGGTGGAGTAGCATCTTCCGATTTAGCGGCCTCTGCTACATCACCCCCAGCTGGGGACTCAGATATTGGCGATTGTCCTGCATCATCAGCAGGAGCAAAAGCAGCCATCGACCGCTGTGGCAAGAAAATCATGATCGTCCTGAATCTTTACCTTAAAACAAATCACGAACGGTTTTACACGTTCAACTCTGTGCCCTTACACCCCTTTGGGCGCGGATTAAAGCCTCCTGTGCGTCTCCTTCATCCAAAGAGTGCGCCGCTTGAGCAATGTTGCGCCGCAATGCGGGGACGGAAAGCGCACCATTCTCTAACAAATTACCACGCCCTGCGACATGTAGGCCTATCGCGGCATTTAACAAAACGGTGTCCCGATAACAGCCTTTTTCTCCGGCAAATAAACGCTTCATCGCCTGCGCATTTGCCTGTGCGTCCCCGCCTTTTAGGGCCGCAATCTCATAACAGGGTAAGCCTGCCATCTCGGGCGTGATATCAAAAGAGAATATCTGACCAGCCTCCCACACCTCATTATGCGTGGGACCTGCTAAAGTGAGCTCATCAATGCCACCTTCATCCGTATGGCCATGCACCACCCAAATAGACGTACCGCCCAACTCCCCCAAAACCTGCGCAACAGGCTGGCACCACGTTTCATCAAACACGCCAACCAACTGTCGCCGCACCCGCGCAGGATTACAAAGCGGGCCGAGCAAATTAAATAACGTCCTAAACCCCAAACCTTTCCGCACTGGGGTAGCAATCCGCATCGCCGGATGGTGATAAGGTGCTGCAAGGAATGCAAGACCATCCTCCCGCAGACGCGTCTCCTGCACAACGTGACTAGCCTCAGCAGGGATGCCCAATGCTTCCAACACATCAGTTGCCCCTGCACGGGAGGATAAGGCACGCCCCCCATGTTTCGCCACAGGCACACCAAGCCCCGCCAAAACAAAGGCTGTCGCGGTGGAGACATTCAACGTCCCCAGCCCATCGCCCCCCGTCCCGCATACATCTACGGTATCGTCAGGAACATCCTTTAAAGCTTGCATCGCACGACGCACAGCGCGTACCGCACCAGAAAGCTCGGCAGACGTCTCCCCGCGCATGTAAAGAGCGGTCAAGAACGCAGAAAGCTCAATCTCCGAGACATGCTCCCCCATAATGAGCGTAAAGGCAGCTTCGGCCTCCTCAGCACTCAAGGCTTGACCTAAAACAACCTTACTCAAAAACGGTGTGAAAGGCGTCCCCTGCCGTGCCATTAACTCACCGCACCTTTATGGGGTGGTAGGACATGAGCAAGACGCAAGAAATTCGCAAGCAATTCCCGCCCGGAATGAGAGGCAATACTCTCTGGGTGAAACTGTACGCCATGGATAGGATAATCCCGATGCCGCACCCCCATCACCACACCATCTTCTGTCCGCGCATTAACGATAAGCGAATCGGGAATAGTCGCCGGGTCTAGCGTTAGGCTATGATAGCGCACCATATCCACCGGATTAGGCAACCCTGCAAAAACCCCACTTCCATCATGATGAATGGCGTTAATCTTGCCATGCATTGGCACATCTGCCCGCACAACATCTGCCCCAAAGACCTGCCCTATCGCCTGATGCCCAAGACAAACCCCCAAAACAGGCACCTTGCCCGCTGCTTTTTCGATCAACGCGCAGCAAATCCCCGCTTCATCAGGTGAGCAAGGACCGGGGGATAGCACAATCGCAGAAGGCTCCATCGCCAAAGCATGCTCTACAGTGAGGGCATCATTCCGCTTCACCGCACATTCCACCCCTAACGCCCCAAAATGATGGACCAGATTGAAGGTGAAGCTATCATAATTATCAATCAACAAAATCATCTGATTGTCTCCTCAATCGCAGCACATTTTGCTGTTATCTCAGATGAGGTGTCGCGCGGCATTTTTCATCCCCCTCGGGGCAGAATGCTTTTGCTGCCCTACATGCACCGCTTGCTCAATCGCTGCTTCTGCTGCGCTAAAGAGCGCACGTGCCTTCGCTCTCGTCTCTTGATACTCCGCCTCGGGGTTGGATTCAGCCACGACACCACAACCGGCCTGTACATACATATGCCCGTCTTTCAGCAAGGCCATACGCAAGCCGATGCAGGTATCCATGTCCCCATCCGCACCAAAATAACCAACACACCCAGCATAGGGGCCACGCCGTGTTGGCTCTAGCTCATCAATAATCTCCATAGTGCGAATCTTTGGGGCCCCTGTGAGCGTCCCCGCTGGGAAAGCTGCCGAGAGGGCCTCCAACGCACCGCATTCCGCTTTTACCTTCCCCGTCACGGTGGAGGAAATATGCATGACATGGCTATAACGCTCCACCACAAAGCGTTCTGGCACCTCTACCGTGCCAAGCTGTGCTACGCGGCCAACGTCATTACGCCCTAGGTCAATCAGCATAAGATGCTCGGCAAGCTCCTTGCCATCGGCAAGAAGTTCTTTCTCCAAAGCAAGGTCATGCGCACGGTCCCGCCCACGCGGGCGCGTACCTGCCAGAGGACGCACCGTGACGACCCCTTGGCGCATCCGCACCAAAATCTCTGGCGAGGACCCAACAAGCGTAAAGCCCCCAAGATCCATCAAGAATAAGAATGGTGCGGGGTTAATCCGCCGTAAGCTGCGATATAATGACAAACCGGAAAGGGGAAAGGGCGTTGTAAAACGCTGGCTTGGCACAATTTGGAAGGCATCACCCGCCGCAATATAATCCTGCGCTTTTTTGACATTCTGCAAAAAAGCTTCATGCGTGATGTTGGAGACAGGCTCCGCCAGTGTCGTCCCTTCAGGGAGGGATTCGGCAGGGTCTGCCACGGGTTGACGTAAAGCCTCCACTGCTTTGGCTAGCAAAGCCTCGCCATCTTGCTCTGTCGTCCCCTCACGCAGCGGTGTGGCTAAAATCAACTCATCCCGCACTGTATCAAATACAGCAAAAAGCCGCGGACGAATCATCACCCCTTCGGGGAGGCTCAGGTCATTAGGCGGGGGATTAGGTAAATCCTCCATCTGCCGAACCATATCATAACCCAACACCCCAAAGACGCCGCCAATCATCGGCGGCAAGCCTTCTGGCAAGGGCATCCGGCTTTCATCCAACAAAGCTTTAAGCGAGGTCAGGGGGGCTACTGCCTCCGGCTTGCCATCCCGAAAAGCCTGCCCATCTTGGCACCGCCACACTGTGTCAGGCAGCAAAGCGATGATGGAATAACGCCCCCGCGCGGCCCCACCTTCTACACTCTCAAAAAAGAGACGGTAAGGATCATCAGCGAGGCGAGATAAACGCAGGAATACAGAGAGCGGAGTAAGAAGGTCTGCCGCTTCTACCCTATGAAGAATCTTACACACTACTGCCCAAACCTTCCTGAAACACTGCTGAAGACCCGATTATTAATGTCATCAAACAAAGCGGCATTAAAGTGCCGCGGCGGGGCGGAGCGCGTATAAGACATGCCTAATGTCTCACGCACATCACTCCGATATGCTTCCGCCAGTTGGCTCGTGATATTCTGGCGCAATGTAGTTGTGAAACTCGGCGATTCCTCATAGCTGCCCGTCACATTCACCAACCAATAGCCATCCCCCTCTTGGAGCATAACGGTCTCACCCTCTTTCTGCTCCATAGCGGCACGAAGAATAAGAGCAGGAACATCCTGACGTTGCTGAAGACGCGGGAAATGCTCATCCTTTTGCAGAAGGGACGCCTCACCTTGCCCATCCACTGCACGGCGCAAGCCATCAGTTTTAGCATGCTGATACAGGCTGGTTGCGCGTTGCTCCATCGCATGTTTACGCGCATCATCAAGCCATGCCTCTTTAACCTTATCGCCCATTTCCTCATAGCTGCCTTGGTGGGCTGGTACGATATTATCCACCAAGACCGCAAAAGCACTCCCATCAGGCTGGGTAACAATATGAGGAGGTTCATCTTTCTTTTGGCTAAAGACCTGCTGCAACAACGCCTCACGCAAAGCAGCATCACCCGGCAGAGGAGCCGGCTCCCCGCTAGGGATATTGCCTCTCTCATCCATTGTGCCTGCCAAAGGAAATGCCCCAATATCTGCGGGAATCTGCTCTAATGTGGCAGATTTTGCCACTTCCTCCTCCAAGATCCGCACACGCTCTTGAAGCAGCGGAATGGCACGGGCATTAGCGATATCCTCCCTTAAACCTTCTTTCATATCAGCAAGATTGGCATGATGTGCAGGTTTTACAGAGATAACATGCACTACACTCCATCCGGCTGCCGTCTGAATAGGATCAGAAACCGCCCCCGCCTCTGTAGCAAAAACGGCTTTACCTAATGTTGGGTCTGGGAAGTCTGCTATCCGAGCGTCATTCAAGGAGGCAGGAATCGCACTCGGATGCTGTTTTTGCAACGCATCCCACGTCGCTCCCTTCTTCCACGCTGTCGCAATTTGCAAAGCAAGAGCTTTGTCTGTTACAGCGAGAACCTCCACCGTTCGTAGCTCTGGCGTATTATAACGCGCAGCTTGGGCAGGGTCTGTCATCTTCTGCGCAAAGGCAGCTTTCAAGTCATCATCTGAAACGCTAATGGTCTTCGCCACACTGCCTGCTGTTATCACAACTAGGCGTGCATGCCTGTATTCCGGCACACGAAATTGCCAGAGATGATTCTGATAATACCGCTTTAATTGCTCAGCTGTCGGCTGGGTTGCAACCTCTCCCAAGGAGAAAGGCAGGCGAATCATATCCACCACACGCCCATGGCTGAAAAAATTCACCATCCAATCAACTTGTGCATTCGGGGCGACCAACCCCTGACCAAAACTATACATCGTTGCGGCGGCATAAAGCATGCTCCGCGTCTCATTTACCAAACTCTGATGGTCGAGCTGATTGCCCTTCAGCACAGCTTCCATCTTCTGCGGGTCAAACTTGCCTGTTGGATCCTGAAAGATCGGCATAGAGAATACTGCAGAGCGAATCGTATCATCGCTAGGATTAAGGCCATTACGCCGCCCAGCAACCTCACCTTCTTGCGTCAAGATAAGGCTACGCAACGCTGTATGACCAAGCTCCCCCCGCGCTTGCGGAGCTTTAAGAATCTCTGGAGAGCCACCATTCTGCTGAATGGCATAAGCGATTTGCCGTTGTATTGCCTGCTGCATCTCAATGGGTGTGACTTTGTGGGAGCCAATCTGCACCACAACATCCCCACTGAGGCCGATACCTCCCCCATCAATACTGAAGAAAGTACCCCCCAAAACAATAAAGGAGGCAAAGACTAACAAGGCAATGACCCGACCCAACCAAGAGTCAACCAGGAAATGACGCAGAGCAGTAATCATCGAAAGCGCGTATCACTTATCTAATGGTGGAATGGCGTTAAGCGGAAAAACCCGCTAAGCTACCCTAGCATAGAGATGCTGAGACAAATTGACCAGCGCGCCATGGCTATCATTTGCATGATAACGCGATGAAGTACGCCATAGCGAAACCGGGGGAGAGCAGAATGACCACTGTACCCAAATTCGTCATTGGGAACTGGAAGATGCAGGCCCGCCACGAATATGGCCTAGAGCTTGCACGCGGAGTTGCTCAAGGATTAAGGGACAATCCTCCGCCTAGCCACCTCCACACCATCCTATGCCCACCCTTTACTCAACTAGCTGGGGTTCATAGCGAGCTTGATGAAATTGGCCTACCAAATGAGCAGCTCGCTTTAGGGGCGCAAGATTGTTATCCAGCAGCATCAGGGCCTTTTACGGGGGATATTTCCCCGCAGATGATCAAAGCTCTAGGGGCTAGCTATGTCATCCTTGGCCATTCTGAACGCCGCCAGAATCATGGTGAAACAGATGCCGTGATTCGCCAGAAGGTCAAAGCCGCTACGGCTGCGGGCGTGACCCCGATTGTCTGTATTGGCGAGCACCTTGCCGAACGTAATGAGGGCCGTGCGGCAAGTGTCCTTGCCAGCCAAATTGAAGGCTCTCTTACAAGAGGCTTCCGCGGAATCGTTGCTTATGAGCCTGTTTGGGCCATTGGTAGTGGGATTACCCCTTCCCATGAGGAACTCCAAAGGAAGCTAACTCTCATTCGTGCTTTATTGCCTATGCGCTTGATGACAGATGACATTCGCGTCCCGGTCCTGTATGGCGGGTCCGTAACATCTGTACAGGCCCCTTCCATTATGTCTATCGAAGCCGTAGATGGAGTGCTTGTTGGCAGTGCTAGTTTGGAGGCGCAGAGCTTCTTAGATATTATCACCGCTGCGGCTGAGGCCACGACGCCTCAACTGACTTCGTAACTTTTGGACCCTGATTGAATGACCACATTATTGCTTATCCTCACTGTTCTGGTTGCCCTAGCCCTTATCGGCGTTATCCTGATTCAGCGTAGCGAAGGCGGTGGTCTTGGCGTTGGCAATAGTCAGGGTCTTGGCTCTTTTATGTCTGGGCGTGGCACGGCTACTTTGCTCACCCGTAGTACGGCGGTGCTAGCTGCCCTGTTTATGATTCTCTGCTTAGTCCTTGCCATCTTGAATCGCGGAGCCTCCTCTGGTGCGAGCAATGGGCGTGATATTCTCGCTCATCCGCCTGTATCCCAACCAGCTGCACAAACTGCACCGCAAGCAGCGGCCCCGCAGGCTCCTACTGCTCCCGCACAGACGCAGGGACAGACACAAAATGAGCCAACACCTGCTCATTAATTTTAGGGCACTAATTTTAGGGGAAGTTAAGCCATAATCTACTTCCCCTTCCCTGCCTCTTCGCTATATAAGGGCCTCCCATGACGCGCTTTGTTTTTGTGACGGGTGGGGTTGTATCCTCCCTCGGTAAAGGTATCGCCTCGGCAGCTCTGGCTGCCCTCCTCCAAGCTCGTGGGCATAAAGTCCGCATTCGGAAGCTGGACCCTTATCTCAATGTTGATCCAGGCACGATGAGCCCTTATCAGCACGGGGAGGTGTTCATCACCGATGATGGTGCTGAGACAGACCTTGATCTCGGCCATTATGAGCGTTTCACCGGGGAGCATGCCCGCCGCTCCGACAACACCACAACGGGGCGGATTTACTCCAACGTCATCGCGCGCGAGAGGCGCGGCGATTATCTTGGGGCTACAGTTCAGGTCATCCCGCATATTACCGATGCGATTAAAGAGGCCGTTGTCTCCGATACTGATGGCTATGACTTCGTCCTTGTCGAGATTGGCGGGACAGTCGGCGATATTGAGAGCCTGCCCTTCCTAGAGGCGATTCGCCAATTACGGAATGATTTGGGCCATGAGAACACGATGTGCGTGCATCTCACCCTTCTGCCCTATATCCCCTCCGCGGGAGAATTAAAGACCAAGCCAACGCAACATTCTGTCAAAGAATTGCAAAATGTTGGCTTACAACCACAGATTCTCCTCTGCCGGTCCGATAGACCCATCCCGCAAACAGAGCGGCAAAAAATTGCCAGCTTCTGTAATGTTCGTCCTGAAGCTGTCATTGCCGCTTTGGATGTCGATACAATCTATGCCTGCCCTATTGCGTATCATGAACAAGGGATGGACCGCGAAGTCCTCCGTTATTTTGGCCTGCCACATGATACCGCACCAGACCTCTCCCGCTGGGAGAAGATTGTCCGTGGTGTGCGTGAGCCTAAAGGGGAAGTACGCATCGGGATTGTTGGTAAATACACGGCCTTACTCGATAGCTACAAATCCCTTGCCGAAGCGTTGCTCCATGGTGGAATCGCCCAAGATGTGCGCGTCCATATGAACTGGATTGATGCAGAAAATCTGGAAGACCCCGCCCAACTTGAGAACCAGCTACGCGGCATGGATGGCATCCTCGTTCCCGGTGGGTTCGGCGAGCGTGGCTCGGAGGGGAAAATCAATGCCGTGCGTTATGCGCGGGAAAACCGTATCCCCTTCCTCGGCATCTGCTTTGGGATGCAAATGGCCGTTATCGAATGTGCCCGCTCCCTCGCCGGGTTGAAAAAAGCCTCCTCTACCGAGTTCGGCCCTACAGAAGAACCGTTAGTCGGGCTAATGACGGAATGGGCCCGTGGGACAGAGCTACTCCGCCGCCGCGAAGGGGGCGATTTGGGCGGGACTATGCGCGTAGGGGCCTACCCGGCTAAGCTGGTCGAAGGCTCTCGCGTGGCGGCCATTTACGGTAAAACCGACATCCGCGAACGCCATCGCCATCGCTGGGAAGTGAACGTCCATTATCGTGAAGTGCTGGAGAAAACCTCTCTCCGCTTCTCTGGCATGTCGCCTGATGGTGTTCTGCCTGAAGTTGTTGAATATCCTGACCATCCCTGGTTCATCGGTGTGCAATATCACCCAGAATTGCTCTCTAAACCCTTTGACCCACACCCTCTCTTTAGCGGGTTTATCGGGGCGGCCAAAAAAGAGCATCAAACACGGGAGGATAAGGCGTGAATGTTCCTTTAGGGACATTCAGCCTAGGGCAGGATCAGCCCTTTCGCCTTATTGCTGGGCCGTGCCAAATCGAATCGCGTGACCACGCTTTCTTCATGGCGGAGGCGTTAAGCACGCTCTGCCGTGAGTTGGGTATCGACCTCATTTATAAAAGCAGCTTCGATAAAGCGAACCGCACCTCCCTCCGCGCTGCGCGTGGTGTGGGAATAGTAGAGGGGCTTAAAATCCTCGCCGATATTCGCGCTCATTTTTCAATCCCCGTTCTCACTGATGTCCACGCCCCTGAGCAATGTGCCCCGGTAGCAGAAGCTGTGGATGTCCTTCAGATTCCTGCTTTTCTCTGTCGGCAAACGGACCTCCTCATCGCAGCGGGAAAAACCGGCAAGGTTGTGAATGTAAAAAAAGGGCAGTTCCTCGCCCCCTACGATATGAAACATATCGTTGAAAAGCTGGAATCCACCGGTAATCACCGCATCCTCCTTTGTGAACGCGGGACATGTTTTGGTTATGGGATGCTTATTAACGATATGCGCGCCCTGCCGATTATGGCCCAGACGGGCTATCCTGTTGTGTTCGACGCCACTCATTCCGTCCAGCAACCCGGTGGGTTAGGCCATGCAACTGGTGGGCAGAGGGAGTTTGTCGCCCCCCTCGCCCGTGCGGCTGTTGCAACGGGAGTGAGTGCGCTATTCATCGAGACGCACCAGACCCCTGATACCGCTCCTAGTGATGGCCCTACGATGATCCCCCTTGCCGATATGCGCGCTTTGTTAGAGCCGCTCATCGGCATAGACCGTTTGGTAAAGCAAGGCTCTCAGAACTGACCTTGCGGAGAAAGAAGCGCGAGCGTGAAGCCAATCACGCATAAAATGCTGCTAATCACCCGTACCAGAAAATAACCGGGCGGGAAGTCACCATGCCGGTTTGCGAGTCGTTCTAATAAGATGAGGCTGAGAAAGCCCCCTATTTCCAGCGCAAAACCTATTTTTAAAGAGCCAGAGGCCCCAACACCCATGGCTAACCATCCCCATAAAAACGCAAAACACCCCAAGAGAATCGCCCGCTTATCACGCAGGCTTTCCCTTTTCGGGAGGATGATGGTGGGCTTGCAGGCTAAGAAACCCCAATTCATCGCCCCATAAAAGGGTAAGAGACAGCCCCCATACGTAAGCAAAACGAGTGTTAAATGCGGCAGAGACATGACAATCCCCGCCAAAAAGAGCCAGCCGCCCATTAACAAAGGCAAAACACCGCCAAGCACAATAAGCATGGCTGCCGTGACAGGAAATTGTCGCATCTTAATTGACCTCAGGCCCGGTTTTTGAGACTAAAATAAGGTGTAAGCGGATGTTGCTTCGCGCCTGATGATAGGCCGTGCAGGCTCCGCCGCATAGAGTCAGGAGAAGTCCCTTGAGCGCAATTGTTGATATTATTGCCCGCGAAATTCTGGACAGCCGTGGTAACCCGACTGTTGAGGTAGATGTTGAACTAGCCTCCGGTGTGACCGGCCGCGCTGCTGTTCCCTCTGGTGCCTCCACCGGTGCCCACGAAGCTGTGGAGCTGCGCGATGGCGACAAAAAACGCTTCCACGGTAAGGGCGTCCTGAAGGCTGTCAACGCTGTTAACACAGAGATTGCCGATAAGCTGCGTGGCATGGAATCTGAAGACCAGATTGCCATTGATAAGGCCATGATTGAGCTGGATGGCACACCAAATAAAGGCCGCTTGGGTGCAAACGCCATCCTCGGTGTTTCCCTCGCTGTTGCCCGCGCTACAGCTGAGGAGCTGGACCTGCCGCTATACCGCTATGTCGGTGGCACATTTGCTCATGTTCTGCCCGTCCCGATGATGAACATCATCAATGGTGGTGAGCATGCTGATAATGCTATCGACTTCCAAGAGTTCATGATCCAGCCAGTCGGTGCTTCCTCCGTTGCAGAAGCTATCCGTATGGGGTCTGAAATCTTCGCTTGTTTGAAGAAAGAGCTGCACAAGAATGGCCTGAACACCAATGTGGGTGACGAAGGTGGGTTTGCGCCTAACCTAAACTCCACAGAAGATGCTCTCGGCTATATCGAGAAAGCCGTTAAAGATGCTGGCTATAGCTTTGGTAAAGACATTACCCTTGCTATGGACTGCGCTTCCACAGAGTTCTACAAGAACGGCCGTTACGAGATGAAGGGTGAAGGCAAGAGCTTCTCCTCCAGCGAGATGGTCGATTATCTGGAAGGCCTGACCAAGAAGTTCCCGATTGTTTCCATCGAGGATGGTCTTGCTGAGGATGACTGGGAAGGTTGGCAAGAGCTTACAAAGCGTCTCGGCGACAAGATTCAGCTCGTTGGTGACGATTTGTTCGTAACAAACCCTGAGCGTCTTGCTGAAGGCATTGAGAAGGGCGTTGCTAACTCCCTACTCGTCAAGGTTAACCAGATTGGCTCTCTGACAGAGACATTGCGTGCTGTGGAAATGGCTCAACGCGCTGGCTACACGACTGTGATGAGCCATCGCTCTGGTGAGACAGAGGATTGCACCATTGCTGACCTCGCCGTTGCTGTGAACACAGGGCAGATCAAGACAGGTTCCATGTCCCGCTCTGACCGTATGGCAAAATACAACCAGCTGATCCGCATTGAGCAGCAGCTTGGTGATAGCGCACAATATGCTGGTCGCAACATCCTGAAGACACGCAAGTAATCTTCAGCCATAGGCCATTGGTCTAAAAGAAACCCCGCCCACAAGGCGGGGTTTTTTTATATCCTCTGCGTAACTTGCTTGTTGCAAAAATCCTTTATAGGGTGATTCCGTGATTTTATTTACGAGACGTTAAGGGGGATATGGTGTTCGTCTTTTTACGGCGCAGCGTAAGAGCTATCTGTGCCCCTCTCCTCTTTCTTCTCCTAGCGGCCTATTTCGTCTGGAACGCCCTTCATGGCGAGTTAGGGATTAGGGCCTATCAGCACCAAAAGACCCTACAGGCAGAGGCGCAGCTAGCCTTAGCTAATGCCCATGCGGAGCAAAATATCTGGCGGCGGCGCGTTTTAGCCCTTAATGAAAATGCCCTCGACTCTGATATGTTGGACGAGCGAAGCCGCGCTATGCTGAATGATAGTCTCAAAGGCGATTTAGTCATTCCTTATGGGGATAAACACCCGCTTTATTAAACGCGTCTTCCCATCACCTCCAGATACAAAAAAAGCGGCCCAGAGTGAGCCGCCTTTTTTATAAGATTTCTACGAAGACCCTTACTTAATCTTCGCTTCGCGAAAGACCACATGCTTACGCACAACAGGGTCATACTTACGCACTTCCATCTTGCCTGTTGCTGTACGTGCGTTCTTCTTCGTCACATAAAAATAACCCGTATCTGCGGAAGAAACGAGACGGATCATGATAACATTTGTCTTAGCCATACTACCCTCGGACTGCTGCCGTGATGGGATGCCGCTTCACCATTATTCCAAGCAGCATATTCCCGAATACTTGGACGGGAGAATGATACCTTGTGCCTTTCAGGTCAAGCCTTTTTGGCAGAAGATTCCCCCTAAAAGCAATTATCTTTTATCTATCGCCAAAAGCATCCAAATCATTATAGCGATGACGAGACGCATGATGGCGAGAATGACCATGCTTTACAACACTATGTCCACGGTAGGATGTCCCTTTATGGTAACCGCCCTTCCGCCTCACTGTCATCGTATCTTCCTCTCCTACCCGCTCAGAGAGCTTAATCACATCGCCTTCCCAATCATATCGATTATTCTCTAGCTGTTGAGTAGGCCGTACATAATGCGGTTTTGCATACTCCTCCGTAAGACTTAAACTCTTATCAGAGTGGTGCGTTGTGGCCTTCTTAAAGGCACCACCGCGTATCTCGCTTACGACCTTAATTGTCCCATCCGGTCGGATAAAGGTATAGGTCCCATCCCCATTAGGAATAGAGACCGCCCCCGGTACAAGTGGCTCTACAACCGAAGCCTTTACGTTATCATGACGCCTAGAGACAGTAGAAGCTTTGGTTGCCTCCTCCCCAAAATCATTCCATTGCTGAGGGCTTGCTTCCACACGTTCCGTTTTAGGGGGTACAGTATTTGGCACGGCAGAGGCAATCGGTGCGCTATATGGCGTAGTCTTGGCCGGAGTCTTCTCATGCCTGCTACCATATTCATGTAGCGGCAATGCCCCACCACCAGCTGCGAAAACTGCAGCAACATCCTCACTATACCGAGACGCTTGTGCCGTTACAGGAGGCATCTTCTTCGCCTCCTCCTTGATGGGAGCGTGTACCGGTGCAGGCGGCACAATAACCGGCGCAACGGAAGATGGTGCTTTTTGCGAAGCGATAGGAGCCACAACAGGGGCAGCTGGCATTCTCTCCAGCTTAGCCATTGTCTCCTTATGTTCAGGCTGCGCGGTGGCCTGCCGAGTGGCAGGCAAAGGCGGCACCACAATAAGCGCAGCAGGTGGCGGCGGAGCGACATGCGCCTGCGGAGCTGGAGAAGATGTAGCCTCCTTCTGCACAACCTCCTGCGCCTGAGGCTGGGGCTGAGGCTGAGGCTGAGGCTTTATATCGGGAAGGGGAACAGAATCTACATGGCTTTCGGCCAACAAAGCCTTGGCAGATTGCTCCGCCTTTTTCTGATCCACTGGCTCTAGATAAGCATCAGCATTATCCTGCACATGCGATGGCAAAGGGGTTTCTGCTGGCATAATCGCTTTGCCAGATCCATAGCGTTTGCCAACATCCTCGCCTACCGCTAAACCCTGCCCATCAGCCAACTGATGCTTCAGGTCCGCCTCAAGCTGTGGCCTTAATTGATGCCACTTATTAACGAACTGACTATTGGAGCGGCTTACATCCTGTAAGCTTGGCACAGGCTCTGGCTGGCCGGGCCAAATATCGCCTTCCTCTGGAAGGATAGGGGTTGTACTCGCAACTTCGCCCCGCACACGGCGTGCCACTTCACTCTGTGCATCGGGAGAGTTAGGGTTGCCGATGGGGTTAAACATCTCCCCTGCACGCCTATCCCACCCCGTACAGCTTGCCGTTAAACACGATAAAATAACGAGACTAGCCCGCCTCATCCCATCGCCCTTGGGCATCATCCGGTGCATAATACGTGTTTTATAAGCAGGCTCTGACAAGAGAAGAAGGCGGTAAGCCCCTGCATGGCTATTTGATTTATCTGACTGATATCCCACCTTTTATACCCGCATCCGTGCCATAGTTGCTTTTAAATAACCTGTTCCTGTCAAAAGGGTAGGAATCACAGACAGCCAAAGCAATACTGCCCCCATAAACCCAAAATACCGGGCCACATCATGGAAAGAACTAATACCCCCTTGCCCAAGAATGAGCAAACCTATGGCCACCATTTGTATCCCCGTTTTCCATTTCGCCAAACGAGTTGAAGGGATTGTCTGATTTTGAGAGGCCATATATTCCCGCAACCCACTAATTAAAATCTCTCGCAACATAATCAAAATAGCTGCATAGAGGGACCAAAAATGCAAGCCTCCCAGCCCGGCGAGGGCTAAAAGCAAACTACCCACCAAGAGCTTATCTGCAATCGGGTCCATCATCCGGCCTAAGTCAGACGTTAAACCTTGCCTGCGTGCTAAGGCTCCGTCCAGATAATCCGTCACACATGCCCCAACATATAAGCAAAAAGCAATATCTGCCCAGATGCCACCACCAGCGAGGCACCCGATTAATAACGGGATCACAAGAATACGGAACAAAGTCAGAAGATTGGGAAGATTAAGCACTATGTATCCCTATCCGGCAGGCCATGCCCTAACTATGAATCTAGCCAGGGTTTTTCGGAGACGTCACTTTGCTCTCTTACCCATTCTGGATGGAAATATCCATAAATGACCTGCGCCATTTCACGATTAATTCCCGGTACATGTTCTAACTCCTCTATTGCCGCTTGGCGCACCTGCCGAACAGACCCAAAGCGTGTCAGCAATGCCTTCTTCCGTGCTGGGCCAATGCCGGGCACATCATCCAACCCTGAGCGCGTTAACGCCTTAGAGCGACCAGCCCTATGGGTTGTAATCACGAAGCGATGCGCCTCATCACGCAGGCGTTGTAGATAATATAAGACAGCATCATTAACAGGTAATTGAAATGGCTCCCGCCCTTCGACAAAAAACCACTCTCGCCCCGCATTGCGATCCACCCCTTTCGCAATCCCCACAATCGGAATGGAGGACAGGCCCTTCTCCTCAAGCATCTCTTTTACGACTCGTACTTGGCCTTTGCCGCCATCAATCAACAACAGATCTGGCCATGCCTCACTCCCTGCATCCTCCATACTTAATTGTGCAAAACGGCGGCTCATAACCTCCTTCATCATTCCAAAATCATCGCCCGGTGCCACAGGACCACGAATGGAAAACTTACGGTAAGCCCGTTTTACAAACCCCTCCGGCCCGCCAACAATCATCGCCCCATAAGGGGCTTGGCCCATCAGATGAGAGTTATCATACACTTCGATACGTTTTGGCGGCGCAGGAAGACCAAACAAATCCGCCACCTTTTCCAAAAGAGCCGCCTGTCCTGCTGTCTCTGCTAAGCGGCGTTCTAACGCTTCGCGCGCATTGAGGACGGCATGATCCAACACATCTTTTTTCTCCCCCCTTTGTGGTTGGAGTATCTGCACCTTATGCCCGCGCTGTAGTGTCAGAGCCTCCATCAACAAAGCATCCTCTTGCGGAGCAAGATTCGTCAATATCTGAGCGGGTGGTTGTTTATCCTCATAAAATTGCAATAAAAAAGCAGAAAGAACATCTGCCGCTGGCTCATCCTTCGCATGACGCGGATAGAAGGCGCGGTTCCCATTATTTCGTCCTCCTCGGATAAAGAAAACCTGTATGCAGCTCTGTCCCGCTTGCTGCCACAAAGCCACAACATCTGCTTCTCGAATAGTAATGGGATTAATCGCACCTGAGGCTCGAAGATTCGCAAAGCCGCGGATACGGTCCCGAATCAGCGCAGCACGCTCAAAAGCCATCTCCTCCGCGGCATCTTCCATCTCTTTTGTGAGCCGTTGTTGAAGCTCCCGCCCTCCACCGCTGAGGAACTCCTTCGTTTGTCCAACTAACGCTTGATATTCCTGCGCGCTAATCCGCTCCACACAGGGGGCAGAACAACGCTTAATTTGATAAAGCAAACAAGGCCTAGTGCGGGATTCAAACACGCTATCGGTGCATGTCCGCAGCATAAAAGCCCGTTGAATCACCTGAATCGTCTGATCCACCGCACGAGATGACGCAAAAGGCCCCCAATAAGTCGCCCCTTTTATCGGTTTCCCCCTTTGGCGCATTAGGCGAGGGTAAGCGTGGTCCCCACTTAGCAACAACCACGGGTAAGATTTATCGTCCCGCAAGAGGATATTAAAGCGTGGCTTCATCCGCTTGATGTAATTGGCCTCTAGCAACAAAGCTTCGGCCTCTGTCCTGGTGACGACAATCTCCATCCCCATAGTAAGCGTCACCATCAGACGAATACGTTCGGATAGGCGAGAGAGATGGGTATAAGAGGTTACACGTTTCTTAAGGTTTAGGGCCTTACCAACATAAAGCACCTCCCCCTTCGCCCCGACCATACGGTAGACGCCCGGACTGTCAGGGATTGTCTTCAGGGCCTTCCGAATCGCAGCCACACCGTGAGGGGATTCAGCCATAATGCTCATTTACCGCCAATTCTTCCTGATTTTATAAGGCTTAGCAAACTCATCCACTATTCCTGTGGAAAAAGCTGTGAATACCCCAAGGGTAAAACGCCGCATCGCAGAGTTTCTCTCCTTTTTGAGAGATTGCCTATTTTTTAGTCACCATCACTAACTATCTGAAAAACAACGATTTATAAAAGGTTTTCTAACCCGTAACATAGATGTTCCCCCCTTTTCCCCCCGATATAACTGTCAATCCCGTTTCTGAAAAAAATAGTGGACAGAAAATACCCAAAACATCGCCAAAAAGGAAAATTATGTTTGACTCTTCGTCATTCTTTCTTCTGCCTTCTCCAAAAGAGTAAGCATATTCTCACCCGCCACAGCGCGAATCTCACTATCATCCAGCCCATGCTCTTGTAATGTTTGGATGAGTTGATGGGTCTCACCAGCATCCTGCCAGCCCTCTATGCCGCCCCCGCCATCAAAGTCGGAGGAGAGACCAACATGCTCCACACCTATCCGGCGGATAACGTACAGCACATGCTTCGCAAAATCCGCCGCTGTGCCACCACCGCCACGTTTTAAAAACGCCCCCATGGCTGTGATTTGGATGAGCCCGCCACTCGCCTTCAACACATCTAGTTGCCCATCATCCAGATTACGCGGATGGTCACACAAAGCCCGCACGCAAGAATGACTAGCAAAAACCGGTACCTCGGAAAGTTCTACAGCCTGCATCATCGTCTTGCGCGATGCATGTGAGACATCCACCAACATGCCATGACGATTCATCTGTTGAATCACACGGCGGCCCAGCGAGGATAAGCCGCCATGTGCTTCCTCTGGGCCTTCTCGTACCACTGCGGAATCCGCTAGGAGATTATGCCCATTATGGGTAAGGGTCATATAACGCACCCCATAACGCTGAGCGAGCCAGCCAATACGGCTATCATCCTCTCCTATCGGATAACCATTCTCCATCACCGGGATGAGCGCGACATCGCCATTTTGCACCGCTTGCCGTATATGCGCGGCTGTGTGACATAGAGCCGCCTCCCCCTCAAGATAATGGGGAACCATATCCTCTATTGCCTCTAACATAGCTTGCGCCCGCCGCCATGCCGCCGCATGACCAGCTTCATCAAGGCCTGCTTGTGGTGTATAGGCTGCTAAACAAGCCGCCCCTAACCCGCCCGCTTTCGCTTTGGGGACCGTAAACCGCCGCTCTACATCTCGCTGGGCGCAATCAGCTTGGTCACGCTTGTGCCAACTGGGAAGGCCATCCGCCGTTTTTTCCTCCCACGGAATATCAATATGCGTATCCATGATGAAAATAGACATCTATAAGGCCCCTTCCTTCGCTATACGCTTCAATGTGGCGTAATAAGCCATAATCGCAAGATCATACTTGAATTTTTCCGCTTAAAGAGGGATCAAAAGCCATGCGTCTTATTACATGGAATATCAATTCACTTCGCCTCCGGCTGCCCCTCTTAACGCGTCTAAGCGAAGAATACGCCCCTGATGTCATCTGCCTTCAGGAAACAAAGGTCCCCGACCCGCTCTACCCCCAAGAGGCGTTAACGGCCCTAGGCTATCCGCATCAGCTTTATCGCGGGATGAAAAGCTATAACGGCGTGACGATTCTATCACGCATACCGTTAGAGCCCGCCCTATCTCATGCACCTGATTGGTGCGGCAAGATGGATTGCCGCCATGTTGCTGCGCGCCTTCATACAGACTCCGGCCCGGTGAATCTTCATAATTTCTACGTCCCTGCTGGTGGCGACATACCAGACCCAGACGAGAACGAAAAATTCGCCCATAAGCTCGCTTTTTTAGAAGAAGCCAAAGAGTGGTTTACAGCCCATCCTCCTAAAAGAAGCATCCTTGTGGGGGATTTAAACATCGCCCCGCTAGAGCATGACGTATGGAGCCATAAACAGCTCCTCAAAATTGTTAGCCACACACCCATTGAGACATCCGGCCTGTTAGACTGGATGCACACAGGCTTTGAAGATGCCATGCGTACTGCCATCCCAGAGCCAGAAAAACTCTATACATGGTGGTCATATCGCAACCGAGATTGGAAGAAATCTAACCGTGGCCGCCGGTTGGACCATATTTGGGCCACGCCAGATATTCTCCCCAATATGCAAAAAATCACCGTTCTCAGCGCGCTACGCGACTGGGAATCCCCCTCCGACCATGCACCGGTCATGATGGACATTACCCTCTAACAATACCACCCTATAAAGAGTGCAGGCTGACCTAACATGATAGGACCAGCCTGCTTTGGAGAACGTCTTACACATTAGGGTTAAGGCAATAGCCCCCACCCTCTGTCAGCAAAATCCCAGCTCGGCCTTGCCCCGGCTCTATCTTTTGGCGAAGGCGATAAATATGGGTCTCTAATGTATGGGTCGTTACAGAGGCGTGATACCCCCAGACCTCATGCAACAGCACATCACGCTCTACCGGCTGCCCTCCTGCGCGATAGAGATATTTAAGGATAGCTGTCTCTTTCTCTGTTAAATGAATCCGCTGACCTGTTTTAGGCTCAAAAAGCTGCTTGTTTGCGGGGCGAAAGACATAAGGACCAATATCAAAAACAACGTCCTCGCTATTTTCAAACAAACGCAGCTGCGCTCTCACACGCGCCTTTAACTCACCAATGCGAAAAGGCTTAGCCACATAATCATTCGCCCCTGCATCAAGACCACGAATGACATCATCTTCATCATGAGATCCTGTCATGATGATAATAGGGATTGCTAACCCCTTTTTACGTAATGCCGCACAAAATTCCCGGCCATCACCATCAGGAAGATTCACATCCAACAAGACAATATTAATCCGCCCCTCAGAACGACCCAACACTTCCTCTGCAAGAGCAAGCGTGGTTGCCCGCTCTACCCGATAAGCCGCTCCTTCTGACAACTGAGCCGCTAAGACGGAACCTAAACCATCATCATCGTCAACAATCAATATTGAGTGCCGCGTATTCATGTCTCAAAAATCCTGTTCATAAATACAGTTCAGTTACAGCCTTGCCCTCAACATCCCCCCAAAAAAGAGCCTGAAAAGCATAGCACTGCTACTAACCAACCAACACTACCCTAATCCGTTTAAAAACAGAAGGCTATGCCTCTTCACGTAGCTCTGCCTCCTCTTTTACCCCGGTAAAGGCCTCTTGCCCTTCTGGCGAGAACATGGAAATAGCCAAATCCCCCGCAGCTGGACTCGTCTTAGTCCTATCTTCTGCCGAGCGTATAAAGATACCCGTCCCACGGCGTACGATGAGCAGATCGATCCGGTTTTCTTCTTTTTCCAACAAATCAGCCATTACTTCCGTAACGGTATAGCTCTTAAAACGCCAACCACGACTAAATAACGTATCAAAAAACGTATAGTTCCATCCCGGCTCTCCCAGTACTTTCCCACGCGCATCACGCGAAAGACCACGATAGAGGTCCAGCCGTGCCACACCGGGGCTAACCTGATAAACGCGCTCCCGCCCCATATGAGGGGCTAAATGCCCGCAAACCATACCATTATAAATCGCATCCCCTGTTGTCGCGATCAGATAATCGGCGGGCCGCTCCTCCAAAGCTTCTTGCCCGGCTGCGGAGAGGAGTTCCGTCTTTAAAACAGGCACCCCGAGCCGTGCAGCAGGCATAAGCTCTTGCGCTGTTGTATCAACAAGCAAGACGGGTACTTTCTCCTCATTCAAACATGCGGCGAGGTCCGTTGACCACGCATTACCGCCTAGAATGACCAAAGCTGGCTCGTTAGAGAGTGTCAGATGCAGCCGCCGTGCGAGGGGACCGAGGGAAAAGCCATGGCAAATCATCGTCACAGCAATGACTGCAAACACCGCAGGCATCACCAACTCTGCCGAAGGATACCCCGCCTCTGCCAATTTAATCCCCGCAGCCCCAGCCACAGCCGCTGCAACAATACCGCGCGGGGCAATCCAGCCAACAAAAAGCCGCTCTTGCCAGCTCATCGTTGTGCCTAATGTGGAGAGGAAAATCCCCAGTGGCCGCACCACAAACAACACCACTAAGGTCAGCAATAAAATCGGGACCGAGAGCCGTGCCAGAACCCCACGATGCAAATCCGCCGCGAGGAGGATGAACAATACCGAGACCATCAGCACAACAAGGGATTCCTTTGTGCGTTTTAGATCATTCATCCCCGGCGGGTGTAAGTTGGTCAGCATCATGCCAAAAACGGTTACGGCGATTAGCCCCGCACCTTCCATCGCCAATGTGCAGGCCTCAAAAATAACCAGGGCTAGTGTTAGAATGACAGGGACCTTTAGCAGCTCCGGCATTAAGTCCCGCGTAAAGAGATAGCTGAGCAAATAAGCAGGCAATATCCCCGCAGCAACAGACAAAGCCCCCGCCACAACCATATCAGGCAAGGTGTGGACAAAGAGCATCTGTTTATGCAGGTCGAGATGCAGCAACATAACCTGCATCACAACCGCAGCAAGAATAGCCCCTAGCGGGTCATTCACAATCGCTTCCCACCGTAAAAAGGCAGCAACACGCGGTTGTAACTTGGCACTGCGTAGCAAAGGCAGAATGACCGTAGGCCCCGTCACCACGATAATCGCCCCAAAGAGAAAAGACGGCCCCCACTCCAGCCGTGCAACATAATGCGCCGCTATGGAGCCTAAGAGCCAGTTGATAGGCAAGGCCACCATCGTCAAACGTGCAACCCCTTGCCCAGCCTCGCGTAACTGACGAAGATCCAGCGCAAGGCCGCCTTCAAAAACGATCAAGGCGACCAGCATAGAGACAAGCGGACGGAAGGCATGGCCTAATGTTTCGGAGGGGTTCAACCAGCCTAGCACAGGGCCAAAAAGCAGCCCCATAGCAAACAGCAACACAATTGCTGGCAAGTGCAGACGCCACGCCACCCATTGCGCCAGCATACCAGCCCCAAATGTTAGCACCACACCAAAGAGAACATCATAGGCCATAGGGAGCGTATTTCCTCCATTGCGCGTAGCCGAATATCAGCCATTCTCACAATAAATACACAAACGCTCCATGGCAGAAAAGCTCCGCCATCACGCTAATAAGGCTGTAAGAGGCTTAATTTTGTGCGCTACGCTCCATCACCGCAACAAAAAAGCCATCTGTCCCATAGCTATAGGGGGTAAGGGCAAAGGCAGAATCTTGGCGCAAGCTCTCTGGCAAGAATAAAGACCGCCGCGCTGAAGGAAGGCGCTGATAATCAGCCCTTCTTTTAAGGAAGGCCTCTATCTGCTGGGTATTCTCCACCCCTAAGAGAGAGCATGTGGCATAAACCAATTTACCACCGGGGCGAACAAGCCGTGCGGCAATATCCAAAATAGCGGCTTGCTTTACGCAAAGCTCTTGTACATCCGTCTCACTTAGCCGCAGCCGTGCATCAGGGTTACGCCGCCATGTTCCCGTACCAGAGCAAGGCGCATCGACCAATACCGTCTCAAACTGCCCTTCCCGCCGTTTGGCCCATTTATCTCCCTCTTTGAGGAGATGGCGCGTCACATTATGCACACCCGCCCGGCGCAACCGCTTTACAGCCCCCTCCAACCGTATAGAGGAGACATCACATGCGACAATTTGACCCTTATTTTCCATCGTCATGGCAATAGCTAAGGTCTTTCCCGCCGCACCAGCGCAATAATCAAGCAACCGCTCGCCGGGGCGGGCATCCACCGCCGCAGCGATGAGCTGGCTCCCTTCATCCTGAATCTCTACCAGACCATCCCGAAAAAGTGCCGCAGCGGTAACGGGCTGGCGGCCCTCAAGACGAATCCCCCAAGGGGAAAGAGGCGTTGGCTGCCCATCAAACCCTTCCCGCTTAAGGCGGCGCAAGGCTTCCTCACGCGTTCCTTTCAGCAGATTCACGCGGAGGTCGAGCGTTGGAGCCCCCATGAGGGCACGCATTTCCTCCTCCAATCGCTCACCGAAATCACGCTCTAAATAAGGGTGCAACCAATCAGGATATTCCAACCTGACAGGGAGGGCTTGTTTCTCATCTGTGATGGATTGGCCCTCTAATGCCGCCAGCATCGCATATTCACGCTCACTCAATGGGGCTGGCGCGTAACGCTCCCCACTAAATAACGCCTGAATGGAGGATAAAGGCTGCCCCACAAAATGCAGCATCGCCGCGCATAAAAGCCGTGGGGAAATATCCTCATGCCGGTACCGTAACTCTGCCCGTAAATGCCAATGCAGCCGCCGCCACGCCCGCAGCACATCCCACGCTAAGGTCGAGATAGCCCTGCGATCCCCGCCACCAATATAGCGGCGTTCGCGGAAGAAGTTATTAGCCACGGCATCAGCCGGACGATGAGGCGCATTTTGAATCGCACAAAGCAGATCAATCGCACCAGAGAGACGAGCAGCGGGGGTCATGGCCCCCGCCTACCCTGTTTCCGTCCTTCAGGAAAGGGAAAAATCACCTTACAGACGATAGTTCGGTGCTTCCCGCGTGATGGTCACATCATGCACATGGCTTTCGCGCAGGCCAGCATTCGTAATTTTGCGGAACTTCGCCCGAACTTGCAAATCTGCCACGGTAGCGGAGCCTGTATAACCCATACCAGCCCGCAGCCCCCCAACAAGCTGATGCACCACCGCTGCCATCGGGCCTTTATAAGGCACTTGCCCCTCAATCCCCTCTGGAACCAGCTTGAGCGTATCGCGTACCTCCCCTTGGAAGTAACGATCCGCCGAGCCACGGGCCATCGCCCCCATGGAGCCCATACCACGATACGCTTTATAGGTCCGCCCCTGATAAAGGAAGCTCTCACCAGGGCTTTCCTCACATCCTGCGAGCATGGAACCAACCATCACAACATCCGCACCCGCCCCAATGGCTTTGACGATATCGCCAGAGGTCCGAATCCCCCCATCGGCAATAGCGGGGACATCAAGCTCATGACAGGCGGCCGCTGTCTCCAACACCGCAGAGAATTGCGGCACACCCACACCCGCCACCACACGCGTTGTGCAGATGGACCCTGGGCCAATGCCAATCTTTACACAATCTGCACCGGAGCGAATCAAAGCTTGTGCAGCCTCTGGTGTCGCGACATTCCCCGCAATGAGCTGCACATCCGCATAACGATCCCGTAATTGCGCAACAGTTTCTAACACACCGCGGGAATGGCCATGGGCGGTATCAACCACCAGCACATCCACCCCCGCATCCACAAGGGCAGCCCCACGGCGGAGGCCATCTTCCCCTACGCCGATAGCCGCCGCACAGAGCAACCGGCCCTCAGCATCCTTTACCGCCAAAGGATGGGTCGTTGCTTTATCCATATCCTTAACGGTAATCAGCCCCACGCAATGCTCTGCATCATCCACAACAAGGAGCTTCTCAATCCGATGGTCATGCAGGAGTTGGCGGGCTTGCTCAGGCGATGCCCCATGCTTAACCGTCACCAACCCTTCATGGGTCATCATATCGCGGACAAGTGTTGTCTCATCAGCGGTAAAGCGCATGTCACGATTGGTCAAAATCCCAACCAGCTTGCCGCTTTTCTCCACAACTGGGAGGCCAGAAATCCCATTGCGGGCCATAATCTCATGGACTTCCCGCAGGGTTTGGTCCGGCCCAACTGTTACGGGATTAACCACCATCCCGGCCTCAAAACGCTTCACACGGCGGACCTGCTCGGCCTGCTCCTCCAGCGTTAGGTTTTTATGGATAACCCCCATACCGCCTTGCTGGGCCATGCAAATAGCCATTTCTTCTTCCGTCACTGTATCCATAGCGGAGGAAAGAAGCGGAATATTCAGGCTAAGCTTACGGGTAAGGCGCGTCTTTGTGCTGACCTGCCCCGGCAGAACAGAGGATTCAACAGGTTCAATAAGGACATCATCAAAGGCCAAGGCATCACGCACTCGGTTATAAAGTCTCTCTTGTGGGAAGTTTGTCATGCTGCCTACGCCCTCGCTCGTGCGTCCTGTGTCGATACAACTCGGTCAGCCTAACCCTATTGATAGGTTTTAAGCCGTTGGCAGGGTCTCATAACGCACTCTGCAAAGGGAGGCAAAGAAAATCCGCCACTATGACCCTTCTATCTCACAATGAAGCCGAAAAACGCGGCGTCGCTTGGCCTGTTTGCTTTGCGGCAAGCTCTTTCTGCCGCGCATCAAACACCGCTGCCACATGCCGGAGGAAAGGCTTGCCCTTTTCTGTCAGGCTAAGGTGATTCCCTTGCCAGTGAATCAACCCATCTTCCTCAAAAGAGCGTAACGCCTCTAACTCCGCAGCAAAAGCCTGACTTAGAGCCTGCCCTTCTGGAATATAAGGGGTAAGGTCCACAGCAGAGAGGCACATGATGGTCTCAATCACCCTCCCCCGCCAACGATCATCTTGTGTGCGAAAGACACCGCGGGCGATGGGCAGGCCGTCTTGCTCCTTCAAAGCACGGCCATAAGCGGCTGTGGAGGGGATATTCTGATAATATCCCTCTGGCGTCATGGAGATAGACGAGGCCCCCATCCCCAGCAAAACAGGTGAGGAA
The DNA here is from genome assembly GCF_009725845.1 of Bombella sp. ESL0378. Lineage (NCBI taxonomy): Bacteria > Pseudomonadati > Pseudomonadota > Alphaproteobacteria > Acetobacterales > Acetobacteraceae > Bombella > Bombella sp. ESL0378. The sequence goes on along the minus strand of NZ_WNIF01000005.1, from coordinate 363,035 downwards.
TCAATCGTATAGCCTTGGAAGTTCCGATGCAGTGTCCCGGCCTCATAAGCGCGCGCCATTGCATCATCTGGATGGGCGTAATGGTCTAGCCCAATGGGCTTATAGCCCGCCTCTACCAAGACGTGATCAATCATCGCCGCTTGCTCAACCCTCTCCTCCGTACCGGGTAAGGCCTCCTGAGGGATGAGTTGCTGGCGTTTCTGCTTCCACGGGACATGAGCATAACCAAAAACAGCTAATCTATCTGGTCGCATGGCCACAATGCGTTGGGCGGTGTCCTTCACACTCTCCACCGTTTGATAAGGCAGACCATAGATGAGGTCGATATTCACCCCATGCACCCCGGCAGCATGGGCTTGCTGCACACAGGCGAGAGTTTGCTCATAAGATTGTACGCGCCCGCATGTCTCTTGTACGCGTGGGTTAAGGTCCTGCACCCCAAAGCTGATGCGATTAAACCCCAACTCCGCCAAGAGTGGCAACATCCCCTCTGGAACATGACGCGGGTCCATCTCCATAGCCAACTCTGCATCTGGAGCTATCTGGAACGCCCTACGCACAGCGGCCATGACCTCCCGTAAAACATCCTGCGGTAAGGTTGTCGGCGTCCCTCCCCCAAAATGAAGATGCCGTACAAGGCGGCCTTGCCCTATCAGGGCGATAACGCGGCGCATCTCCTCTAGCAATAACGCCCCATATGCCTTACGTCCCTCCTCCTGCCGCATCACAGCCGTATTGCAGGCACAAAAGCGGCATAGCTCATCACAAAAAGGGACATGAAAATAAAGCGAGACCGATTGCTCAGCTGGCAAAGCCTTTAGCCAGCTTGCCACATCTTGCGGACCAATAGCATCAGTGAAACTAACAGCAGTTGGGTAGCTGGTATAACGCGGCAGATTGCCCACATAACGCGCTATTAAATCAGATGAGATTTTTGCAGCCATATCGTACCATGCTCCAACCTTGAAGAAGGGAGCCTTCCCTTACAGCGGCATACGCTGATACGCAAATCTGAAGCGTATGTTAAGCGAACTTGTGCATCATTTAAGCTAAGATAACTGGCTGGGAGACCTGGATTCGAACCAGGGCTGACCGGGTCAGAGCCGGTAGTTCTACCGCTAAACTATCTCCCAAGCGGCACTGTGAGACCGCTCTAAGACGGCCTGCTAAACATAACACCCTCATAATGGCTGGGAGACCTGGATTCGAACCAGGGCTGACCGGGTCAGAGCCGGTAGTTCTACCGCTAAACTATCTCCCAAGGCGGTGTATGCAGTCGGGTTTCTAACGTCATTCATTTTCCGGCGCAAGAGGGCAGGCGCGTTTTTCCCTTGTTTCTACCCCCTCACCCCTGACGCTTATGCGCCAGACTCGCCAAAAAGGCCCCGCCTATCAATAATAGCCCGACCAGCCCCGTTATCCATTCTGGTACAGAGACCAACACGCCACATAGCATCAAAAGAGACAGAATAAGGATGGTATAAAACGCCCCATGCTCTACATAAACATACTCTGCCAAAGCGTTCGTTTTCAGCATGGAGAGGGTCATAGACCGTACAAACATGGCCCCCACACCAAGGCCAAGGGCGATTATGATAGGGTCTGTCGTAATAGCAAACGCCGAAATGACACCATCAAAAGAGAAGCTCGCATCAATAAACTCTAGATAGAGGAAGCTGAGCAAACCGCCCTTCATCATAAGGGGGGCTGCACCGGGCTCACCAATCAACCAGACGAGAACTTCTTTACCCAATATATAGGCAACAATCCCCCCACAGCCCCAAAAGAGAAAGGCTAACGGGTCATGCCCGGGGCCCATCAAACGGCTTACCCCCATCAGCACCGCTAATGTCACCCCCACAGGCAAGGCGGGGACCCCACCAAGCCGTGCTACTGGCTTTTCCACCCATGTGACCCAATGATGGGTTTTATCATCATCTAAAAAGTAATTCAGCGCGATAAGGAGGAGGAATGCCCCACCAAAAGAGGCGATCATATCCCGCGCACCGAGCATGATATGGGCATAACGCTGCGGCTCCATCATCGCCAAACGCGCCGCTTGCCACGGGGAAAGCCCTGCGACAATAGCCACAAGCAGAATGGGGAAAAGAAACCGCATCCCTAAAACTGAAATCGGCATCCCCCAGCTCATATAACGGCGTTGCCATTGTGGAGACATGGTTTTGAGAATACCGTAATCGACAATCGCATTATCCATGGATTCAGCAGTTTCCATCAGGGCTAGAATCGCTACAGCCTCTACCCCCATAAGCACCCCGGTAAGGCTCGCTGTCTGCCAATATCCTAAGCCTGCCCCTATACATAAGGCGAAGGCTGCAACCATAAAGGCGGCGTAAAATTGTCTCACAAAAGGCCCTTATCTTCTCTAGTGCAACGGCTAACACAATGTCTCTGCCAGCCCCTTACAGGCAAAAAGCCTCTTGCAGCAACAAAAAGACGAAGCGGCCTTTGCAGATAGGATGGAAGGGCTTATCTTCTCGCATTATGAGCCCAAAAGATACACCTCCCTCATCCCGCCGCCCTGCTAAAGAGCGAGCCGCAAAACGTGTTCCCGGCAAGCCCTTGCGTCACTCACGCACACCCGGCACACGCGACCCCGCCGATGATGCCTCTGCCTCCCAAACCTTACGGACGCAGACCGTCAAACTACGCAAAGCCCGTGGGCGCACCCCTGCCCAGCAACGCTGGCTCAATCGCCAATTAAATGACCCTTACGTCAGTGCGGCACGCCAACAAGGCTGGCGGTCCCGCGCGGCCTTCAAATTGCTGGAGATGGATGACCGCTTCCACTTCATCAAACCCGGTAGCCGCGTGGTGGACCTGGGTGCCGCACCGGGGGGCTGGGCGCAGATTGCCGTTAAGCGCGGGGCGGCTAAGGTCATTGGGGTGGACTTACTACCAGTGGACCCCGTACCAGGGGCCGACATCATCGAAGGGGATTTTATGGAAGCCGACATGCCAGAGCGGCTCCAAAACATGCTTGGCGGGCGCGCAGACCTTGTGATGTCCGATATGGCACCTAACACCACAGGCCATGCTGCAACTGATCATATCCGCATTATGGCCTTAGCTGAAAATGCACTCGACTTCGCCTTAAAAATCCTCGCTACGGACGGGGCCTTTATTGCAAAAGTCTTCCAAGGTGGGTCAGAAAAAGAGATGCTAGACCTGATGAAGCGCAACTTCGCCGTTGTGAAGCACGTCAAGCCGCCTGCCTCCCGTAAGGAATCGAGCGAGCTTTACGTCATTGCCACTGGCTTCCGCGATGAGCTTTGATTTCCCAGATTATCCTGCTCCCTTCCAAGAGATGTTCCAAGCGGCATTACGAGGGGAACATGACGGGTGTTTTGCGCTCCTTGCCTTAGCCTTAGAGAGCCGTCTCTTTCCTACAATTTCGCGCTCTGTGCCGCAGGAGTTCCCACGACGCATACCCAAACATATTGCTCAATTTTGGGATAGTACGCCCCCGCCCGATGATATTCTCACCGCCATGGAGAGCGTCCGGCTCGCTCATCCTGACTTCACCTATCATCGTGCCAATGCCGACTCCGCTCGGGCGTTTATTGAGGCGCATTTCGGCACGGATATTGCAGCCCTGTATGAGGCTTGTCCCCATCCTGCCATGCTCTCTGATTTTTGGCGGTTATGTTACCTGCATATCAAAGGCGGTGTGTATATTGATGCCGATGTTATCTGCCACGCCCCTGTTACGGACATAACCAAAGGAGCCCATTTTAAGACATTGCTACCTTACTCCGTGGGCAATCCGTGGTGCCTTGATAATGACATCCTCATTTACGAGGCCGGGAACCCCATCATGCAGCATATTATGGAAACGATGTTCCACCAGGTCCGCGCTTTTGTCGAGACAGGTGTTTTTGAAAATGTCTGGGCCATTACCGGCCCCGGAGCAATGGTCATGGGAACCATGAATTGGATTGCCCAACAGCTAAAAACGCATGATGTTCCTTTTAAAGAGATTGATAGCTTCCTAACAGATTCAGGGATTATCTTTATCCCTCATCCGCATATAGAGCAGGCCTTGCCGACTTATTCGCACTTTGCGTATCAACAAACTACGGCAAATTGGCGCAGATTCCGGCCTAACCTTTAGGCCCTTCATGCGGTGTGGCAATTACCTCCTGCACAGCATCCATCAATATCGTACGTTCATGCGGGGCAGTTACATCGGCCAGCGTAACGCTATCCAGCACATCCATAAACGCAAAACGTGCCTTCAACAGCGTCTGTTTTAAACGGCATCCCCCCACCAAAATACAGCCCGCTGCTGCCTCATCTTTACGCATGCAGCTTACAAGGGCGAGGTCATCCTCTGTACAACGGACAACATCACCCAGATAAATCTCCGCCGCATCACGCCCTAAACGCAGCCCCCCTTTGCGCCCACGCAGCGTCTTAATAAAGCCATGCTGCCCTAAGCGATGCACCACCTTTACTAAATGATTTTCAGAGACTCCATAAACACGGGCAATCTCCCCAATAGAGACAAGACGGTCTTTTTGTGTTTCCAGATAAATTAAAACCCGAAAGGCGTAATCCGTATAAAGGGTTAAGCGCATAGCCCTAATCCCCCTACCCTATGCCGCATCACTCTGGCGTGCTTTCTCCAGCAATTTACCTAGAGAAGCGAGGATTTTCCGCGCCATATTAATGCGTACGGCGTTTGTCATCTCCCGCACCATCGCAAGCTTATGGTCCGGGCGTATCTTCACCCCAGCTTTCTCATTCCGCGCAGCCCAACGGATTAACCCATCTGGATTAGCAAACTTATTCTTGCGGAACTGAAGCACCATGCCTTTAGGACCAGCCTCTAACCGCTCCACCCCGGTATCGCGGCAGAGTTTTTTAATCATCACAACATCAAGCAGATTTTCTACCTCTTGGGGCAGCGGGCCGAAGCGATCCACCAGCTCTACCCGCATCGCATCCACATCAGCTTCATCCTTCAAAGCGGCGATACGGCGATATAGACCAAGCCGAACAGGCAGGTCTTTTACATAATCCTCCGGCAAGAGGACAGCCAAACCGAGAATGATGTTCGGTGTCCAGCCTATATCCTCCTCATCGCTCTCATCACGCATCCGCCGCAAATCCGTCACCGCATCTTGCAGCATCTGTTGATACAGCTCGATCCCCACCTCCCGAATATGGCCAGATTGCTCATCGCCTAAGAGGTTCCCCGCCCCGCGTAAATCGAGGTCATGCGAGGCGAGCGTAAAGCCTGCCCCTAAGGAATCCAACGTCTGCATAATCTCTAAGCGTTTGATGGAAGAGGAGGATAATACATGCGTTTGTGGCCATGTCAGATAGGCATAACCACGCTGTTTGGCCCGCCCTACACGACCACGAAGCTGATAAAGCTGGCCAAGGCCAAACATATCCGCCCGATGAATAATAATCGTATTAACACGCGGCATATCCAAGCCGCTTTCCACAATATTGGTGGAGAGCAGAATATCGTACTTCCCCTCCGAGAACTCCGTCATCACCGTTTCTAGCTCGGTGGGGGTGAGGCGGCCATGCGCCTCGGTAATGCGGGCATCTGGCACAATCTCTTTAAGCCGCTCTGCCATATGCCGCATATCCGATAAACGCGGCACAACGCAGAAAATCTGCCCCCCGCGGAAGCGTTCTCGCTGAATGGCTTCATGAATCATCACTTTATCAAAAGGCGTGATGAAGGTACGGACCGAGAGCCGGTCTGTCGGCGGGGTGGCAATCAAGCTCATCTCCCGCACACCAGAGAGCGATAGCTGAAGCGTGCGGGGAAGCGGGGTTGCGGAGAGGGTCAGCACATGGACATCCTCGCGCATGGCTTTCAGCTTCTCTTTATGCGCCACGCCGAAATGCTGTTCCTCATCAATAATCAGCATCCCTAGCCGCTCAAAAGACACTGCTTTGGAAAGGAGCGCATGAGTCCCGATGACAATATCCACCGTGCCATCAGCCAACCCATCGCGCACTTTTGTGGCTTCTTTTGCACTCACCATGCGTGAGAGCTGCTCTACCCGCACAGGTAGCCCCTCAAAACGCTGTTTAAAGCCAAGATAATGCTGCCGTGCAAGCAAGGTTGTGGGCACCACGACAGCCACTTGCATACCAGAAAGAGCCGCGACAAACGCCGCGCGTAAGGCGACTTCTGTCTTACCAAAGCCGACATCCCCACAGACGAGGCGGTCCATCGGCTTGCCGCTGCTTAAATCCTCCAACACATCGGCAATCGCGCGCGATTGGTCCTCCGTCTCCATAAAAGGAAAGCGCGCGCAGAACTCATCCCACAACCCCTCTGCGGGAGCCATGATGGGGGCCTCCTTCATCGCCCGTGCCGCTGCGGTGCGAATCAGCTCCCCGGCCATTTCGCGCAGGCGTGTCTTCATCTTCGCCTTACGCGCCTGCCATGATGTCCCACCTAGCCTATCAAGCTGCACCGTCCCTTGCTCGGAGCCAAACCGGCTAAGCAAGTCGATATTCTCCACAGGCAGAAGCAAGCGTTGCTCCCCATCATAAAGGATGGAGAGATAATCATGCGCTACACGCCCTTCGCGCACGGTCTCTAGCCCAACATAACGCCCAATGCCGTATTCCTCATGGACGACAAGGTCACCCTCGGCAATTTCGCCAATTTGGGTGATAAAATCTTGACCCTTTCGCCGCCGCCTTGGTGGGCGGGCTAACCTCTCTCCTAATAAATCTTGCTCGGAGACAAAGGCGACTCTTCCCCCCGTAAAGCCACGCTCTAGCCCCAGAACAACCAGCCCAACCGCCCCACGCGCCATAGCTGCGGCCTCGGGCCAACCCTCAAAGCTCTCACACGCAATATCATGATCGCGTAAGAGGGTCGCAATCCGCTCCCGCGAACCATTGCTCCATGCCGTTAGGTAAGTGCGCCGCCCCTCTTTCGCCCATGCTTGTACATGGGTTGCAAATTGCTGAAAAATCCCTTCTCGCCCCGCGCCGCCCATGCTGGCAAAAACAGGCCCCGGCTTATAGCCCGCCTCTATCCCCTCAGCTCCATCAGGGCGCGCAAAGGGTGATAATAGGACGGTGGGATGGCCCTTCAACATCCCTTCCCACCCATGGCGATTGAGATATAAACGATGCGGTGGTAGGGCCCGGTAAGGCAGCTCCCCCTCATGCCCCGCCGCGCAACGCGCTTGGTAATGGTCGGCAATCATCTCCAACCGGGCGATAAGAATCTCTGGCGTCTCACGCTCAAAACTCACCGCGGCATCTGGCAGATAATCCAACAAAGTTTCCATATGATGGCCATCACCATCATGAAAAAGCGGTAGATAATGCTCTGCCCCGCTGGCCCGGCGTCCCTCCAATAATTGCCGGTACAGCACATCCTCCATCGCACCGCTGCCAAACACATCCCGCCATCCTGTCTGAAAACGGCTTAGGCTGGCTTTATCCAATGCATATTCCGACACGGGCGTCAGGCTGAACCCCTCCCGCGCCTCTGTCGAACGCTGGGTTGCAGCATCAAAATTACGGATATTATCAACCTCATCTCCGAAGAAATCGAGCCGCACAGGCTCCCCCGCATCAGCGGGATAGAGGTCGAAGATGCTCCCGCGCATAGCAAATTCGCCGCGCTCCATCACGGTATCAACACGGCTATAGCCATTCCCCACCAACTGCTCGGCAAGGTGATTAGCCTCCACCATATCACCACGTTTGATGTGGAGTGTCTGGCCCGCAAAAGCGGCACGCGGCGGTACACGTTGAATCATCGCATGGATTGTCGTCAGCACAATGCGGCCTGTGGGCGGTGCGGGCTCCAATAAATGGCTTAAGGTTGCTGTACGCTCTGCAACGATGGACGGATTAGGCGAGATACGATCATAAGGTAGGCAATCCCACGCAGGAAAGCGCAGCACCATTACCTCTGGCACAAGCCAACTCAGCATATCAGCCAGGGACGCTAAAGCGGCATCATCATGAGCGACATGCACAATCGTCCCTTGATGCTCTGACAAACGCTGACGCAGCAAAAACGCCACCGCGCCATCTGGCACACCCCAGATAGTCGGACCAAAAGACGCCATGGCAGAATCTTCAGCGTGCATCAAAGCAGGCTCCCCTCATGAGATAAGAGTATTTTTATTATCTGGTGGTTTTGCTACCCTATAACGCTCCCTCGGCCCTCTGTCAGCACAAAAGCCGTTTACACGCTATGCCCCTTGCCCCTCCCTCTTTGCGGATTACCCCGCTTTTGGACCCGCTGACGAGCTTGCCGGGACTCACAGCACGCCATGCCACATTATTAAGCAAAATTAGCGGCGGCAAACGGGTGATTGACCTGCTCTTTACCCTGCCAGAAAAGCTCATTGACCGCCGAAAAATAATGACCCTTGCCGAAGGACGCGCCCTCCCAACGGGGGACGTTCTCACAAGCCATGTCCGCGTCTTAGGCATTCGCCGTCCTGCACGGCCTTCCCAACCGACCATCCTCACCGCCCATGATGAAACGGGCATGTTAGAGATTACTTTCTTCCAAAAAGGGCGACTGTTCCTCCCCCCTGAAGGCACGGAGATTCTCGTCTCTGGTAAAGTAGGACATTATCATGACCGCCTCACACTCTCCCGGCCAGACCATATCATCGCGTGGGAGAAGAGAGATAACTTCCCGTGGTTAGAGCCTGTCTGGCCCTTAACGGCTGGATTATTCCCTTCCACCGTGCGCCGTGCCATGAAGGCCGCTTTGGCCCTCATCCCCGATGACCTCCCTGAATGGTTAGATGCCCCCCTCCTGCAAAAACATCGCTGGCCGTCCTTTAAAACGGCATTAGAAACCTTACACCTGCCCGAAAGCCTCTCCCAACAAGGGGACCCCACCCCCTTTTTAGAGCGCGCACGCGCACGCCTTGCCGCTGATGAAGTCCTCGCTGACCAGCTTTGCTTAGGGATGGCCCGCCAACAAGCGCAGGCGCGCGAGGGGCGTGCCCTTATTGGAGATGGCACACTCCGCCAACAGCTTTTGGAGCGTTTTGGCCATCGCCCCACCGCAGCCCAAAGCCGTGTCATGGATGAAATTGCCGCTGATATGCGCCAACCCACCCCGATGATGCGCCTTTTGCAAGGTGATGTAGGGGCAGGGAAAACCCTTGTCGCGATGATGGCCATGCTCCATGCTGTAGAGGCCGGCACTCAAGCGGCCTTCATGGCCCCGACCGAAATCCTCGCTCAGCAACATGCCAGCACCTTTGAAGCCCTCTGCCCTGTGCCCTTTGTCTTTTTAAGTGGCTCCATCAAAGGGCGTGCCCGGCGGATTGCCTTAGCCAAGCTGGCCGATGGTCATGCTAAAATCGCCATCGGCACGCATGCACTCTTTCAAGATGGTGTCATCTTTGCTGACCTCGGGCTTGCTGTCATTGATGAACAGCATCGTTTTGGGGTGGAGCAGCGTATGAAGCTCGCCACAAAAGGCCCTGCAACTGATGTGCTGGTCATGACAGCCACCCCCATCCCCCGCACACTTCAACTCACAGAATGGGGCGAGATGGGCGTTAGCCGGCTGGATAGCAAACCCGCCGGACGCCAACCCATCCATACGACTGTTCATAATATGGGCCTATTGGATGATATTCTCGCAGGGATAAAGCGCGCCTTAGAGCAAGGAAAACAAATCTTTTGGGTCTGCCCTCTTATTGAGGAGAGTGAAAGCCAAAGTGCCGCCGCAGCGGAGGAACGCTGGGCCGCACTCACCAAACGATTCGGCCCCATCATCGGCCTTGCCCACGGCAAACAGGATATTGAGACACGCCAAAAGGCCCTCACCGCCTTTGAGCAAGGCAAAACACGCCTCCTTGTTGCCACAACGGTGATTGAAGTCGGCGTTGATATCCCCAATGCAACGATTATGGTCATCGAGCAAGCTGAGCGTTTCGGCCTTGCCCAGCTTCATCAACTCCGTGGCCGGGTGGGGCGTGGGGCACAACAATCTTACTGCCTCCTCCTCCATAGTGAGGAGAGCAGCTTCACCGCGAAAAAACGCCTCTCCCTCTTACGCGATACTGAGGATGGCTTCCTCATCGCTGATGAAGATTTCCGCATCCGTGGTGGGGGCGACCTTGCAGGCAACCGCCAATCCGGCTTACCGGGCTTTCGCCTTGCCGACCCCACACGCCTTGCTTTACTCCTCACCGCTATGCGCCATGATAGCCAGCGTGAGCTAACGCGTAACCCCACCTTACAAGGCCCACGCGGAGCAGCCTTGCAAGACCTCCTCCACCTGTTTGACCGCGCCATGCCGGGACGATTGCTCGCCGCTGGGTAGAAGACTGGATATTAAATCAATTTTATTGATAACCAAGCGACTAGTTTATAGTAATTCTTTAATAGTGCCTCCCTTAATTAAAGAGATTGAAAAATCTTCGCAGTTTTTTCTTTTTCATATGGCGTAAGTGAAAAAACATGCTACCGTCCTAATCGGACCGCATGAATGGCGGTGCCTTTTAAGACCCTGAGGGTAGCAGAATGTTGCTCCCCTCCCTGATGACCCCAGTACGGGACGAGACACTTGAGAAATAATAGATCCGACCGCAGCTCCTTTTCCTCCCGCCGCGGCGGTTTTGACCGCGATTTTATGACCCAACCCTCCTATTTTGACGATCGCGGCAGTTACGATGCGCCGCGTGGTGGCTTTGGTGGTGGCCCCCGCCGTGGTGGCGGTGGCGGCCGTGGTGGCCCGCAAATCACCCCCACAGGCCCCGAAATCACCGGGACGGTTAAATGGTTCAACTCCGAGCGTGGCTTCGGTTTTGTTGGGCTGAGCGATGGTAGTGGGGATGTTTTCCTCCACGCGAATACGCTGAACACTATCGGCCATGGCGAGCCTGCACCGGGCACAACTGTTGTTGTACGCGTTGGCCAAGGCCCCAAAGGCCGCCAAGTCGCCGAGGTTCTCTCTGTTGATGCCAGCACTGCGACAGAGGAAGCCCCCCGCCACTCCGCACCGCCTATGCGGCAAGAGCGCGAGCGTTTCCACCCTGCACCAGATCTCTCCCAAGCTGAAGAAATGCGCGGGATTGTAAAATGGTACAACACCACCAAGGGCTTTGGCTTCATCACACCAGAAGCTGGGGGTAAGGATGTATTCGTCCACGCTTCTGCTTTGGAGCGGTCCGGCCTGCGTAGCTTAGCTGATGGTCAGGCTGTTGGGATGCATGTCGTCCAAGGCCATAAAGGCCCTGAGGCTGTACAGCTCTCCGCTGAATAAGCAAAGGAAAAGGGAGGTTGTGCCTTTACAACCTCTCCCACCTTATAAAAAACCCCACGGCCTGCATGCTGTGGGGTTTTTTATATCAATATTCACCACGTCCTTTATTACGCAGCAGGCGCGCTTTATCGCGCTGCCAGTCTCTATCAGCAATCGCGTGGCGTTTATCTTCTTTCTTCCGCCCTTTCCCAAGGCCAAGCGTTACTTTAGCCACACCGCGCGCGTTAAAATGAATATCTAACGGCACAAGAGACGCCCCAGCCTTTGTGACCTCCCCAATATATTTGGCTAATTGCTTACGGTGCAGCAGAAGCTTCCGTGGTGCCCGTGTATCAAAACGGGACAACACCCCGCCCTGATATTCTGGAATATAGGAGTTAATCAGCCAAAGTTCGCCCTCGCGCTCAACCGCATAAGATTCGGACAATGTAGCCCGCCCCATCCGCAAGCTTTTTACCTCTGGCCCTTTTAGCACCAGTCCGGCTTCCACAGTCTCTATGATGGAGTAATTAAAACGGGCTTTACGATTCTGCGCGGCAATACCGTGCGAAATCAGCCCGCCTTTTGTCTTTTTCTTACTCGCTGCCATATTCGCGTCTTAGCCCAACAACCCAAGCGAACGTAAAGCGTCATCAACCCGCTTCTTCGTCTCATCACGCGGCTCAACCATCGGCAAACGCAAAGTCGGAGTGCAAAGGCCTAAACGAGACAGCGCGTATTTTGCCGGGGCGGGGCTTGTCTCAGCAAAAAGAGCATCATGCAACGGCATAAGCTTATCTTGCAGCGCAATCGCCTCTTGCACCTTCCCTTCCTGCCAAAGCCGATGAAGTTGCGCACAAAGCTCCGGCACTACGTTAGAGGTCACACTAATGCAGCCATGCCCACCTGCCGCAAGGAAGGATAAAATCGTCCCATCCTCACCAGAAAGCTGATTAAACGCTGCCCCTGCAACACGCCGCACCGCAATCGGGCGTGTGAGATTCGCCGTGGCATCCTTTGTACCCACAATATTAGGATGCTGAGCAAGGCGACCTAGAGTCTCTGGCGTTAAATCCACAACTGAGCGACCGGGGATGCAATAAAGCCAAAGCGGCAAAGGAGTCGCATCTGCCACCGTCATAAAATGCCGGTAAAGCCCTTCTTGCGTTGGTTTATTGTAATAAGGCACGACAACCAACAACGCATCTGCCCCTACTTTATGGGCATGACGAGCCATTCCCACAGCCTCATGCGTACTGTTAGAGCCAGCCCCCGCCATCACCAAGGCGCGCCCATTTGCCACCTCGACACAATGCTCAACAACACGGCCATGTTCAGCATGAGAGAGTGTAGGACTCTCCCCCGTTGTGCCAGAGGGGATAAGCCCTGTCGTCCCCCCCTCAATCTGCCGCTCAATCAAACGAGCAGCCGTTTGCTCATCAAGCGTGCCATCCGCCTTCATCGGGGTGATAAGGGCGGTCAAAGAGCCGCGATAGTGCTGATTAATCGTCTGCGCCATAATGATACTCTCCGCCCTCATCTCTCAATCATCACAACAAATAATGCCACCATTATAAGCATCCTCCCCTCTGGGAGAAAGGTCACATCTCATCACGGAAGGGACTCCGTGGGTAACTCCCCAAAATATGATGGCCCTCGCTTACCTTTACCAACGCGGTGAGGGCATGTTGCACCTTTGGCTCCTCCACCGCACCTTCTATATCCATCAAAAAACGAGACGCCTCAAAAGAGCCCCCCAGCATATAGCTCTCAATCCGCGTCATGTTGACTCCATAACGTGCAAAACACTCTAAGACATCACATAAAGCCCCCGGCACATGCCGAATATGGACAAGCAATGTCGTCATCATCGGTTGCCCAGCCATAGCATCTGTAACAGAATCTGGCAGGGCAACACGGTAAAAGCGCGTTGTATTATGGGCAGCATCCTCAACATTGCGTTGCAGAATATTCAACCCATTCAGCTCCCCCGCTAGAGAGGACGCAATGGCTGCATCTTCCTTCCGCCCCCAGCCAGCTACAAGCTCCGCCGCGCCTGCTGTATCAAACTCCGTCACAGGCTCCAACGCATAATGAGCAAGCAAGCCGCGTACCTGTGCCATCGCTACAGGGTGCGTATGAACACGCTTTATATCCTCAAGCCGTGCCCCCGGTACGGCTAATAGGCAATGCTCCACGCGCTGAAAATGCTCCCCAACAATTTTTAACCCCGCTTCTGGCAAAAGCGCATGAATCTCCGCCACACGCCCAGCAAGAGAGTTCTCACACGGTAAAAGCCCCTCATCGGCTTGCCCATCCCGCACGGCCTCAATCGTCTCGGCAAAGCTGCGGCATGGTAGGGTAACCCAGCCCGGCCGGGTTGCACGGCATGCGAGGTCGGAATACGCACCCGGTCGGCCCTGAAATGCAATTACCGGCATGATGCTCTCTCCCCCAGATGCGCCCTGACCCGCGCTAAATCCTCTGCTGTATCCACACCCAACGGAGCATGAGCCACCTGCACACAGCCAACCGCCATGCCAGCCTCTAAAGCGCGTAATTGCTCCAAACGTTCGCGTTTTTCTAACAAGGAAGGCGGCAATCTCACAAATTGCGCTAAAGCCTTACGCCGCCATGCATACACCCCTACATGATGCCATAAAGGCCCACCCCCCCACGGAATCACAGAGCGCGAAAAATATAAGGCCCGCGCTACAGCATCATCATGCTGAAACGCACAGGCTACCTTCACAACCGACTCGGCCTTAGCTTCAGCCTCGCTCTGCACGGGAGCCACTAAGGTGCCGATTGCAAACTGCTCATCCTCTAAAGGGCGCAATGATTTTGCAATCATCTGGGGGTCTATCAAAGGGAGATCCCCTTGGAGATTAACGACAGAATCGTAATGTTCGTGAGGGTCATAAACAGCCAACGCCGCTTGCACACGGTCCGAGCCACTGGGCAAAGCGGGGTCTGTTAAAACCACCTCCACACCGGGAAGATGGGAGACAGCCGCGCTAATCTCATCATCGCCCGCAGCGACTAAAACCGGCCCCAACCCAGCCGCCACAGCACGCCGGGCGACATGAACAATCATCACCTCGCCATCAATTAAAGCCAAAGCCTTGCGTGGAAGCCGCGTAGAGGCAATTCTGGAGGGGATGACAATAATCGCTCGCATGAGTCCTTGATTGCCGCGCTCCCTGCGTCTCGTCAATTACTCCGTAAGAATAAAGGCATATCCGCCCTATGTCCCACCCCGCTTTTTCTGACTATCTTCCCCTCGCCCAACAATGCGCCGAGGTCGCGCGGCGGGTCATTCTTCCCTATTTTCGGCAGTCACTTACTATTCATGCTAAAGAGGATGACAGTCCCGTTACCAAAGCTGACCAAGAGGCCGAGGCCGCTATGCGGGCCCTCCTCACCCAGCATGTGCCCCACCATGCCATCTTAGGAGAGGAAGCGGGACACTCTGGCCAGATAGATAATGAATGGCTCTGGGTCTTAGACCCTATAGACGGCACGCGCGCCTTTGTGACAGGCCGCCCCAGCTTTACGAGTTTAATCTCCCTCTTTTACAAAGGCCGCCCTGTTTTGGGAATCATCGACCAACCAATAACCAATGAACGCTGGATAGGGGTTGAAGGCGCACCCAGCCGTTATGACGCCCCTCACATGCCCGGCCATATCGGCACATGTCAGCACGTCCCCCTCCATGAGGCTGAACTCTCCTGCACCGCACCAGAAATCTTCCGCCCTGCGCAATATCAATGCTTCCAAAAACTCCAAAAACAAACGCGCCGGACCTCATGGGGCGGCGATGCTTACGCTTACGGGCTGCTCTGTTTAGGTCATATCGACATCATCGCAGAAGATACACTCAAACCGTGGGATTGGGGGCCTCTTTTGCCCATCATCACGGGGGCCGGTGGCTGCGTGACAGATTGGGCAGGCAATGCTTTAACACTAGAAAGTGATGGCACTATTCTCGCTTGTGCCAACCCAACCCTCCATCAGGAGGCGATAGAAGCCCTTTCCTCTTAACGCGCTGTCCGTTACAGATAAAGAACGATTCCTTTCGTGCCGCGCTCATGTTGGCACCCGCCCTTATGATGAGGTTACCCGCTATGACCCTCTCCCTCGCTAAAGACCGTATTAAAATCCTTCTGTTGGAAGGGATTCATGACAGTGCGGTTAATTACCTAGAGCAACAAGGCTATGCCTCTGTTACCCGCTTAAAAGGAGCTTTAGAGGGTGATGCCCTTAAAGAGGCCCTTGATGGCGTCCATATGGTCGGCATCCGCAGTCGTACGCGCCTTACAGCCGAGATTATCCATTCTGCTAACCGCCTAATGGCGATTGGCTGCTTCTGCATTGGGACCAATCAGGTGGACCTTAATGCCGCGCGTATGGCCGGTATTCCTGTCTTTAACGCACCTTTTAGCAATACGCGCTCCGTTGCGGAGCTGGTCATGGGCGAGATTGTGATGCTCCTCCGCCGCATCCCCTCCCGCTCGGAAGCCTGCCATCAAGGTGGATGGGAGAAATCCGCCGCCAATGCGTGGGAAGTACGCGGCAAGACAGTCGGCATTGTTGGCTATGGCTCCATCGGCTCTCAGCTTTCTGTTTTAGCGGAATCCTTCGGCCTGCGCGTACTTTACTACGATATTGCCCCGCGCCTGCCCCATGGGAACGCCATCGCCGTTGCCTCGCTGGAGGAATTGCTGAGCCAGTCCGATATTGTCACCCTGCATGTTCCTGAAACACCAGAGACAAAAGACATGATTGGCGAGGCAGAAATCCGTGCGATGAAGCCTAACTCCATCCTCCTCAATAATGCCCGTGGTACGGTTGTGGACCTTGAGGCCCTTGCCCGCGCACTTAAAGATAAGCATTTGATGGGGGCTGCGATTGATGTTTTCCCTGTCGAGCCAAAAAGCAGCCAAGAGCGTTTTACCACTCCGCTGCAAGGGCTAGAGAATGTGTTGCTCACCCCTCATATTGGTGGCTCCACGATGGAAGCACAAGAGCGCATCGGTGTGGAAGTCGCCCAAAAGCTGGTGGAATATTCCGATGTTGGCTCAACCATCGGGGCGGTCAATTTCCCGCAAGTACAGCTTGGCGAACGCCCCGGTGGGATGCGCTTTATGCACGTCCATGCCAATCAGCCGGGTATTTTAGGGCAAATCAACGATATTTTTGCGAAGTCGGCCTGCAACCTCACAGCGCAGTTCCTCCAAACAGATGGCGAGCTTGGCTATGTCGTCACCGAGGCTGAGGCTCAGCCGGGGCAGGACATCCCCACATTGGAGAAAGCCCTGCTCGAGCAGCTTCGCGGTTTGAAAGGGACGTTACGGGCCCGCTCTATCCGCCCGCTCATGAGCGCGTAAAGAGGCCTCGCCTCTCTATCAGCCCCGCCCATCATGAATACGCCTATGATGGCGGGGTATCGTCCCACAAGCCCCTATATGACGGAATCCTAGCGTTATGGCGGTTACGCCTCCTTCCCTTGCCCGCATCCAAAGCTTCACTTTTATGGGGATTGATGCTTTGCCGGTCATGGTGGAGGTGCAAATCTCCAGCGGGTTACCGTCTTTCATCATCGTTGGTATGCCCGCCCGCGCTATTGCGGAATCACGCGAGCGTGTACGGGCTGCCCTCTCCGCTATGGGGCTTGCCCTCCCCCCTAAGCGCATCCTTGTTAATCTCACACCAGCAGACCTCCCCAAAGAGGGCGCGCATTTCGACCTCCCTATTGCGCTAGGCGTCCTTGTCGCGATGGGCGTCATCCCACCAGAGGCCACAGCCCCGCTCACCGCCTTGGGGGAAGTCGCCTTAGATGGCACGATAAACCCTGTTAGGGGCGTTCTTTGTGCGGCATTAGCGGCTGTCAGCCAGGAGCGTGGATTAATCTGCCCGGCCTCTCAAGGGGCAGAAGCCCGTTGGGGCCATCCAGAGCTTAACATTATTGCTGCCCCGACCCTTAAGGCACTCATTGGCCATCTTCGCAAAGAACAACCCCTCCCGCCAGAGCCTCCACCCACGCCACAACCTCCCGATTACGGGCCGGACCTCAAAGATGTTAAGGGCATGATGCAAGCACGCCGTGTGTTGGAGATTGCCGCAGCGGGGCGTCATTCCCTGCTGATGTCTGGCCCGCCGGGCTCTGGCAAATCTATGCTAGCAAGCCGCCTACCGAGCATCCTGCCTGAGCTTACCCCTGCTGAAATGCTGGAGACAAGCCGCATCCATAGCATTAGCGGGCTATTACCGGCGGGTAGGCTCATCAACCGCCCGCCTTATCGCGCACCGCATCATAACACGACCCTCCCTGCCCTCGTTGGCGGCGGTCCTAAAGCTATGCCCGGCGATATTAGCCTCGCTCACAATGGCGTTCTTTTCCTTGATGAACTCCCCGAGTTCCCCCGTAATTGTCTGGAAGGTTTGCGCCAACCTGTTGAAACAGGGGAAGTAACCATCTCCCGCGCGGCACGGCATACGCAATATCCAGCGCGTTTCCAACTCATCGCAGCGATGAATCCCTGCCGGTGCGGCTATGTCCATGATGCCGAACGTGCTTGTAAAAAAGCCCCTCGTTGTGCGCAAGAATACACTGCCCGCATCTCCGGCCCGATGATGGACCGCATGGATTTATGCGTCCATGTCCATTCCCTCTCCCCCTTAGAAATCAGCCGCGCCCCTACGGGTGAGAGCAGTGCAGAAGTACGCGCGCGTGTCCAACAAGCTTACGACCGCCAACTCGCCCGACAAGGGGCATGTAATGCGGCTATGCCGCCAGAAGGCTTTGCCTTTGAGGACGAAGCCCGCACCCTTGCCGAGCAAGCCGCCCTACGGATGAAACTCTCTCATCGCGGTATTACGCGCATGTTCCGCGTAGCCCGCACCATCGCGGATTTAGACGCAGCCACCACCGTACAAAAACAGCATGTAGCCGAGGCTCTTTCTTACCGTAATGCGCTATAGGCCCCGAAGACACGCGCCCTTACCTGATGTGATAGAAAAGCACGTTCTACTCAGTATGTTCTGGCCAACGAATAAAGCGATTTAACGCCCATTCCTCAAGAGCTTGGAACATCACCTGCTCCATTGTCTCATTATGTGAGGCAGTATAGTCCTTCAGGGCCTCTAACGCCTCTGTCTCTAGGTTAAGCACAAGGAACAACGCATTGGTCATAATACGCTCCTTTAAAACCAAGGTCATCTTCCCTCCAGGAAAGACGATTCCCACGCCTCACGCATTGATATAGAACAATAGAGGTCCTTAATACATTAACGCGTAGTAAATTAACTATGTAAGTAACGTCAAGGCCTTAAAGAAATCTGCTTTCAGGTCATCTACATCCTCTAGTCCCACTTGGACACGAAACGCCGCCCCGCTGGGCAAACCTTCATGATGCGTCCGCTTCAAACCACCAGATGTAGGCAGTACAAGGCTTTCATACCCGCCCCAGCTTACGCCTATACCAAATAGCTCCAAGCTCTCTAACATAGCCATCATCGCCTCTTGCGTGATGCCCGCTGCTAATTCCACACCAAATAGCCCACTTGCATCTTGGAAATCCCTCTTCCAAAGCGCATGACCGGGACAAGAAGGCAGAGCAGGATGACGCACACAAGCAACCTCTGGTCGGCTCTCCAACCATTGCGCTAACGCATAAGCAGAGCGGGCTTGCTGTGCCAAACGCACGGCCATCGTTTTTAAACCGCGTAATGTCAACCAGCACTCATCTGGTGCGCCACAGGCCCCAAGCTCAATCGCTGCACGGCGCAAGGCCCGCCAATCCTCTGGTTTTTGAACCGTAATCGCCCCTAAAATCACATCGGCATGGCCTGCGGGGTATTTCGTCAAGGCTTGGATGGACACATCCACCCCATGGGTAAAAGGCTGAAACGCCCCAATCCCCCATGTATTATCCAGCAATAAGCGTGCCCCCACCCCATGTGCTATCCGCGCTAACAGGGGAATATCTTGGACCTCAAATGTATGGCTACCGGGGCTTTCTGCAAAGATAACCGCTGTATGAGGCTTCATATAAGCCCGCAATTCAGCCTCGTTCGCACGCGGAGGATAAAAGCTGGTTTCCACCCCAAAGCGGGCCAAAAAATTAACCGCAAAACGCCGTGTCGGCCCATAAACCGAATCGGGTAATAAGAGATGATCCCCGCCCTTTAAAAAAGCGAGCAAGGCTACTGTACAAGCAGCTAGGCCAGAATTAACAACCTGCGTATGCTGCCCGCCCTCTAGCGCGGCAATAACACGCTCTAACTCATGCTGAACGGGGTTACCCATTGCCCCATAAACAAGCTCATGCTCATAAGCCCGTGCCCCTTGGGCCTCCATATCCGCCACAGTGGGGAACACTACAGTAGAGCCACGCTCGATAGGTGGATTCACAAAACTACCATCGCGCTCCGGCTTTTGCCGCCCCGCATGGGTTAAAAAGGTCGCTAATTTCTGCCAACCAGCCCCAATAATGCGCTCTGATGATTCAGATGATGGTGTCTTTTCCATATCCACCCCATAGCCCCCCTTGCTGGATCCGTTTCGCTCTTTATAGCGCGCCGCCTAACCCTAAACTACCCAACTCGGCTTCATGGTGTTTTTCCTCTTAAAAACGGTATAGAATGAATCTTTCTATTGCTAAATCTCAGGCCATGTTCATGCAGGATTCGACAATACCCTCTACCTCCTATCTTCGGCTCGTTAGTTGGAATCTCTTCCATGAAGATGGTGCCACATTAGAGGATATTCGCCTGCTACTGCGTACAACCAAGGCTGATATTTTACTGATGCAAGAATGTCGCCCTTTTACAAACCGCTTACCAGACCTCGTTGGTGGTCATTATAGCCGCCTCGCTTCCGAGGGGCGTGTGCATGGGACAGCTTGTTGGAGTCGCTTCCCCTTCCAAACCCCGCCCCGGCTGCACATGCTCCAACCGGGGCTAGTCGCTCATCGCTCGGCGCAATTATTGGAGTTTGATATTGGCTTCGGCCCCTTTACAATCGCCAATGTGCATCTCTCCCACGGTCCTATCCTCAACCGCCGCCAGCTACGCCTTATCCGGCAAGAACTCTCAGAGCGCGCCATCATTATGGGGGATTTTAACCAAGTTGGGCCTGCTATGCTCCGTGGCTTTAAAGATGTCGGCCCGCGTGAACAAACACATCGGATGCTTGATAAAGTCCCCCTCCGGCTGGATCGCTGCCTAACACGTGGCTTCTCAGCCCTAAGCCATCGCGCTTATCCCCGTTTTGGCTCGGACCACCGGCCTATTGCCGTCACCCTTTACCCTCATGATGAAGTGGAAACCTTTCTCCCCCTTAAAGGTAAGGGAGAAAGAGCCGACATACCCCATTACGCAACCTTGTCACCAACGGCCATACCTCAATATCCGACAAGGTAAGCCTGTCGTTACAATGGGCTAGGATGAAGCCCTCCAAATGAGCGGCGGTTGCCTCATCATGCAATGTTATGTTGCTCTCAAAATTGAGCCGCAATGACCGCCTATCCAAATTCGCGCTACCGACAAAGCTCCACATCGTATCGACTGTCATTAATTTGGAATGATTAAAGGGCGGCGCACCTAACCAAACACGACAACCAGCCTGTACCAACTGCCGCAAACATGCATCACGCGCATAATCGGTGATGGGATGATTACTTCTATGCGGCACAACAATATCAATCACCACACCACGCAATGCGGCTAATTCTAACGCTGTTGCAAAACGATCATCGGGGATGAAATAAGGCGTCATGAAACAAACATGATGCCGTGCCAAAATAATGGCTTGGAGGATGGTATATTCTATAAGCTCCACCTCCATATCCGGCCCAGATGTCACAACCCGTGCAGGAATATCCCCTGCTGCAACGGGGTCTGGGAAGTAACGCTCGCCGTCCAGCTCCTCCCGCGTTGTAAACGCCCAATCTTTAATAAAGACTTCTGATAACTGCTGTACAACGGGGCCTTCTAGGCGGAAATGTGTGTCTGCCACCGGCATACGGCGGTGGGTAGCGTTATTGAGGCAATTTTCATCCCCAATATTTAACCCGCCCATATAGCCAACACGGCCATCCACCACCAAAATCTTACGATGATCCCGCAAATTGACAAAAGGCATCCGCCACGGCCATAGCGAATGCATAAAACGCGCACAGCGTATATGACGTTGTCGCAACTGCTTGATAATGGGGCTATAGAGATAGCCACTGCCAATCCCATCCACCAACACACGCACCTCAACACCGCGCTGCTGCGCTGTGGCAAGGGCATCTACAAATTGGCGACCAATTTTATCATACCGAAAAATGTAAGAGCATAAGAGGATGGACCGCTCCGCCTGATGAATACTCTCCAACATATGCGGGTAGGCTTGGTCACCATTATGAAGGCACTCAACCTGATTCCCCTTCAATAAGGGTAAGCCCGTCAAGCCATCCAACATCTTAATCAACGGATTCATGAAACTATCTTGAGCATCATGCGTCCATTTAGCGAGGAAGGCGGTTTCCTCCGGGCTAGTATATTCCCGCAATTTTTGCGCACGCCGCCGCACCCGATTAATACCGAGGCATAAATATAGGATAGGCCCCATATAGGGCATAAACCAGCAAATGCCGATCCACCCTGTCGCAGCGGCCGTGTCCCGTTTTGTTAGCAACACATGCGCTGTAATACCGAGCGAGAACGCAATATGCAGCGCACCAAACCAAAAAGAGACTGAAAAGAACGATGCCATATAGGGCCGCACCCCTCTCTTAACGCCGTAACATCCATTGCGGTGCGACCCGGCCAGCACTCCCACGACGCCCCACAAGCGGTGATAAATCCTCTGGCGAGCGTGCCCGTTGGCCATCTTGCCATATCAGCCCTTCATCAAGGCAAAAGAGCCGGACTTGCTTTAAACTTGCCCCGGCAGCCAGTTTTTGCAAACTCACTCCCCCGCCTTTTGCCACTTCGGCCACTTGCTCCAACGGGAAAATCAGCGCGCGCTTATTGGTTGTCAGGCACAAAACATGCGTTCCCTCCGCTGGGAGGACATACTGCACCACAGCCCCATCGCGCAGATTAAAGACCTGCCGCCCTGTCCGCTTCTCAGCTGCGAGATTCCCGGCTGAAACCTGCATCCCGCGCCCATCACTGCTTGTCAGCATATAGCGGCTCTCATCATCACCTAATGCAAAGAGAGCCACCGGTTGGTCCTCTTGGGCAAGGTCTGCCAAAGTACGCACCGGCTGGCCAAAACCACGACCACGCGGCAGGTCTGCCACTTTTAACGTAAAAGCGCGGCCTCCTGCTGCCATCATGCACAGGCGGTCCGTACTCTGACATTCCACAGCATAAGCCAGCCCATCGCCTTCCTTAAAACGATGATTCGCTACATCATGCCCATGCCCCTTTACCGCACGGATCCACCCTTCTTGCGAGAGTAGAACCGTCACTGGCTCCCGCTCCACCGCAAGGGCGGCGGACGTATCAATAGTTGCAGGGGCTTCCCCTATAATGGTGCGGCGAGCCCCATAAGCTCCCCCTTCAAAAAGAGCCTGCATTTTTTGGAGGTCTTTACCGATCCGGCTCCAACGGCGTTTTTCAGAGCCTAAAAGGGCCTCCAACGTGGCTTGTTCCTTCCCAAGGCCATCCCACTCTTTACGTATCTCCATTTCTTCCAAACGCCTCAGAGACCGCAAACGCATATTCAACACATAATCGGCTTGCAATTCACTGAGGGAGAACGCCTTCATCAAAGCGGGTTTTGGCTCATCTTCCTCCCGAATGAGGCGGATGACCTCATCTAGATTTAGATAGACCTTTAAGAACCCTTCTAAAATCTCCAGCCGCTTCAATACCGCATCCAAACGGTGCTGCGTCCGGCGGATTAAAACCTCATGAACATGCTCTAACCATGCCTGCAATACCGCTTTTAGCGACAAGACCCCGGGGATTTTCCCTTGACTCAGCACATTCATATTCAAGCTAAAACGGCTCTCCAACATCGTATGTTTAAAGAGCGTCTCCATCAGCACTTCTGGGGCACAATTACGGGTTTTAGGCTCCAAAACCAATCTTATATCCGTTGTGCTTTCATCCCGCACATCTGCCAGAAGGGGCAGCTTACGCTCCTCCATCTTCTTGGCGATATCTTCGATCAACTTACCCTTTTGCACTTGATAAGGGATTTCCGAGACGATGATGCTCCATGCCCCAGCGCGACCTTTCTCTACAGCCCAACGCGCCCGGATGCGGAGACTCCCCCGGCCTGTCTCATACGCTTGGATGAGCGTCTCCCGGTCCTCCACCAATAGCCCTCCCGTGGGGAAGTCCGGCCCTTGGACAAGCTCTAAAAGCTCCGCGATGGTACAATCTGGTTTTTCAATCAATAAACGTGCGGCTTGGTAAAGTTCCGCCGCGTTATGGGGAGGGATGCTTGTGGCCATCCCCACAGCAATCCCCGCCGCCCCATTAGCCAACAAATTGGGGAACAACCCCGGCAAGACAACAGGCTCTTGGTCCTCATTATCGTAAGTCGGGCGGAAATCGACCGCATTATCGCCAATGCCTTCCAGCATGATGCGCGCGGTTTCTGTCATTCGGCTTTCTGTATAACGCATGGCTGCTGCACCATCGCCATCAATCGAGCCGAAATTGCCTTGCCCTTCCACCAAGGGATAACGCACAGCAAAATCCTGCGCTAGGCGGACTAACGCATCATAAACGGAAGCATCACCATGGGGGTGGAACTTACCAATCACATCCCCCACCACGCGGGCGCATTTCTTAAAGCCAGAGCTTGGGTCTAGCTTGAGCTGCTGCATCGCATAGAGCAAACGCCGATGCACGGGCTTAAGACCATCGCGCACATCCGGCAGGGAACGCGATGTGATAGTGGACATCGCATAGGCCAGATAACGCTCGCTCAACGCTTCTGCCAGCCGTGTATCTTCAATATGCCCGGCGTGGTCCCCCGTCATAAGCTCTCCTGCTCTCTTTATTCAGACGCATATGCGCAACAGGTTAGACACGCTCTTTGCCCTCATGTCCAGTGCTGCTAGCGACAACAGCCCGCTGTAAAGCGGCCATTAATCTCTCCCGCGCGGCAGGGAGTGGACGGTGATGCGTCGCAAAAACAGCCCGTTGCAGAAAATAACCGCTCAGCTGGGCTCCTTCTAGCCAATCTGCTGCGCGGCCTTCGGCCTCCTCGTCATATAAAAAGGACGGCAGAGGGAGAAGTCGATCCTTCCACTCCCCTGCCCCCTCCTCACTCACAGCGCGCCCCGTACGGGGGGAGACATAAGCAAGCCCCTCACTCGCCCCCGTAACAGCGCAGCGATCCAGCGTTAAGCCATAACCAAGCTCTTGCAGCAAAAGCAGCTCCCACCGCAAATAGAGCGCAACAGGCGGTTGAGCTGGGGAGACACTTAAAGCCCCTAAAAAATGCGTCAGAGAGGAAAAGAGAATCTCATGCGGCTCACGTTCTGCAAGGGCCTCGCTACAAAGGCTACACGCACTGCTCAACAAGGTTAGAGCGAGGGGATAATCCAACAGAAAAGACGCGCTGGGCCTAACAAGCTCTGCCGTCAAATAGCCTAGCTGCTCTGGCAGGCGGGCTTTCCAGCGGGCCATGATAAGGCTGCCCTCTTGCCACAAACCCGTTTGCCGGCGAGAGCGTCCCCCATGCACCAACGCATGATACATGCCACGCTTTTGCGTCAATATCGTAGCACGTAAGCTGCTCTCACCATGGAGGGACAACCGCAAAATAATCGCTGGCTCTTCCCACTCCATACGTCCCTCCCTTTTAGGGCCGTAACATGAAAAAAGCCCCCGCTATAGTGACGGAGGCCTTTTCTCATCATAAACCCCTAATAAGGCTTATTTCTTTTGGCCAGAAGCCGCAGCGACCTCAGCCGCGAAGTCTGTCTCAGCCTTCTCGATGCCTTCACCGAGTTTAAAGCGCGTAAAGCCGACCAGCTTTGCCCCAGCCTTTTTGACAACTTCCTTCACGCGGCTCTCACCGTCATGCACCCAGACTTGCTCCAGAAGAACCACTTCCTCATAGAACTTACGGATACGCCCATCGACCATCTTCTCAATGATAGCTTCTGGCTTGCCAGAGTTACGGGCTTGCTCCTCCAGCACCTTACGCTCATGCGCTACAGCAGCAGCATCCACGCTATCAATATCCAGAGCGGTCGGGCTGGTGGCTGCAACATGCATACCAATCTGACGGCCCAATGTGAGCAGAGCCTCACTCTCGGAAGGAGCCTCAATCGCAGCCAACACACCGATGCGGCCAACACCCGGACGCAGCGCACCATGAACATAGCTCGCCACAACGCCAGAAGGAACGCTCAGCACGCTCACGCGGCGGAGGCTCATATTCTCGCCGATTGTTGCGACAAGATGGGTCAGCTCATCAGCCACTGTACGACCAGACGGCATTTTAGCGGCCTTAACAGCCTCTAAATCATCACCGACCTTCAGCGCAACTTTGGCGATATCTTCCACAGCCTGCTGGAAGGCATCATTACGCGCAACGAAGTCCGTCTCCGCGTTCACCTCAACCAGAGCAGCCTTTTTGCCCTCAACCGCTACAGCAACGAGACCCTCAGCCGCCACACGGCCGGATTTCTTTGCGGCTTGGGAGAGGCCCTTCTTCCGCAACCAGTCAATCGCGGCTTGCATGTCGCCCTTAGCTTCGGTCAGGGCTTTTTTACAATCCATCATGCCGGCACTTGTTGCATCGCGCAGCTCGCGCACCATTGCTGCTGTAATCTCTGCCATAGTCTCTAACCTCTAATAACAAGCGGCACAGCCACGGGGACCCCACGGCTGTGCGGCTCTCTATACGCACATAGGCAGCGTAGCATCCCGCATAGGGCTAGATACTACGCTTACTTTATACAGCTCAGCCAGCTGTCGGAGCGGCAGCCTCGGCCTTCTCTACAGCGGCGGTCTCCTCCACTGGCAGCTCCGCAGAAGCCCCAATATCCTGGCCAGATGCTGCCAACTCGGCAGAGATACCATCCAGCACAGCACCGGAAATCAGCTCGCAATAAGTTGCAATAGCGCGGATAGCATCATCGTTACCGGGGATGGGGAAGGTCACACCCTTAGGGTCGGAGTTGCTATCCAGCACAGCGATCACGGGAATGCCCAGCTTATTGGCTTCCTCAACAGCCAGCTTCTCTTTGTTTGTATCAATCACAAACAGAAGGTCCGGCAGGCCACCCATATCCTTAATCCCACCGAGGGAGCGTTCCAGCTTCTCACGATCACGGGTGATGTCGAGGATTTCCTTCTTCGTCAGGCCCGTTGTATCGCCAGCGAGCATCTCATCAATGCCGCGCAGACGCTTAATGGAACCGGTGATGGTCTTCCAGTTCGTCAACATACCACCGAGCCAACGGTGATTCACATAATACTGGCCGCAACGCTGTGCTGCCTCTGCCACGAGATCCGCTGCAGCGCGCTTTGTCCCCACAAATAGGACACGCCCACCAGAAGCAACCGTGTCACGCACTTGCTTCAAAGCGCGGTCTAGCAGCGGTACAGTCTGCTGAAGGTCGATGATATGAACCTGATTACGCACACCGAAAAGATACGGTGCCATAGCAGGGTTCCAACGGCGGGTATGGTGACCGAAATGAACACCAGCCTCAAGCAGTTGACGCATTGTGAATTGTGGCATTGCCATCGTAAAATCTCTCTAACTCTGGTTAAACCTCCGCATAGCAACGCCCCCTTAACGGGAACACCAGGTGATTGCGGGCTATGCGTGCGAAATACACCTCCCCTTACGAAGGAAGATAGCTCTCCTATAAGCGAGGGAGGGAGAGAAAACAAGCCTCCCGCGCTGCCGCTGAGGCTAGGATGTTATTTTTTGTAAAAACCGCTCCATAACACGCCGTGCATGAGCAGCATCGCGCCCTAAACTGATAAGCGCACCAATTTGCAGCGGATGGCGTATTAGGGACCCCATTAACGCAGCAATATCAATGCGCCCCTCACGCAGCCCATCGCGCGCTGCAGGGGGAAGGTCTCGCCCCGCATCATCACACACAACACGCAGCACGGCAAAAGGCAGGCCCGCTTGTGCCACTAACCCGCTCTCCATATCCACTGTAGAACACTGGCTGCGCGTAAAGCAGGCGGCTTTTTCAACCGCACGATCGAGCATAATCGGGCTATGATACACCCCACCGCCGATGACCGCCTGCCCCGCCCCAAAACGCGTATTTAAGGCTGGGGAGGTCGGGTATTTTTTCCCTTCAACAAAAACGTAATCGGCAAGCTGTATCGTCCCCGGCTGTAAGGTACGGTCCAACCCACCTGCACAGCCAAAGGAGAGCAGCTCCGTCACCCCGGCTTCTTTTAGGGAGGCAACCGCCCGCTTCGCCCCTGCCTCATGCGCGTGGCTAAGGGCGATTTTCGCATGAGGGAAATAGCGTTCAGCCAAACGAGCCTCTTGCGCTAATCCCACAATAATGCCGAGCATTAAAAGCCGTACTCCACCCGGCCCGAATTACTAGAGGCCAAATTGCGATAACGCGACAAAGCCATAAGTGGGAAGAATTGCTTATAGCCATGATAGCGCAGGTAAAAGACCTTAGGGAAGCCAACAGCATTATAGGGGGCTTCGTGCCATTCCCCAGCCTCATCTTGCGCTTGGGTAAGATAAGCCATGCCACGTTGCACAGCCTCGCTCTCCTGCCGCCCAACAGCCATAAGCCCAAGGGTAGCCCATGCTGTCTGGGTCGGTAGGCTCTCCTTATACACCCCTTGCGGAGCCCCCTCATAACTGGCGCAATCCTCACCCCAGCCGCCATCATCATTCTGCACGCTTTCCAACCACGCAACAGCGCGTTGAATCATCGGGTCATCATGGGGGACACCGGCAATATTCAAGGCACATAATACAGACCATGTCCCATAAATATAATTCGTTCCCCACCGGCCAAACCAGCTACCAGAGGCTTCCTGCTCTTTGCGAATATAGTCGATCCCCTTACGGATAACGTCCTTATCCTCTGGGTGCCCCAACTGCGCTAGGAAGGAGATACACCGTGCTGAGACATCTACCGTTGGCGGGTCCAACAACGCACCATGATCTGAGAACGGGATGTGATTGAGAGCTTCGAGATCGTTATCAATATCAAATGCCCCCCAGCCGCCATTACTGCTTTGCATTCCAATAATCCATTCCCGCGCGCGCTCAATCGCAGGAGCGTTTTTCTCTGGGGCCATCCGATGCAGCAACATCCCGACAACGGCTGTATCATCAACATCAGGATAATAATCGTTTTTATATTGAAAGGCCCAGCCACCCGGGCGCAGATGCGGCGTATTAATCGCCCAGTCGCCTTTCACATCAAGAATCTGCCGTTCACGCAACCATGACGCCGCCTTCTCCAAAGCAGCCATTGTCTCGGCATTCTGTACAGCTTTGGGGCCTGTCGCGGCCTCCATCATCGCAAGACCAGAAAGCCCCGTATCCCACACAGGCGAGACACACGGCTGGCAATAAGCCTCATCGTCCTTCACAACCAGCAAATCTTGCACAGCTTGCCAAGCTTCTACAGCCCGTGGATCATCATCAGGCACGCCCATGACCCGATACATCATCACGACATTGGCCATGGAGGGGTAAATAGCCCCTAACCCACCCGCACTAAGCCGTTCTTCCACAAATTGAATGGTCGTCCGAATCGCTTTTGCATGAATAGAGCGTGGAATATGCGGCACAACGGGACGCAAAGCTTTATCCAGATAGGTAAAGAGCCGCCCCCAAATGGAGCGATAAGGCCCACGTATCCAATCCTTCACCTGTGCTGGGGGAGTTTTAAATAGCTCCTGCACATGCACACCACGCGGATTAATCGCTAATGGTTTACGCGTCACAAGAATCAAAAGCGAGGCAATGACCGTGCGGGACCAATAAGACATATTCCAAACGGAGAAGAAGGCCTTTCGCGGCAGTAACATCAGCTCTATCGGCATAACAGGGACGGCATGCCACGGCACTTCCCCATATAAAGCGAGTTGAATCCGCGTAAAAACGTTACTCCGCTCAGCCCCGCCATGTTGAAGGATGGCCGCACGCGCCCGGCGCATATGGGGGGCATTAATATCATCGCCAATCATCTTGAGGGCGAAATAGGCCTTCACGCTCGCTGAGAGGTCGAACTTCCCATCCGTATAAAGAGACCAGCCCCCATGCACCCCTTGGATACGCCGGAGATACACGCCTATTTTTTGCTCAAGAGGCTCATCTATCCGGTCGAGAAAGTGTCGCAGCAAGACATATTCAGCAGGAATAGTGGCATCAGCCTCTAGCTCGAAGACCCAATGACCATCTTCCTTTTGACGTTTGCCCAAAGCGGTGTGCGAGGCCTTAACCGCTTGCTCCACCGCTGTGGCATCAATTTTATGACGGGACAACGTCGCGCTCACTGAATCTCTCCTCCACTTTCCACAATATCGGCCTTATGCCACATCACTCACGGCCGAACGAAAACCCAACGCATCCACTGCGGCAAGACCAGATTTAATAGCCCCTTCAATCGTTGAAGGCAGACCGGTATCCGTCCAATCCCCCGCAAGAGCAAGATTAGCGTATGAGGTTTTTGCCTCAGGCCGCTTCTTATCCTGTTCTGGCGTGGCTGCAAAGGTGGCCCGTTTTTCACGGATCAACCGTGCAGCGGGCATTACCTCTGGCAGAGGATGCTGTAAAGCAGGATTTAACGCTTGCCGAAGCTCCTGCCACATATGGGCTAACATCTCGTCATTCTGCCAGCTTGCATAACGGTTCGCCGCACTCACTGTGACAGACAAAACCTCATCATGCAGAAAGACCCATTCCGCCACACCGCCGACAAGCCCCATAAAGCCTGCCTCACGCAATGCTGCATGCGGTTTAAGCGGCTCTGCCAAGCGATAATGCGCATTAGCAATGCTCTCAAATGCATCAGGGCCAGTAATGGAGGGCATCAACCCCGTAGCCACAGGGGCCGGTACAGCAAGAATAACGACATCTTCAGCCCCAAGGGAAACCTCCCCGCCAGATGTCTCTAACGCCGTAATGCGCCCTCCTTCTTCCCGCAAAGCAGATACGCGCGTCCCCGTTAATATTTGGGCATGAAAGCTCTCCAGATAAGCCATAGCCGGAGTGACGAAACTTTCTGACAAACCATGCGCAGCCGTCCAAGGGCAACATGCCGTCCCTCCCTTAGCTAAGGTTTGCCGCACAATATTGCCCAGCAAGCGGGCACTTCCTTGCTCAATATCCGTATTCAACGCAGAGACCGCCAAAGGCTCCAACAGACGGCGCGACAATGCTCCTGATGAGAGACATTCCCCCACACACATATCGTCATCAGCCTTCATCAAACGCGGGAGGGCCATCAACTCCCCCCATCTCATCCCCGGCACGCGATGCTCTTTACGGAATAACCAAAAGGGAATCCGCCCCTTAGAGAGCCGCAAGACCCAAGAAAGGTCCGCCTCTAAATCATACCACGGGAAAAGCGGCCTCCCCGGCCCTTTTAACGTACCGCGCGCACCTAAAAGGTCCAGATAACGAAATGTATAGGGATTTGCTGAAAGAATAAGGTGATTGCCATTATCAATCACGCAATCCAACGCTTTATCGTGAAAGGACCGTGCCCGCCCACCACAGGCAGGGCCAGCCTCATAAAGTGTTACCTGCGCTTGGGGAGCAAGCTCCACTGCGGCAGAAAGGCCAGCAAGCCCCCCGCCGATGATGTGAACATGGCTCACAGCGAGACCCCAAAGGCCGCTAAGAGCATGGAAAGCTTCTTCCATACCGAGCAGACCCGTAAAGGCGCCTCTGGGTTACTCCAACCACGCCGCCGGAGTGCGGCTAAGGTCACGCGGTATGAAGCTGCCATAATGCGCGCTGGCCGTACCGTTGCCGCAGGACAACGGGCCATCACCGCATAAGCTTTGCGGAAATGGTCTTCCGCCCGCCCTGCGATAATCCGGCACAACCCCTCTAGCCCGACAGCATAAAGAGCCTCAGTTGGATCGGCAGGAACGCCATAACGCTGCAAAAGCTCAGTAGGGAGATAAAGCCGCCCACGGGAGGCATCCTCTGCGACATCCCGCAAAATATTGGTAAGCTGCAACGCACGCCCCAGATGATAAGCCAGCTCATCCCCCTCTGGCTCTGGCGTGCCAAATATGCGAACAGAAAGCCGCCCCACAGCCGAGGCCACACGGTCGCAATATAAATCCAACGTGGCTTCATCAGGCGCAATAATGGGCGCGCCGCAATCCATCTTCATCCCCTCAATCACGGCGATGAAATCATCTTGCTGCAAACCGAATTGCTCAATCGCAGCATGAAGAACACGGTCCAACGCATCTTCTGTATGGCCTTGATACAAAGCAGCGATGCGCTCTTTCCACCCCTCCAAAACGAAGGCTGGGTCATCCAGAGGGATATCACCATCGGCAATATCATCCACCAGCCGGCAGAAAGCATAGATCGCATACATGCCATCGCGCTTTATAGGGGGTAGAATCTTCATCCCGCGCCCAAAGGATGTGCCAGAACGGTTAACGATCTCCTCCACATAATTTAGGTCCGATGGAGCGCAGGGCAAACCTTGGGACTCTTTGTGATGCGTGGAGACCATATCTTCCTCTTGCTTTTCTAACAGTAATGTAAATCTGTCTTACTCTTAAAGGCCATATCAGGCCAAGAGCTACACATTAAAAGAACTCAACGGATATACCGCATCGCCCAGCTTAATGCGCGCAGGCCATCTAGTTTGGTGAGAGCTACACGCTCTGCTATCGGGTCTTGATGGCGTAAGCGTGCGCTCAAACGGCGGCATAAAGCAACAATAACCGCAGCCTCCAAGCGCATCCGGCGGTCTTTTACCAAAGCAGGCAAGCGGGCCGCTTCCTCATTTAACGCATCAACATGGGCGAGCATTTGGTCAAACACGCGCCGCACACCCGGCTTACTCCGCGCGAGGAGGAGGTCCTCTATCCCCACATTTTCTGCCGCCAACCAAGGCAAAGGCACATAACACCGATTCAGCGTTTTAAGGTCACCCTTAACATCCTGCATGTGATTGACAATTTGCAACGCCGTGCAAAGCGCATCGGAAGGGCCGAATGTCTCCTCACTCTCTTTATGCAGCATCAGCAAAAACCGCCCCACAGGATTGGCGGAATAACGGCAATAATGCAGAAGCTCCGACCAATGCTCGTAACGGGCTTTCTCAGCATCCATAATGAAAGCGGTGATTAAATCGCCCCCCACCTCCAAAGGTAGGCCATGCTCTTGCAGCACAGTGCGTAGCACAACGGCACTCCACCCATCAGCGCGCCCAGCAGGCGGACGCCGCCGCCCGTAAAGGACATCCCGCAACGCTGTCAGCCGGTCCACCTTTTGCGTGGCAGAAAGCTGGGCATTATCCACCATATCATCAGCAATACGCGCAAAACGATAATAAGCATGGACAGCCGGCCTCACGCGCGGAGCAATGAGGAATGACCCGACCGGGAAGTTCTCATCCTTCATCCCTTTTGAGGATGAAACATCATGCGCCCCCCACAGGCGTGCCTCTTCTTGCTCTTGCATATAACCCTCCCCGCCCGACTCCGTTATCATGCTGAAAACTGCCCTGATTTATGGGTTTTAAACCACGCAATCGCATCCGTAAGGGCCTGACGCGCCGCACGGGGACGGTAGCCTAGCTCGCGCTCTGCTTTCTCTGAGGAGAAGAACATCAGCTTCTTAGACATCACCAGCATCTCCCGTGTTACGCGCGGCTCTATGCCACAACTGCGCGCTAATAGCTCCGACACACAGGCAACAGGATACAACCATGATTGCTTGAGCTGGATGCGCGGGGGTTTTCTATGCACAATCTCCGCTACCATGCCAAAAAGGTCCCCCAGCATGATATTCTCCCCGCCGAGAATATATTTCTCGCCAATCGTCCCACGCTCAAAAGCAAGGACGTGGCCTTCAGCAACATCATCCACATGGACGATATTCAACCCCGTCTCCACATAAGCGGGCATACGCCCTGTAGCAGCATCAAGAATCATCTGCCCTGTTGGGGTTGGCTTAATATCGCGTGGCCCGACTGGGGTGGAGGGATTTACAATCACCGCGGGCAGCCCTTCCTCCCGCACAAGGCGTAAGACCTCTTGCTCTGCACGATATTTAGAGCGTTTATACGCCCCAACAATCTGATCCTCCGTCACAGGGGATGATTCCGTAGCCGGCACCCCATTGCGGGCCGTGGCAAGAGCTGCAACGGAGGAACAATAAACAACCCGCTTTACACCTGCTTTTTTAGCCGCGATCATTAACTGACGCGTACCCTCCACATTCGCGCGCATCATCGCATCAGGGTCAGGCACCCATAACCGATAATCCGCTGCGACATGAAAGAGATAGGATACCCCCTCCAACGCAGCCTCCATGCTCGCTTGGTCGGAAAGGTCCCCAACAGCGAACTCCACCGGTAGATCCGCTACATTACTGCGGTCTGATGTATGGCGGACAAAAAGACGCAGCTTATGCCCGCGCTCTAGCAAAACGCGCGCCACAGCGGACCCTACAAAGCCGGTTGCACCGGTAATCAGGGTGATTTCTTCTGCCATAACCGCTCTTTCCTTCCTACCAGCATTATCTTGAGGGATATAAGCCCCCACTGCATAGCCGGTAAAGCCCCCTCTGATTGGACCTTCCTCCCAGAGTAGCCTAGAAGGGGTCAAACTGAACTGACTTGCGGCGGCCATCTTGAAGAAAATGCTCCCCTACATCCTGTCTCTGGCAGGAATTACCCTCTTTTGCATCCTCACCTTGCGGGCTGGGATACATCCGATTCTCCTAAGCCTTGCTAAAATTGGCCTCTCGGGCTTTTTTCTGCTGCTTCTCTGCCAACTCGCTATCAATTTTCTTCTCGGCTTCGCATGGAAGAGCAGCATCCCCGATATTAGTTTTACCCGGCTAACCGCCTCACGTTTTGTACGAGATGCCGCAGCGGCCTGCTTGCCTTTCTCCCAACTCGGCGGGATGCTACTTGGCATCCGTGCCACAACCGCTGGCCATGCCCGCCATACCACCAATGAGCAGCCCATTAACTGGATGGAGGGTATTGCCGCAAATATTGTCGATATTACAACCGAAGTTTTGGGCCAGATTGTCTTTATCATCATCGCCCTCCTGTGCCTGATTGGCCAGGCCGATGCAGGGCGGTTTATGTGGCCGCTCAGTATTGGGATGGTGTTTCTTACCTGCGGGGTGGCTGGTTTTATTTGGACACAACAACGCAGCGGGAACGCCCTGCAAGCCCTTGCACGCTTTTTTGCCAAACATATCTCCGCAGAATGGCGCGATGTCCTTGCCGATAATACTGAGAACTTCCAATCCTATATGGAAGGCTTATGGGGTAACCCGGCACGCATCGGACTAGGCGCGGGGATGCACCTTCTCTGCTGGATGGGCAGTGCTTTTATGACGTGGCTCTCCATCATTCTCCTTGGCGCGCATTGCAGCTTTCTCAATGCGTTAGCGATTGAAGGTGTTGTCTGCGGGATTATGTCTGCTGGCTTTTTCATCCCCGGCTCTTTAGGTGTGCAAGAGGCTGGTTATGTTGCTTTAGGGCATCTCTTTGGTATTAATGCCGACATCGCCATGAGCATTTCCCTACTACGCCGTGGGCGGGATATTGTCATCGGCATCCCTGTCCTACTCTTATGGCAGCTCTATGAGTTCCGGCATTTAAAGCGGCGTTCCTAAATGGCTGATACCCCCCCTCTCTTTAAGACCATAACCATCGTTGGGCCGGGATTAATTGGCTCCTCCATCCTCCGCCGTGCTCGACAAACAGGCACACTCGCCCAAAAGCTCATCGCTGCGGACTGCCAAGAGGCTGTTCTCCACCGCGTAACCGCGCTGAATATCGCTGATGAAACCACAACCGACCTCATCGCGGCAGCGGCGCAGTCTGACCTTGTAATTCTGTGCATCCCAACAGGGGCTATTAGAGCTGTTGCCGCCACTATCCTCCCCCATATGAAGCCCGGTTCTATTCTAAGTGATGTCGCCTCTGTTCGCAGCAACATAGGGCCAGAGATACACGCGCTCCTACCCGAGGGGGTAAGCTACGTCCCTGCCCATCCTATGGCAGGGACGGAATATTCCGGCCCGGATGCTGGCTTTGCCACCTTATTTGAGGACCGTTGGACGCTCCTCATCCCACCCCCCGGCACTGCACCGGAGGCCATCGCGCTTATGGAGGCCTTTTGGCACCGCTGTGGGGCACGCACACGGCAAATGACCGACCAATATCACGACCAAGTATGTGCCATTGTGAGCCATTTGCCGCATTTACTGGCCTTTACTATCTGCAACACAGCAGACCGGCTTTCGGCTGACCTACAAACTGATGTGTTAGAATATGCGGCCTCTGGCTTTCGGGATTTTACACGCATTGCGGCATCCGACCCGATTATGTGGCGCGATATTTTCCTGACCAATAAAGATGTCCTCCTCGCCACATTTAAGCGGTTTGAGGAAGATGCGCATCGCATGGTTAAAGCCATTCAAGAAGATGATAGCGAGGCCATAATGCAAAACCTCCAACGCGGGCGGCATATTCGGCGCGGCTTGATGCCAGAGCCCCAAAACTAACCGCCCTCACGCTATAACGACCCCATTATAAAAAAGCCCCCAGCAGAGGATGAACCCTGCCGGGGGCTTTTAGTCTCATCACCTCTGACGACTGAAACCATCAGAGGTGATGACCTGCAATCCGTAAGGATTAGACCTTAACAATACGCAGGTTCTTGGAGCTGTCGAGCAGAACAACATGCTCACCGCTCTTAGCGAACTCGCCAACAGCCTTCACATCATCCTTGCTGGAGACAACCTTCGGGAACACACCCCACACCACACAGAGACGACGTGATGTCTCCGCGTTGGTCAGAGCCACAACAGGCTCATGCGGACGCTCACGAGAGACCAGCACAGCACTACGGCCATTCTCTGTATGCACAGCCAGAGCCTCCGCACGCGCATTACGCGCTACATCAAAGGCAGACTTAGCCTGTGCCCCTTGGATGGTATGCTCAGCAACCGGGCGCATACGGTCCATACGGGCACGCCATTCTGGGTCCTGCTCCACGCGGGAGGTGACACGCACCATCGTTGCCACAGCTTCCGGCCCGAAAGAGCCAGCCGCACTCTCAGCAGAGAGCATAACAGCATCGGCACCATCATAAACGGCATTTGCAACGTCAGAGACTTCTGCGCGTGTTGCCACTGGGCTGGAGATCATGCTCTCCATCATCTGCGTTGCCACGATGACCGGGCGACCCTGACGGCGTGCCTCATTAATGGCGCGCTTCTGAATCACAGGCACATCCTCAGCAGGCAGCTCCACACCAAGGTCCCCACGAGCCACCATCAGACCATCAGAGAGACGGATGATTTCCTCAAGGCACTCAACAGCTTGTGGTTTTTCCAGCTTGGTGATGATCCAAGCGCGGCCCTTAACGATGTCACGTGCTTCTTGAATATCAGCCGGACGCTGCACGAAGGAGAGGGCAATCAAATCCACCCCGATGGAAAGGGCGAATTGAAGGTCCTTATGGTCCTTCTCTGTCAGAGCAGGGATTGGCAGAGCAACGTCAGGGACGTTCACGCCCTTACGCTCGGAAAGCTTCCCACCAACGAGGACTTCAGTCTCCAGAGAGTCTTTGTTCTTCTTGGTGACACGCAGAGCCAGCTTACCATCATCCAGCAACAGACGATGACCGACATCAATAGCAGAGATAATCTCTGGGTGCGGCAAGTTAACGCGATGAGCATCACCCGGAGCTTTATCAAGGTCTAGGTTAAACTTTTGCCCGACCTTCAGCTCAACCGGCCCGTCTTTAAACACGCCAACGCGCAATTTGGGGCCCTGGAAGTCCGCCAGAACAGCCAGAGGACGCCCCAGCTTGGCCTCAGCCTCGCGCACAGCTTTGTGGCGGGCGGCGTGCTCATCATGAGCACCGTGGGAGAAGTTCAGGCGGAAAACATTCACACCAGTCTTGGCAAGATTAAGAATCTGCTCAGCAGTCTGTGAAGCCGGCCCGAGGGTCGCAACAATCCGCGTGCGGCGATGATGGATGTTGGCTGTCATAACATTCCTCGACTTTTCATTTGGTCAGTCAGGCTGAATGATTTCATCGGGTAAAAGCCCCCATAACAGGCGGCGTTCAACCCACCCGTCATAGCCCCTGACTGTAACATGACACCATGATAAACCCTGTGGACAAGCTTTAATCGTACCAACTGTACCCGGCTCTAGCAGGGCAACAATCTTCTGATCAGGCTTCTCCGAGCTCATCAGCGGGACGTCACGATTCTGACCCCGTGCTACCTCTCCCGCAGACCGATAGGTCACAATGCGCGAATCAGCATGCCCCGTGATCGAAACTTTAGACGCATCCCCATCATAGGATGAGGAGCCGGGTATAAGGAAGGAACGGCTGCTATGCAGTGTGACCTGATGCACCCATCCCTTTTGGCCATCTGAGTCTTCCACAAGACGCCAAACCCCAAACTCACGTTCAATTTTCACCGGGTACCCACGGCGATGATACACCCAATCAATCGGGTACCGCTCACCCGGGCCGCGCCGCATATACACACGGTCTGCTCGCATAGAGGCAAAGCGTGGGAGCGGCAATTTCGTCTCCGTCCCTACATTATCGGGCACGGCTGGCGGAGCAGGATGGGCAGCTTTTGCAGCACTTGCCGCCGCGGCGGCAGCGGCCGCCTTACGCTCCAACGCACGATTACGCGCAGCCCCTCCCCCATGCTTGGCCGCATGAGGCGAGCCTTTCCCAGCTCCGGCTTTTGCTTTCGCAGCTTTCGCCTCCTTTGCATGAGCCTGCGCCCCTGCATGATGTTTGCCATGGTGATGAACGCGATGGTTTTTTTGAGACTCGTCTTGCTCCTGACCCACCCCATAAGCAGGCCCCCCGAGCGACAAGGCCATCACCGCAAAGGGCACAACCCCTTGCTTAAATAACCTGTGGGAAAAAGGAACAAACACTCTCATCCCCTTATCCCTGCCAAGGGATGAGCATTTGGGCAAGCCGTATTCACCCTCATTCCCCCAAAAAATGCCCCTATAAGGAGCAACCCTGCCCTGCCAGAAAAGCGGGGCAGAAACTTACCGGCAATACTGTAGGAGTATCCGTAGAAACTTTTAAAGCAGTGAAGGCGCACCAAATGACAGGCTCAGTAACAAAATCGCAAGCAGAAGAGATCCTCGCTAGACGAGTTCGTAGCTTTTTTGGCTCCGTAGACCTATACTTCAATGTTCATGGGCCCGATCGTAAGCGCGTAGAAGAAACCAAAAAGGAAATCGGTTCTCTTTTAACAAAAGAGGACGTACATCGCGTCATTGAACCAATCATTAGACATTGGCTCACCGAAGACTATACGCACTATGGTAGTGACAAGCGCGGAGCATATCGTAACTCAGAAAAGGAAACAAATCAGAAGATATCCGAGATGTGCAAGGAGGTTGCTGAGCATTTTGGCTCCTGAGCCTTAGATTCCCACCCTTATAAACCCGTCCCTCCCGACGGGTTTACAACCAACGCTAGAACGTTCTCCTAACTCTGCTCACTCCCACTCGATCGTACCCGGGGGTTTGGAGGTGATGTCGTAAGTTACGCGGTTAATACCGCGGACTTCGTTCACGATGCGCCCTGCAACCCGGTTGAGGAACTCGAAGCTAAAGGGATAGACCTCCGCCGTCATGCCATCCGTGCTAGTGACGGCACGCAAGGCGCACGCTTGGTCATAAGTGCGGTCATCACCCATCACACCGACTGTACGCACAGGCAGAAGGACAGCAAAAGCCTGCCAAATCTCGTCATACAAGCCAGCCTTACGGATTTCCTCCAGATAGATGCTATCTACCTTGCGTAAAAGGTCCAACTTCTCCCGCGTGATATCCCCGGGGATGCGAATAGCCAGCCCCGGCCCGGGGAAGGGATGCCGCCCCACAATATGCTCTGGCACGCCAATCTCACGGCCTAAAGCACGCACCTCATCCTTAAAGAGTTCACGCAGCGGCTCAACCAACTCCATATTCATCCGCTCTGGCAAGCCACCCACATTATGATGGGACTTAATCGTCACAGACGGCCCACCATTAAAGCTAACACTCTCAATCACATCCGGGTACAATGTCCCTTGCGCGAGGAATTGTGCGCCCCCTAGCTTCGCTGCCTCTTGCTCAAACACCTCAATGAACAAGCGGCCAATGGTCTTGCGCTTTACCTCCGGGTCCGTAACCCCTGCCAACTCACCAAGGAACAGGTCGGAAGCATCCCGATGAACGAGCTGAATGTTAAAGCGATCCCGAAAGGTCTTTACCACCTCATCCGCTTCCCCGGCCCGTAAAATACCGGGATCCACGAAGATGCAGGTTAGCTGATCGCCAATCGCATCATGAATCAACTTTGCCGCAACAGAGCTATCCACCCCACCAGATAGGCCACAAATCACCTTGCCATCACCCACCTGCTTGCGGATGCGGGCAATCTCTAGGTCACGGAAGCCCGCCATTGTCCATGTGCCAGAACAGCCCGCCACATCATGCGTAAAGTTACGAATCAACTCTGCCCCGTGGGGGGTATGAACAACCTCCGGGTGGAATTGCACGCCATAAATTCGCCGCTCCTCATTAGCGATGATGGCAAATGGCGCACCTTCGGAATAAGCAACGGCCTTAAACCCAGGTGGGAGAGCCGTAACGCGGTCCCCATGGCTCATCCATACTTGCTCACGCCCACCTTGTGCCCACAAACCATGAAAGAGCGCACATTCCTCCGCGACATCAATATAAGCACGGCCAAACTCGCGATGATCATGCGTCTCCACACGCCCGCCAAGTGTGTGGCACAATACTTGCTGGCCGTAGCAGATTCCCAAAATAGGACGGCCAAGCTCCAACACACCATCTGGTAGGGTTGGTGCATTATCATCATGCACACTAGCGGGACTACCAGAGAGGATAATCCCACGCGGGTTGAAAGCGCGAATCTTCTCCAATGTGGAGGTAAAAGGCCATATCTCACAATAAACGCCGCTTTCCCGCACACGCCGAGCGATGAGCTGGGTCACTTGGCTACCGAAATCCAAAATCAGGATACGGTCCTCATGAAGGGTTTCATCAAGATGTTGAAGAGTCTCTGCGCTTTTCTGCGTCACGGTCCGGCCTCGCCTTCTGGATATGGCACAATAGTCATTTCGTGCTATCTCTATAGGACGACAGGCCGCCAAGGTCATCCTTATTTTCCTGCGGCTTTACCCTCAAAACATATTTATCAGAGCTTGCCTATGCGTCTTACTCCTCTCCCCTGTCTCTTTGGCCTTCTTCTCCTTGGGGCTTGCTCCTCCCTACCCGACCCCGCGCACGACCCATACGGTACATGGGTCGGCAAGCTTGTAAGAGATGAGGGAGTCTGCCCTACAAAGAATATGTCCTCTCTGCGTATTCGCGGGAAGGATATTGTTTTTAACCCCGGTATGACTTCTGCTGCCCTGCACGGCACCTACCAGCCGGGCCAGCAAAGCTATCATGCTGAGCAAGTGGATGAAGGGATGAATCACACTCCCTACCGGCAGGTTTTTGAGGGCTATCCCGTAGGCACAGCCATCGGCGGGAACTTTACAACCCCCCGCTGCCATGCCCACATCACCCTGACGCGCCGCTAAGGCGGCCCCCTCCCTGCTGAAAATCTATAAAAAGCCTTTCAGCAGGGTTGCACCTTTTGAGAAGACCAGATAAAAGCCTCCTCAACACGATGCACCCGTAGCTCAATTGGATAGAGCACCAGACTACGAATCTGGGGGTTGGAGGTTCGAGTCCTCCCGGGTGCACCATGTGGGTTATAGCCTAGCCTTTTAGGCCCTGCACCCGTAGCTCAATTGGATAGAGCACCAGACTACGAATCTGGGGGTTGGAGGTTCGAGTCCTCCCGGGTGCACCAATCTCCTTATGCAGTATCGTACAACTTGATGATTTCATCAGCTTTCACAGCGTCTTCTTGCGGGAAGAAGCTGAGGTGACTGACCATAAAATCCGAGAAAATCGCCACCTTTTTACCAAGAAACCGTGGCAGAACAACGCTTAGCATATGCTCATCATCATCTTGCGGCGTTATTTGCATATAACGCAACATCTCCCCCCGCCAACCGATGAAATTGATGGAAAGACGCGCCTCCACATCCATCAACGCTTCCCCTAACGGGAAGGCAGGCTTGCCTTGCGTTACAAAATAACGATGTACGTCATAAGCTTTTTGCCCATCTTGCCATAAGCTCCCTCCAAAACCCCCTTCAGGATGTTCAAAAGCCCCAAGAGCCTGCGGCAAATGCCCAGCTTGTTGCTGAAGATAAGCACAGACACCATTATTCACGACATTAGCCGAGATGAGAAACTTATCGGTTCGTTCTTCAATACAGCGTATAAAGTCAGCAATGCGATCTTCTTGCAGGTAAATAATATCATCATCACATTTTAAGAAGATGGCCTCTTTATACGCCTCATAACGCTCCACATAATATTGATAAGCCTGCCAATAAGGCTTCTGGCATCCCCTATCCCCAATAAAACGCCGAATCGGCCCTGTAACCTCTGGCAGCTCTACCGAACTCCCAAACCCACCACGGATGAAAACCTCTACCTCACCAATATCGCCCCGCAAGGGGACCTCTGGGAATTGGTAAGCAGAGACGCCAAGCTGCAACGCCCCTTCATCACTCAAGTGAATTCGCAGCTTATCTTTAAGCTGCCCACATAAAACAGACGGCGTACTGGCTTGATGCAAACATTGCCCTGCCTGCCGCTCATACGTTGAAAAAGCAGCCCCCTCTAACTGCCGAATCATCGAGCCACGATTCTGCCACCCCCCAATCACATATTCCAAAAATTGATCATGACCGGCTGTTTTAATGGCGACATGCACATCTGATGCCGCCATGAATGCCACATCACGCCCTGCACCACGCTCTATCATCCCAACAGAATGATACCCCGCCTCTGGCCTTAAAAAACATGCAGGACCATAATGTGATGAAATATAAGCACGGTCTTTTTCTGTTCTTGTAAAATCCCATACATGCCATTCATCCAACAACCCGGCATCTAATAAGGACGAAATATGCTTTCTTAAAAGACCCATCCGGTCTTCACGCCCTGCAAATGTGACAAGTATCTTTCTTTTCGTCATAATGTTTTAATAATCTCCTTTTTATAAGAAAAATCTTCCTCTATAAGCCGGGATTATAACATTCTTTATTGAATAAAGGATTTCAGAAGCCCATCATTCTTGCTGCTGGCTGAGCCAAAGTGAATGCTTTCTCTAAAGAGACATCTTCCCATTTACGCTACTGGTCTGTAATCATGCAGGCATGACTTCCGCAGCTTCAGACCCGACCTTCCATCGCCTCCTCGCGACTCATCCCAACCTGCATTATGACAACAAGCAGGGTTTAATGATGGATGGAACAGCCCTAGCCCCCCTCGCTGAGCATTATGGTACGCCAAGCTGGGTTATCAGTGCCGACACATTGCGCCAACGTGCACATAACATGCAGGCCGCTTTTAAAGAGCGCGGCCTATCTATGGGCTATCATTTCGCCGTAAAAGCGCAGGATCATCAAGCCTGCTTAAACGTCCTCGCACAATGTGGCTTTGGCGCGGATGTTGTCAGCGGGGGGGAGCTAAAGCGCGCCCTTACAGCGGGGATGGAAGCGCGCCATATCGTCTTTTCGGGAATCGGTAAAACTGATGACGAATTGACCTATGCCATCCAGCAAAACATAGGCCAAATCAATATCGAAAGTATTGAAGAACTAACCCGCATCAACCACCTTGCCGAGACCCTTCAACAACGTGTGCGCGTTGCCTTCCGCGTTAATCCCGATATTGATGCCCAAACCCATAGTAAAATCACAACCGGACGCGCTGAAGATAAGTTTGGCATCGCTTATAACCTCATCCCTGCCTTATATCGCCGCACACAGCAGGAGATGAAGGGGGTGGAGCTTGTCGGTCTAGCGGTCCATCTCGGTAGCCAAATGCTGGCGGAAGCCCCCTTCCGCAAAGGGTATGAACGCATTGCGGAGCTCGTTAAGACCCTCCGCGCAGATGGTTTATCTGTCACCGATATTGATTGCGGCGGCGGGCTTGGCATCGCCTATCGTGGTGAGGACGCTCCCCCGCCTGCGCTCTGGGCTAAGGTCATTGCCGAGACATTGGGGGGATTGGACGTTCACC
Organism: Bombella sp. ESL0378; assembly: GCF_009725845.1. NCBI lineage: Bacteria > Pseudomonadati > Pseudomonadota > Alphaproteobacteria > Acetobacterales > Acetobacteraceae > Bombella > Bombella sp. ESL0378. Next base: position 319,421 of record NZ_WNIF01000005.1, on the reverse strand, counting down.
TTCATATCGAACCGGGCCGTTGGCTCGCAGCCCCGGCGGGGGTGCTGCTTGCGCGCGTTATTAATGTTAAAGAGGCAGCGCGCCGTTTTGTTATCATTGATGCCGGGATGAATGACCTTGTTCGCCCCGCTATGTATGATTCATGGCATGGTATCTTACCCTTACACGCCCCACCTACAGACACGCTTGAAGAACGCGTTGATGTTGTTGGCCCGATTTGTGAAAGCAGCGATATTTTCGCCCGTCAACGTACCTTACCACCTCTTAAAAAAGGCGACCTTATTGCCCTTTTAGATGCAGGGGCTTATGGCACAGTGATGAGCTCGACCTATAATTCTCGTCCTTTTGCAGCACAAATCATGATTAGTAATGGCCAAGAGGCCGTCATCCGTAAACGCCAAACGCTTGATGAGCTTCTCGCACAAGACGTTGTCCCTAGCTGGTTAGCCCGCCCCTAACGCTCGTGAAGGCCCAACTCCTCCCCCCCCAATTTGCGCGCCTCAAGCGGAAAGCCGCCCGCCGGTTGCAGGTGGAGCGTGTGTGGCACTATCTGCGCTGGCTTGTGCTGCTTATCGGGCTATGGGGGTGTGCTGCCTGCCTCCACCTTCCGCAATCTCTGCCGGATTATCTTCATTTTGTGCTGGAGCTTGCTCTTTTTGGAAGTGTTATCGGCTGGGCAAGCTACGCGCTATATCATAGCCCACCCCCCTCACTAGAGGATATTGATCAACGCATAGCCCGCGATGGAGGGTTAAACTTCCGTCCGCTTGAGGCTCTTACAGACCGTCCCGCTTTAATAAAAACAGCCTCTCAGGAGCAAAAACATCAAGCTGGACAGCTTTGGGCCCTCCATCACCAGCAGCTTTTGGACTCACTGAAAACGCTGCGCCTACGCCCCCCTCGTTTCTTCCATCATTGGGCAGAGCGGTTAACCGCGCTCTGTCTTCTCATCGGCCTTATCAGCCTCGCAAGCGTAGCGGGACCGCACCTTGGCTTACGCCTAAAAGCGGGTTTCCTCCCCGGTCATGATGACGATTCCGTCCCGCTCCCTACGCTTCAAGGATGGGTCAACCTGCCACATTACGCACCGGGGGCTCCTCTCTTCCTAACCCCTCATATGCCCCCTCTCACCTTACCAGAAGGCGCGGTAGTGCATATCCTCGTAGGGGGGGCTACAACTAGGCCTTCTTTGCGGGGGCAGAAACATATTCACTATAATCATCTCCCTACAGGGGAATGGCAAATAGAAACGGCCCTCATTAAAAGCCACACCCTCACTTTATCCTATCGTGGCCGGGTCATGGGCCATTGGTCTGTGCAAATTAGTCATGATACCCCCCCTGATATCCGTTGGGATGGCAAAGCTGGCCCCAAAACAAGTGATGACTGGCATACTCATATTCCATGGTCTGTTGCCCAGCCTCATGGCGTTACAGCATTGGAGGTACGGCTCTACCCCATCATTCCCCCCTCTCATACGCCGAATAAAGCGCACGAAATACGCAGCCCCCTTCCCTTAAAACCACATACACGCAAAGCACATGAGACCACATCGCTGGACCTCTCAGACAACCCCTTTGCAGGGCTAAAGGTCGTAGGCCGCCTCTGCGCAACAAGTAGCTCCAACAAACAAGCTTGCTCCCCACCACAAACATTCCGGCTTGGCCATCGCCCGTTTCATAATCCCGTCAGCCGTGCTTTGCTCGCTCTACGGCTCCGCCTTGCGAGTGGGCAGGATGACCCTACCCAAACAGCCCATGCACTGGGCCTTCTTACCTCGCTCTCTTTACCCTCTGATGTCGCTTTGCCTCTTATTTGGCTCCGTCAACGCATCATAGCGGGCCTTCCAAGCGAACATATTAACGAGCAACTATGGTTCAACGCTCTTTATGAAGAAGACCGCGAACAAACCGGCGAGGTCATTGCCGCGTCTATGCTCCATGTTCGTGCTCTACAAAATGCCGTGCGGTTGCATTTACTGGCGTTAGCCCAACAACCAAGCCCTCCACCGCCTCATGAACAAGACGCTCTGCATGATGAATTGAATCGTCTCAAAGAGGCCTTAGGGCAACACCTCGCCTTCATCTTCCAAAAAGCGAATCGTAATGGGTTGGTCATGCCTATGCCGGATGGCAAAGGGATGCCCTGGGTACGCCTTGCCGAGCATGTGCAGGCTGAAGCCCTAGCAGGCCATATTCCACAAGCCCTAGAGCATCTTAAAGCCATGCTGGAACCTGCCGAGCAAATGCGCCAAGCAACCTTGCCAGATATGCAAGCACTAGCTGCCTCCATGCAGGCACAAGCTGAAGCACGCAACCAGCGCATGGCCCTGCGCGAGCTTATCCGCCAAGAGACAGAGCTACTCAATCATGCTCAAAAACGCCTCGCTGCGGAGCAACCCACCTCCTCAGTTATGGAATCGCATAAGGATGTTTCCCAAATGTCCACGGCGGAGTTGCTCAGCCAATTAGGCATGGCCTCGCATGAGGGCACTGGCCCCGCCACCACTCCGCTAGACCCTACGGCCCTTCTCAGCCATGCAGAAGGTCGCCAACAAGACCATGCCACGCAATATGCCCTCCGCCACCTTACCCATATCTTAAATAAACGCGGTGAAGCATTAACAAAAAAGAAAATGCCTAATCTCGTAAAAGCCGAAGCGGATATGGGGCCTGTTCTGCATAATCTGGCTAACCGAGAGGATGAGGTCAGTGTGCGCACCATCCAAACTGTTTTGGAGGACCTCTCCCAAGCGCGCCATGATATGAAGAAAAATCAAGCCGCAGCACAGCAGACGAGTAAAGGCCATCTTGGCTTCATCCCACCACCTTCTGCCTCCTCAACAGAAGACCCCAATGGCAGTGCTGGTGTCTCCCCAGAGGATGACCCTAATGGTGGCCAGGATAATGACGAACCAGAAGACGAGAAACAACCTAAAAACCAAGACCCGCTAGGCCGGAAGATGGATGATAGCTCGGATTCTGATGCCCATATCCCCGACCATGATACAAACCGCGCCCATGATATTGAGCGCGAACTCCAACGCCGGGCCTCAGACCGCACACGCCCGCAAAGCGAGCTTGATTACCTCAACCGTTTGCTCGCCCCACTGCGCCAATCCCATTAGCGGGCATCGTGCAATTATGGCGTACAGTGATGATCCTGTAGCTCCTCCGCATATCCCCACACCATCCCAGCAGCACGGCTACGCAGCAGAATAAAGCCCTCTTGCACGGCGATTACAGCCAAGCCGTACCGACCACGCTCCGTCTCATCCGCCCCTTGAGGAAAGATGGACTCAATGCGCCATAAAGGTAAGGAACGTGCAGGAATGCGCCACCAATGATACATATGCCCTAATAAACGCAGCTCCCCCGCCGATTGTTCCTGCGGTAAATGCGTTACTTGCTGCCATACATCCTTACGCACGCAATCTATATGAATATGAAGCTGTTCTTGGCTACGCGCCCTGCGGGAATTGATGGCCAAAGAGAGGCGAGTATCCGCTATTGGCCAGCCATAGGCTTGTGCAACAAGCTGACGATACCCCCACGCTTGCGCTAAATAAGGCGGGCTATCACTCCGCAAAAGATATGCTGATTCAATACCGCGCAAAGGTTGAGTCGGGATAAGCAAATACTGCCCTCTCCCCTCACGCGCTTTAAGAATGGCATAGCCATCCTTCGCCTTATATACGGCACAAGGGTTGTGATCAGAATCCACCCCACAATGACGCACGATACGCCACAAAGCGTTGCTCTGATAAGACCAATAAAAAAGATATAACACCGCTAAAAGCACCAAAGCCGCGGCCCCGCCAATAAGGCAGACCACGGCTTTGCGGGATATGACCATCCTCATAAAAGCAAGCTATTGTAAATCAGCCTCTAACCCCAGAGACTCAGCTAAACGATTGAGTTGGCGTGAAACAGCATTCCCACCAGAGCGCAAACGCCCTCCATGTAAGCTAAGAACCAACTGGTCCTCATCTTTAATGGTAAGATGCGTCCCCTCTAGTAAAGTCTCCGTCCCGGCAGAAAGCACATAAACGAGACGGAAGGCCTGCCCTAGCTGGATTGCCGCCTCATAATAATCCTTACTCAGCAACCGGCGCGAAGGCTCCAAAACCGAGCTATCACGATCGATATCGTATCGCCCTGCCAAAACAAGCGCGAGAAAGGCCCGCGATTCATGCGAGAAGCCAACACCATGACAATATAAAATACGCCGATATGTCTGCTCAGCCCGATATTGCGGATGATCATAAGAGCCAACATCGGAGACCATACAGGCTAGGCGGAATTGCAAAGCAAGGAATGAATCCTTCTTCCAGCCCAATCGCTCCAAAAAGACAGAGGTCAGCCACATATATAAAGGTTCAGCAAAAGAGGGATTACGCCCCAACCGCCCTTCCATCTCCTGAACCAGAGCTTGCATCGGCTCCTCATCGGCTACGCGCGCGGCAACCTCACGCATATACCAACCCTCACGCAACCCCTCTGCACTAAAGATGACCTCTGGAGCCTCAGTCCTATCAAGCAATGCTAGGAGAACCTGTGCCGCAAAGGGGGCATCAATCATTCGCTTGCGGGGGACATTCCCCACCTTTTCCATCTGCTTGCGGCTCGCCCTTACGACCCACTCCGCCATCTCCACCGCCTCTTGCCGGTTAAGACGGAATAGGTGAACCATATTCAACGGATAATCTGTCCGCGCCATATGTAAGCGGGCCAAAGCACGAAACGCCCCACCTACCAGATAAAGTGGCTTCCCTTTTGCATCCTCTAACCATGCTACATCAGCAAGGGTCTTCCGCGCGATTTTACTAGCTGCTTCCACATCATCATCTGAGCGTTCCCGCAGGCGAATCACACCCAGAGGCGTTGTCCCAGCATCAAAATACGCACTATCCCGCACACGAATCAGCTCTAGCGAGCCACCGCCAATATCTGCCACCACGCCATCAGCATCAGGGAGGGCACATAACACGCCCGTAGCGGAGTAGTCGGCTTCCTCCTCCCCGTTTAGAACACGAAAACGTGCCTCAGGCATCCGTAATTGAGCTGCTCTTACAAACTCCGCTCCGTTACGAGCATCCCGCACCGCAGCCGTTGCCAGAACATCAAAGGGCTTAACCCCCATTGCCTGACCAATCGCCTGATAGCGCGACAGCACTTCCAGCGCGCGCTCGATGCCTTCCTCGCTCAACAGGCCCGTTGCCTCTAACCCAGCACCGAGCCTGAGCGTTGCCTTCTCGTTGAAGATGGGGACGGGATTGCGCGCAACCCCTTCATACACCACCATCCGCACCGAGTTAGACCCAAGGTCCACAATCGCCGCCCGGCGGGACTGACGAGCAGCCCCCCCTTGCGCTGTGCTTTCTACCATCCTTACGACTCCTGTACGGCTACCCCGGTACGAGACTCGGACCCTACGGGGGCAATCTCCTCCCCATATGCAGGAGATGGATGCGCCATGAAATAGTCATGAGCAGAAAGTGGCTCATTTCCCGGTGCCATGCGCTCCCACTTCCCATTTGGCAGCAACTTCCAACTCCGCAGCGTATCCCGCATATTCACAACCATAATCTGGTTTAGAATATGCGCATGAGCGGCAGGGTCAGTAATGGGAACCATCGCCTCAATCCGCCGGTCCATATTACGCTTCATCCAATCTGCCGAGGAGATATACAGCTTAGCATATGGCGAAGGAAGCCCTTCCCCATTACCAAAGGCAAAGACACGCGCATGTTCTAAATAACGCCCAACGATGGAATGTATCTCAATATTCTCAGAGAGACCCTTCACGCCCGGACGCAGGCAGCAAATCCCCCGCACCACAGCTTTAACAGACACACCCGCCTGTGAGGCATCATAGAGCAGCTCAATCAACTGAGGGTCGACAAGGCTGTTCATCTTCAACCAAATCTGCGCTGGCCGACCAGCACGGGCGTGAGCTATCTCCGCCTGCACTAATTCCACCAAAGTAGAACGGATTGTCAGCGGGGAGCAGCACAGAGCTTGCAAATGCGGCTTCGCACAGCCTGTTGCGTAGTTAAAGAGGCGTGCTGCGTCCTCCACTAACACAGGGTCACAGGTGAAGAAGGAGATGTCTGTATAGATCTTCGCCGTGCTAGGATGATAGTTCCCCGTCCCAAAATGAGCGTAAGATTGCAGACGCTCACCCTCGCGCCGGACGACAAGAATCATCTTTGCATGGGTCTTATAAGCTGCCAGCCCGTAAACAACCTGTACACCCCGCGCCTCCAGCGCACGAGCAAGGTTGATATTGGCCTCCTCATCAAAACGTGCCCGCAACTCCACCACAGCGGTGACAGATTTACCGGCCTCCACAGCGGCAATTAACGCATGGACAATCGGGCTATCATGCGATGTCCGATAAATGGATTGTTTGATGGAAAGAACATTCGGGTCCTGCGCGGCCTGTTGGAGGAAATGGACCACGACATCGTAGCTCTCATAAGGATGCTGAACTACCAAGTCTTTCTCTTTAATGGCGGCAAAGCAATCGCCATCATGGTCCAATACACGTTGAGGCATAGCCGCATGGAAGGGGGAGAAAAGCAGCTCTGGCCTATCGGAGACGATAAGTTGCTTTACATCACCCATACCGGCCATCTTCGGCAGCAAAACAACCTCATCACGCTCTAGGCCCAACTTGCGGACCAAGTGCTTCGGGATTGTTCCCTCTACCTCTAAATGAATACATACACCATGGCGGCGGTCTTGCACGGCTTTCTCAAACGTATTGAGCAAGTCCTCTGCTTTTTCCTCCAAGTCAACATCCAAGTTCCGCACAATACGCATCATGCCTGTTGGTACGCCGTGCAGCCCGGGGAAAAGACGTTTTGTGTAATGCGCAATAAGATATTCCAGCGCAATGAAGCGAATCTGCCCATTTTTATCTGGCAGGCGAATAAAACGTGGAATCTGCGGTGGCATAACAACAAGGCCATCAGCCTTATGCTTATGCGTATCAACATCCCGCAAACGCAACACCAAGGCTTGCCCCCCACTGGGGATGAAAGGCATGGGATGGGTAGGGTTCAAGTCCACCGGAGTAAGAACAGGGAAGACTTGCTCCTCAAAATACTTATCCAGCCACTCTTTATCACTATGGTGAAGCTTATCGACCGACTCGATAACAATCCCAGTTTTTGCCAATTCAGCACGGACACTGTGCCAAATGCGCTGCTGCTCCTGCTGCATACGCCATGCTTGATGCCGTACAGTCTCTAGCTGTTGAGTGGGGGTTAAGCCATCAACGCTCTTCTTCCCCTCACCAGCGCGAACTTGATCGACCAACCCAGCAACACGGACGGCATAAAACTCGTCCATATTCCCCGCACTAATGGAGAGGAAGCGCACCCGCTCCAACAGAGGGTTGGTTGAGTCTTCTGCTTCCTCCAGAACGCGCTGGTTGAAGGCCAACCATGATAATTCCCTATTGATGAAATCAAGATGGTGATAGCTACGTTGGCTCTTAGCTTCCCCATGCTCCCCATGATGTGCAGAATCGGTTCTGTCAGTCACGTCAGTTCTCCTCCAAGCTTCTGCCAGCATCCCAATGGGGACACCCGAATGTGAACATCATTACAACAACCATTCTTTCATCATGGCAATCCTTCCATGCTATTTTATTTATTCGCCTGAGCGGTAAATACACTATCGCAACAAAATAGGACGCATTACTATGAAGCTTCTATGACAATCCCCTTTAATCTAGCAGGGGTTATTCTTATAAATGCTCGTCCTTTAATAAATCTTTTAGAACATTCATTGCGAGACTACGGCTAATCGCACTCCCTTGTGCCATCGCTGCTTCATCCAATCTTTGCACAGCTTGCACCAATGCTTCCCCTGTGCGTGGCAAACGCCGCCATAACCACTCGGTCACAGATTGCGGGACAACAAGCTGACGCTCCGCCAGAAGGGAAAGCAATAATGTTGCCCGCACATTATCCTCTGGCTCCTCCAGCCCAGCGGTTACAGTTGCGCGCAACCGGCTTGCAAGGTCCGGTAATGCAAAATCACCCCGTGCAGGAGGATGACGAGAGGCCATCAACACACGCTGCCCTGCCGCATGAGCACGGTTAAGGAGATGCAACAACGCAACCTCACTGCCCACCCTCTCGATATGGTCAATCGCCAAAGGCGCAGCACTGGCCTCCAAAATCTGCTGCCCCACGCGCAATGCACCATCTGGAGCACATGATAGTGCGGATGCCTCACAGAGAATCGCCTCCTGTTCTGCGGCCCATATATGAAGCAAATGCGTCTTGCCCGTCCCCGCAGGCCCCCATAACCACAACCGCCCTTCTGGCCATTGGGGCCGTGCTAACCAAGCCCGTGCTGAAGCATTAGACCCCCCTGCGATAAAACGCTCTGCCGAAAAATGGCGTTTTTGCTGCAAATCCAATGCTAGCTGCGCTTGTACGCTAAAGGGCGTGTCCTGCTCTCTCTTGTCGCCCATATCTACCCTTCTCGCCTATCGCCTCAATGATTCCACACGCCCTACATTCCGTCTTTGTGCAGGATGCTCTATAAAGAGGCCAGCATCAACCAGCAGGAATACCCTCTCTCCATGACCAAAACCCCTTCTCCCCCCAATGCAAGTTATGCAGCCGCCGGTGTTGATATTGAAGCCGGAGATGCTCTAGTTGACGCCATCAAGCCCGCGGCCAAAGCAACCAATCGCCCCGGTGTTATGGGCGGGCTTGGTGGGTTTGGTGCCCTGTTTGACCCCAAAGCCGCTGGGTTAAAGGACCCTGTCCTCGTCAGCTGTACAGATGGCGTGGGCACAAAGCTCCTCCTCGCTATCGAGAGCGGCTTGCATGATGAAATCGGCATCGACTTAGTCGCTATGTGCGTTAATGACCTCATCGTCCAAGGGGCACAGCCGCTTTTCTTCCTTGATTATATGGCAACAGGTCATCTCTCCGTCTCCGTGGCAGAGCGGATTATTAAAGGGATTGCCGCAGCCTGTAAGGAAAGTGGCTGCGCCCTCGTTGGGGGGGAAACAGCGGAGATGCCGGGCCTTTACGGCAAAGGCCATTATGACCTCGCCGGCTTCAGCGTTGGGGCAGCAGAGCGCGATGCCATGTTGCCTGCCACCATTCGCGAGGGCGATAGTCTCATCGCTCTGCCCTCCTCTGGGGTACATTCCAACGGGTTCTCCCTCGTTCGTCATATCGTGGAGTCCTCTGGTCTAAGCTGGAAGGACCCCGCCCCCTTCTCACCAAAGCAAACTTTGGCAGAAGCCTTCCTGACCCCCACACGGCTTTATGTCAAAACCGTGCTTGCCTTACATGAGAAGAAGCTCCTCAATGGCTGCGCGCATATCACAGGCGGTGGCCTGCCGGGCAATCTACCGCGTGTCCTGCCAGAAGGACTCGGTGTGGAAGTAGATGGGCAAAGCTGGCCACTCCCCGGTGTATTCTCATGGCTTGCCGAGCAAGGCCCCGTATCTGAAGATGAAATGCTCAAGGTCTTTAATTGCGGGATTGGTATGGTTCTCATCACCAGCGAACCCGAAAAACTCATGACGGAATTGGAAAAGCTGGATGAAGACGCCATGCTGATTGGCCGTGTTGTCCGCAGCACCACACCTTTCCGCCTCACTGCGCCATTAAATCTGGATTGAAGCGATTTATGGTGACGAAAACCCCCATCGCTATCCTCATTAGCGGGCGCGGTAGTAATATGCTCGCGTTAATGGAGGCCTGCGCCCACCCGGACTTCCCAGCTAAAATTGTCCTTGTTCTGAGCAATAAGGCCGATGCCGCTGGGTTAGACACCGCTCGCAAGGCAGGGATTAAAACGCTCTGCATCCCCCATAAAGACTATGGGAAGGGCCGTGAGGCGCATGAACGTGCCATAGATGAAGCCGTGCGAGCCTCTGGTGCGGAGTTAATCTGCCTTGCAGGCTATATGCGCGTTCTCACCCCTTGGCTTGTCCAGCAATGGCAGGGGCGGATGATTAATATTCATCCCAGCTTGCTTCCTGCGTTCCCCGGCCTCCATACGCATGAAGCCGCCCTAAAAGCGGGTGCTAAAGAGCATGGTTGTACCATTCACCTCGTCACCGATGGGGTGGATGAAGGCCCCATCCTTGCCCAAGCGCGCGTCCCTGTCCTACCCCATGATGATGCTGATGCCCTCGCCGCCCGCGTTTTGGAGCAAGAACACCGCCTCTATCCCGAAACGCTCAAGCACTTCATCACACAACGCCACACCTAAAAGCCAAACATAAAAAAGGGGAGCCATAATGGCCCCCCTTCACAGCATGTCCAAACATCATGCTAACGCCACTGCTGCATCAGGGCAGGATTTCCGTCTCCGCAAAGAAGAAGCTAATCTCACGCTTAGCATTCTCAAGGCTATCAGAGCCATGAACGGAGTTCTCACCAATGCTTTGAGCATAAAGCTTACGCACAGTCCCTTCAGCCGCCTCGGCGGGGTTGGTCGCGCCCATCACCTCACGATGATGCGCCACAGCATTCTCGCCCTCTAGCACCTGCACAACAACCGGCGCGGAGCACATAAAAGACACAAGCTCCCCAAAGAAGGGGCGCTCCTTATGGACCTCATAAAAAGCCCCGGCTTGCTTCTCTGTCAGCTGAATACGCTTTTGGGCTACAATACGCAGGCCAGCTTCCTCAAAAACAGTATTCACCTTGCCTGTCAGATTACGGCGTGTTGCATCCGGTTTGATGATGGATAATGTACGTTCCAGAGCCATAAGTCCCTCCTTATAAAGAGCCCTCTATCTCCAACTTCCCCTAGAGGAAAAAAGGAGTTCCTGATAGGGTTAGAGCCACCTTTTTTCATCTTTCCCTGCTGAGTGTGTGCGTTGAGCCTGCTTTCCATCACCGACCTTACCTTACGCATCGCAGGCCGTACCCTGCTAGAGCAAGCCTCCCTCACTATTGAGCCAGGTAAACGCATCGGGCTCATCGGCCATAATGGAGCGGGGAAGTCCACGCTGCTGGCGGCCATCGCCGGGGACATCGCCCCAGATGGCGGCAGCATTACCCTCTCTGGCCGCGCCACGATGGGGCGGGTCAAGCAGGAAACACCTTCTGGCGAGCTGTCCTTGTTAGAGACCGTTCTTAACAGCCATGAGGAACGCACCCGCCTCCTCACCGAGGCCGAAACCACAACTGACCCTACCCGCCTTGCTGACGTGCATGAGCGTTTACTCGCTATTGATGCCCATACTGCCCCAGCGCGTGCTAGTACAATCCTCGCCGGGTTAGGCTTTGACCAAGAGGCCCAACATCGCCCGGTCAATGACTTCTCCGGTGGTTGGCGGATGCGCGTTGCCCTTGCCAGTGCCTTATTCCTCGCCCCTGACCTTCTGCTCCTTGATGAACCAACAAACCATCTGGATATTGAAGCCACATTATGGCTGGAAAATTGGCTAAGCCGCTTCCCCGGTGCAGCGTTAATTGTCAGCCATGACCGTGCGTTGCTAGATAACAGCGTGCAAGCCATTGCCCATTTAGAGCAAAAAAAGCTCTCCCTCACCCCCGGCGGTTATGAGCGTTTTGTCCAAATCCGCACCGAGCAGAAGCTCCAACAAAATCGCCAAGCGGAAAAACTGGCAGACCAACGTGCAAAGATGGAAGCCTTTGTGGCGCGCTTCCGTGCCAAAGCGACCAAAGCCAAACAAGCGCAATCTCGCTTAAAAGCCCTCGCCCGCTTGCCACAAATTGATTCAGTCGTGGAGGATACCCCTACCCATTTCACCTTCCCCGACCCCGGCCCGCTCCCACCCCCCATGCTCACGTTAGAGGATGTCTCTGTCGGATATGGGGAGCGCACAATTCTTCACCATCTCTCTTTGCGGCTCGATAGTGAGGACCGCATCGCCCTACTGGGGCAAAATGGGCATGGCAAATCAACCTTCGCCAAATTACTCGCCGGTCAGCTCATCCCTACGGGAGGGGTATTTCAGCCTTCATCACGCTTGCGGGTTGGTTATTTCGCCCAACATCAAACAGATGAGCTTATTGTGGATGAAACCCCCATCCAACATATGGCCCGCACGTTAAAAGATGCCACACCCCCGCAAGTGCGTGCCCAACTAGCCCGTTTTGGGCTCGATGCTGAACGTGCCGAAACACCCGTCCGCAACCTCTCTGGTGGGGAGAAAGCCCGCCTCCTCCTCGCCCTTGCCACACGTCACGCCCCTCATCTACTCATATTAGATGAGCCAACCAACCATTTAGACCTCGATGCCCGCGATGCGCTCATCCGCGCTCTCAGTGCTTTTGAAGGGGCCGTCATCCTCATCAGCCATGATAGTCATTTAGTCGAATCCGTAGCTGAGCAGCTTTGGATCGCCGCAAACGGGACTATCACCCCTTTTGACGGAGATATGAATGATTACCGCCTCTGGCTAGAGGCCCGCGCTAAACACGCTTTAGAGGCAACGCGACAAGCCTCCTCCCCCGCTGCACACGGCGCACAAGCCGCCACAACGCCTGATAAAAACCAACAACGTGCCCAACGCAAAGAGCAAACCCGCCAGCTTGCCCCCCTCCGCCGTAAGATTCGGGAGCTGGAAACCCGCCTCTCCCGCTTGGAAAAAGCCAAAGAACAGCTTGAAGCGAAATTAGCAGACCCCGCCCTTTACCAAGCAAACCACGCTGGAGACATCGCCACATTAAATAGCGACCTCGCCCTTGTCCGCCAAAAACAAGAGGAGACCGAGCTACAATGGCTAGAAGCCCAAGACGAATTAGAGCAAGCCACAAATTGACCCACCATTAAATAACCCACATTATAGCACACCAACTCACCGCCCGTTGCAGGACGCCTATGCCCATGCCCTTCTTCTTCAACCGCCCGCCGACTCCCGCAGCCCAACAAACACCCACCACCGCGTTGGACCGCATTTATGGCATTATGCGTCTCACGCTTTGTCTTTCTCTCATTATGCTGGCTGTTTGGTTGATGGGAGAGGTCTTGGCGGTTCTCTTCGCAGCCGTATTAATGGCCATTGTTCTGCATGGGCTTGCACGTATCCTCCGCCGTCGCTTACCCTTCATCCCTTATACAATCGCAATTAGCATCGTAGCCTTTAGCATTATTGGGCTATTTGCCGCTCTTATTTGGAGTAGTGGCCCCTCTATGGGGGAGCAGTTTATCAGCCTAAAAAATGCTCTCGTTATACAATCAAGCGATCTCCGCTCCCATCTCTCCCAAACAACTTTCGGCCAAATGGTCTTAAACCATCTGCCAACCTCCCTTGGCGGGAATGATAAAACAGCTTCCCTCAGCAGTTTAGGCTTTGGGATTGCAGGCTCCGTGACCGGGTTGCTCGGCAGTGCGGTTGGCTTAATCGGTACGATTTTTGTTGTTTTAATCGCCGCCTTTTACTTTGCCGTCTCACCGTCTCTTTACATCAACGGCTTCCTCCGTCTCATCCCCCCTTACCAACGCGAAGCCACACGCACGCTCCTCTATAGCGCAGGCAATACTTTATGGGCATGGACCGCAGGCCAAGCGTTGGACATGCTCGCCGTAGGGCTTTTCTCCGGTATTGGGCTATATCTCATCGGGATGCCCCTCGCTCTCGCTTTGGGCGTTGTCGCAGGGTTGTGCAACTTCATCCCCTATATCGGCGCGATTTTAGGGGCAGTGCCTGCCTTGCTCATCAGCCTCTCTCTTGGCACGCATGAAGTGTTATTCGTGGCCATCCTCTATAGCGTTATCCAATTTTGTGAGGGCAATATCCTCGCCCCGCTCATCCAACGGCGTGCAGTCCATATGCCCCCTGCACTAGCCATCCTCTCCCAAAGTGTTTTTGGCTCCATCCTTGGGGTGCCGGGGCTCGTGCTGGCTTCCCCCATCACCGCAGCCCTCCTCGCTGTCTTTGATAAAGCCATGCCCCCGCTGGAAGATGCCACCAAAACCCGATTAGAGACGAACGAGCTTACCCCAAAAGAAGTTGCTCAGAACGCTCAAGAAAAAGCAGCCGCGAGTAAACAAGAGACCAAACAAAAGGAAAAAGATAAAACCACCCCGCCTCCCTCCACCTGAGGAAAGCAAGACCGCCTTTTTAAGGGAGGCCCGGCAAATGGAGGGTCCCACGGTCGAAGGAGCGCATCCTATATGCGCCCCCCGGTTGGGTTTGTATCCCCACAACATCATCCCCATGCTTAAAATGCCATGCGGAGAGAATGACAAAGCGGCCCTCTGCACTGCTCATCTGATACACAGCGAGCGCAGGCATATTCTTAGGGGGTACCTCACCTGGGATCCCCCAGCCTGTCCGATACTGTTGCACCCAAAGATTCATCGCCTTTACTTCATCCTCAGTGAGGCTACGTTGCTGCTGAGCCTGCTCCACCGTGCCATGAACAACCGTTGGGAGGGACCACGGGCGCAAAATAGGCCACGCAAAATACCAAATCACCACAACAGGAATAATCACAATCGCCGCAAACATAAGAAGATATTCGTCATTCTGCTTCATGCTGCTCTCTCGCCCATGTTTGACTCTCTCTTATCACATAATCTACGGCCTCATCGGTAAGGTCAGGATGGATTGGCAGGGCCAAGACATACTCCCCTAACGATTCCGACACAGGTAAAGGAACCCCATCATGGCACGCTTGATAGGCTGGCTGATGATGCAATGGTTTGGGATAATAAATAGCCGTTGCAATCTGCGCTTGTGTGAGATGTTGCCTTAAAGACTCACGCAAAGATAGCGAGGGTAGCTTCACACAATAGACTGCCCATGCACTCTGGCTTTCTGCCACACGTGCAGGTGAGGTGATGAGAGAGGGCAAGCCTGCATCATAAGCGCGTGCCACAGCCTCACGCCGTTGCAGCTCCTCCTCAAACACATCCAACTTGCTCAAGAGAACCGCCGCTTGCAAGCTATCTAACCGCGCATTAAGGCCAATGCGCTGCACCTCATAGCGTTGTTGCCCCTCCCCATGGCTGCGCAGGGAGCGGTAAAGAGCCGCCTTATCATCATCATCAGTGAGGATAGCCCCGCCATCGCCATAACAACCTAGCGGCTTAGATGGGAAGAAAGACAGAGTCGTAGCCATGGCCTCATGCCCCAACTTCCGCCCCTTATAGGCCGCACCAAAGGATTGAGCGCAATCCGCAATGAGGGTTAGGCCCTCTTGTGTGGCAAAGCTCTTTAGCGCATCCCACGGGGCAGGTTGGCCAAATAAATCAACCCCGATAATCGCCTTTGGCACCACCTCTCCCGCTTGCTTTACCGCGGCAACACGCGCCTGCAAGGAGGCAAGAGAGAGTTGGAAGCTATCCGCCTCCACATCCACAAAAACCGGCTTCGCGCCTAATAACAGAACAACCTCTGCCGTGGCCGTGTATGTAAAAGCAGGTAGGAACACCGCCATCCCCGGCCCAATTCCCTCCGCCATGAGGACGGTTAAAAGCGCATCTGTACCGGAGGAGACAGCCACAGCATGACGCGCCCCCCCATAAAGAGCCAAACGCGCCTCAAGCTCTACAACCTCCGGCCCCATTACGAAACAACAATGGGTTAAGACCCGCTCCATCCGCTCCCGCAACGCCGCGCCAAGACGCCGCTGCTGGGCAGGAAGATCCAGAAAGGGAACAACTCCCACCAAGATACTTACCCAGCCCGCCGCGCTTGGAAGGATGCTACAGCCGGACGAGCCGCTTTACGGAGGATAATCTCATCCCCGCAAGCTTCCTCCATCACATCCCGCAACCCACGCAGATAGGCCGAGCCTTTTAATGTCCGCTGAACAAGAATGGAGCGGCGGTCCAACGGGTCCACCTTACGGCGTGCTAAATCAAGCTCGCTCAACCGGTCCAACGCACGGGTGATAGCGGGTTTAGAGACATTCAAAGACTGTGCTAAGCCCCGCACGGTATGAGCCCCATCATCCAAATAACAGCTCAAAAACACAGATAATTGCCGCGCAGAAAGGTCCGGCCCATCACCGCGCACGGTGGACACAATCGTATCGCGCAAAAGCTGCAACATGCGGTTATCGCCATTTCGACTCATAAAAACTCTCTTTCGCTCTTTTACAACGCGACTTACCCTCTGCCAGTTAGCGCATATACGCCCTCCCCGCTGGCCGGTGGGATACATCATATTTGCGATTTCTACTTAGTCCTATTCTAATTTGTGACGCTTATGTATCGAAATAACAACCACGCCCAACGCAGGGCTGCTATTCCTAAAGACAAACCTCATTAAAAATGAATAAAAACAGCTAGTTATACACGCTATAACGAATCATTACTTTTTAGAAACCTTCCGAAACCGCACGGAACAACGCCCTTAAAGCTAGCACCTCACCCCCCATAGGCCGGCCGGGGCGTGCGTTATCATTCCATCCATAAGTATCAATATGCGCCCATCTCTGCCCCTCTGGGACGAAGCGTTGGAGGAATAACGCCGCTGTAATCGCCCCGGCCATAGGCCGAGAGGAAAGATTGTTACAATCAGCAATGGGGCTATCCATCCATTCATCATAATCAGCCCATAATGGGAGCTGCCAAAGCGGGTCATGCGCATGACGCCCAGCGGCAAGAATATGCGCCGCTAATGCATCATCATTACTAAAAAGGGCGGGTAAATCTGGCCCCAAAGCCACACGCGCAGCCCCGGTAAGCGTTGCGGCATCTATGATGAGGTCCGGCTGGCTCTCTGCGGCCTCTGTCAAGAGGTCAGCTAGAACCAAACGCCCTTCTGCATCCGTATTGCCGACCTCTACCCGCAGCCCTTTCCGCGTGGTCAACACATCCCCCGGCCGCATCGCATGGCCGGAGATACTGTTCTCCACACAACCAAGGCGAATCTCCAAAGCGACATCTAGCTCCGCCTCCATAATCACGCAGGCCAGGGCGAGCATCAATGTCGCTCCACCCATATCCTTCTTCATCTTCGCCATGGAGAAGCCGGGCTTGAGGTCATAACCGCCTGTATCAAAACATACGCCTTTACCCACTAAAGAGAGGCGCGGGGCTGCTTTGCTCCGCCCGGGTTTTTGCCCGACCACCACAACAGCCTCCCGGTCCGAGCCCGCCCCCACAGCGGCAAGGCATGGGTACGCTTGTCTTAATGCCTCCCCTTCTATCAGCTCAACACAGGCCCCACGTTCCTCCAGCATGTGACGGGCTGCCGCCGCTAATTCCGCAGGGCCCATCAGATTCGCCGGGCTATTAATCAGGTCACGCCCTAGCCACGCCGCCCGCGCAAGGAGACGCGCCTCGCGCCCATATTCTGCGGCGATGCATAATTTAGGCTGCGCTTTGGGGGTATGTTGGGCAGCCCCCTTTAGATGATACTGATACGCCCCTAAGCAGAAGCCAAGAATGAGCTCCTCCAAAGCCGCCCTTGTGTCTTGCCCCTGAACCTGCGGATGAAACTGCGGAACCCAACGCCCCTCTGGCAATTTTGCTGGTAAAGCCCCATAAGGCATAGGCCCTGCCGTAGGCTTGATGCAAAATACCGCCCCGGCAATCCCCTCCTTACCCGGCAAAAGGGTAAAATCCCCCGCACGTCCTTCAAAGCCTTGCGCGCGCAAAAAAGGCTCATCACGCCCTAATAGAGCGGAAAGCGCAGCAGACTCCCCCGCTTCTACGATATGAAGCGGGTAAGTCTCCCCCCCATCACAGGGAGCGCACAGGGGCAAAAAAGGGGCATTAGACATAAAAAACCATTCCACCAAAAAACTCTTATAATGTCTTGCTTTTATCGCATTCACGCAAGATCATTCCACCCATGACAGCACGTTCTTCCTCCTTTATGCCTGCGGCGGGCCAGCCCCCACGGCTTATTCATGCGATTTTAGGGCCAACCAATACCGGTAAGACCCATTACGCCCTCACCCGTATGATGGCGCATCAGAGTGGGATTATCGGCTTCCCCCTCCGCCTGCTTGCGCGCGAAAATTACGAACGGCTCGTCAAACTAAAAGGCGAACGCCATGTCGCCCTCCTCACAGGGGAGGAAAAGATTATCCCTCCCCATGCACGTTGGTTCTCTTGCACAGTGGAAGCAATGCCGCTGGACCGCAAAGTGGATTTCATCGCTATTGATGAAATCCAGCTCGCTGCGGACCCTGATCGCGGGCATATTTTCACCGACCGCCTCCTCCATGCGCGTGGGACGGGGGAGACGCTCTTCCTCGGTGCGGAGACCATTCGCGGCTTGCTCAAACAGCTTATCCCCTCCATTACGATTGAGACCCGCGCCCGTCTCTCCCACCTTACTAATATAGGGCCGGTGAATCTCACACGCTTACCTCCACGCTCTGCCATTGTGGCTTTCTCCGCCACGGAGGTTTACGCCATTGCCGAGGCCATCCGCCAAAAGCGCGGGGGCTGTGCGATTATTATGGGCCGCCTCAGCCCTAGAACACGCAATGCCCAAGTCGCCCTCTATCAAAATCGCGATGTTGATTATCTCGTAGCGACTGATGCCATCGGGATGGGGCTGAATATGGATGTGGACCATGTTGCCCTTGCAGCCTTGCATAAGTTTGATGGCCTTGCCTCCCGTGCTCTAACCCCGCAAGAGGTGGCTCAAATCACCGGGCGAGCAGGCCGTGGGATGCATGATGGCACCTTCGGCACCACAGGCTCTTGCCCCCCTATGAGCCAAGAGCTCATCAAGGCTGTGGAGGACCATAAGTTTGAGCCATTACACGCCCTTTATTGGCGGCAAACGGCCCTAGATTATAGCTCTCCTGAAACGCTGTATCACAGCTTGATGCGTAAACCCCCACGCCCCGGCCTCATCACCGGGCGCACAGCTTCGGACCTTGATGTCCTCACCGGCTTGATGCAGATGGAGGATATTCGCGCTGCTGCACGCGGTACAAAGGCCACAACTCTCCTATGGGAAGTCTGCCAGATACCGGACTTCCGCAAGCTTGGTGATGGTAGCCATACCCGCCTTTGTGGCCGTTTATTTCTCGACCTCTTAAAACATCACCGCATCCCCCCTGCGTGGATGGAAGGCCAATTACGCGGGCTTGACCGGCTTGATGGCGATATGGATACGCTCATGCACAGGCTCTCTGGTGTACGTGTCTGCGCTTACATCGCCGCTCGGACAGGCTGGATGCCCCAAAGCCGCCATTGGCAAGATCGCTGCCGCACAGTGGAGGACCGTCTCTCTGATACATTACATGAGAGGCTGAAAGAACGTTTTGTCAATAAACGTGCCACGGCCCTGCTCCGCCGCTCGGACACCGGGCAACGTGTTGAGGCCCTCTATGCCATAACGCCCCAAAATCGCATCCTTGTGGAAGGCCATGAAATTGGCCGTATCACCGGTTTTGGTATGAATCTGGACGCCACGGCGGACCCTCAAGAGAGTGCATTGCTCCTCAAAGCAGGCAAACGCGCCCTCCACCACGCAATGCCTGCGCGGATACGCTACTTCCTCCAACAAGAGATGACCGCCCTGCACATCACAGAGGCTGGGCATATCCATTGGGAAGGCGCGCATATCGCCAGCCTGACCCGTGGCGAGGACCTCTTTAACCCCCATAGCCAGCTTCTACCGGGGGAGTTTCGCGATACATATCAGAGCCGCCAAGTGCAGGAACATCTTCATACGCTCATCAACGCACTGCTGCGCAAAACACTTGCCCCCTTCTTTCAGATGGAAGCGCACCTCCAAAAGACGGCCTCATTACGCGGTTTGGCGTATCGTTTGCGTAAAGATGGCGGCACAACACCAACCTTGCCGGAGGACCGCGCAATCTCGCGCGAAGAAAAACGCTTCCTCCATCATCACGGTGTACAGATTGGGG
Organism: Bombella sp. ESL0378; assembly: GCF_009725845.1. Taxonomy (NCBI): domain Bacteria; kingdom Pseudomonadati; phylum Pseudomonadota; class Alphaproteobacteria; order Acetobacterales; family Acetobacteraceae; genus Bombella; species Bombella sp. ESL0378. The sequence goes on along the minus strand of NZ_WNIF01000005.1, from coordinate 299,605 downwards.
AGCAATTTATTTACTGCCCACGCCTGTTTAAACCAGCCTATCTCCCTATGATGAGCCTGCTTCATACCATCTGGCATAGGCAAGAATATCGCATCCCTCATGCCGGGTCTATCTGCCTACCCAGCGCAGATTATCCCACCCCACCACCCGGATGGCAGAATGCCGGCCCTGTCCATATACGACTCGATAAATTAGACGCGCTCTTGCGTCTCCTTCGCCCTCATGGCAAGCCACCCCGCCATAACCAGCTCATTCCCCCCACGCTCGCCTCCTCCCTTGGGGTGAAAGCCGCCCTTCTCCCCGCCCTCCTAAAAGGGCTGGGCATTGCCCACCATCCCCCACAACCTTTAGAAGAAACACGCTATGGGCCTGCCGCGCCGCTCATTATTCTAGGACGCCCGCATAAACATAAAACAGCCCCACCGCGTACAAAAAAGACCCGCAAGCCCCAACGCGCCGTGGCCGACTCCCCCTTTGCTGCCCTCCAGAACTGGGCTATACGCCCCTCCTCATGAGTACAGAGCCACATCAACGGCTAGACCTCTGGCTTTATTACACGCGGCTTGCCAAAACGCGCGGCCTTTGTGCTGCCTTCATCCGCAAGGGGCGTGTCCGCATTAATGGCCAAAGGACGCATAAAACCCACGCACACCTCCATATTGGCGATATTGTGAGTTTTGCCTCCCCCCACTGGGACGAAAAGGTCTGTATTTGGCGCGTTATACAGCTTGGCGAGCGGCGCGGCCCCGCTAAAGAAGCCGCCCTTCTCTATGAAGAACTTGAGGAAAAGAGCGGTAATTCCTGACAATAGACTTGCAAAAGCCCCCCATCATTCGGCATATCAGTGCAGGAATCTTTAAAAGGGGCCGTTCGGCTGGCCTGTAACACCAAACCGGAGACGGCAATCATGACCTATGTGGTCACAGAAAACTGCGTGCGCTGCAAGTTTATGGATTGTGTGGAAGTCTGCCCTGTTGACTGCTTCTACGCGGGTGAGAACTTTCTTGTCATCAATCCTGATGAATGTATCGATTGCGGCGTATGTGAACCTGAATGCCCCGCAGAAGCCATCTTCCCAGATAGTGATGAACGCTCTGCGGACTGGATGGAGATTAACGCCAAATATTCCACAATTTGGCCTAACATAACCCAAAAAGGGACCCCACCGGCTGACCGTGAAGAATGGAACGGTAAAGAAGGTAAGCGGGAGATGCTCTCTGAGGAGCCTCATAAGGACTAACCCCCCCTCTTATCGCCCTATAATAAACCCTCGGATGAGCTGAACTCTCCGGGGGTTTTTCTTACGCTAATCATCCAGACATAAAAAGCCGGTGGAGTTGGCCCCCACCGGCTTTTTCTCATCTTGAAAGATGAAACGGCGTATCAGCCGGGCATCATATTCATCTGGGCATCCCAAAGGACAAACAGATAACCCGCAATCACCACTGCAACCATCAACACTGTGATGATGAAGGCAGCAAGATTCTGACGCTGAGACAAGCTCTTCGTCCCCATATGGAGGAAGAAGACCAGATGCACAACAACCTGAACTGTCGCCAACACAGCAAGAATGGCAATCGTCTGCCAGAAGGCGAAGGCCTTGCTCAAGACAGTGGCAAAAGACGCCACTGTCAGGATAACAGCAAGAACAAACCCAACAATATAGGAGCCGTAAGAGCCGTGGCTCTCACCTTCGTGCGATGTCGTATGATTCTCGCTCATTAGACAACACTCCCCAGGTAGACGAAGGAAAAGACGCAAATCCAAACAATATCAAGGAAATGCCAGAACAAGCTCAAGCATGTCAGTTTTGTTTGCATCCGAGTGCTAAGCCCCTGCTTGCCCATAACCTGGAAGAACAAAATGAACATCCAGATAAGGCCAATCGTGACATGCAGCCCGTGCGTCCCCACCAACGTGAAGAAAGAAGACAGGAAGGCGGATTTATCCGGCCCTGCCCCATGAGCTACGAGTTCATGGAACTCTTTAATCTCAAGGGTGACAAAGGAGACACCGAGGATGAAGGTCAGCAACAGCCAAACCAACACGGCACCTTTGTTCTTCTTATGCGCATTAATAGACGCGAAGCCGTAGGTAATAGAGGAGAGCAACAGGATAGCTGTTTCGATCTCAACATTCTTGATGTCGAACAGCTCTTTCCCCGTTGGCCCACCAGCAAAATGATGGCAGAGCGATGCAAAAACGGCAAATAACGTGCCGAAAATGATGCAGTCCGTCATCAAATAGACCCAGAAACCAAAAATTGTGGTTTCCTGCTGATGATGCTCATGCTCCTCGTTATGAGCAACGGATGCGTGAGTTGTGTCGTAAGACATGGTTTTCATCGCCTCCCTTTACTCTGCTGCCTGAGCAGCGGCAAGCCGCTTGGCAAAAGCTTCTTCATCAGCGCGGATCTCCTCTACAGGGACGTAGAAGTCGATATCCAAATTCGCACTACGGTGAACCACAGTGAAGAAGGATACCACTAGCCCCGCAATCACAGCCCACCAAATATGCCAGACAAGGGCGAAGCCAATCACCAGCGCGCAAGCCCCGAGGACAGGACCAACGGCAGAGTATTTTGGCATATGGATAGGCTCTAGCTCAGCCAATGGTGCTGGGCGACCCAGCTCCTTCTCGATATGGAATGTATCCAAACCGCGAACGACCGGCAAACGAGCAAAGTTATAATGCGGTACAGGGGAAGGCAAAGACCACTCCAGCGTACGGCCAGAGCCCCAGTTATCGCCTGTTAGGTCTAGCGCATCAGGCTTTTTATTCACCGCATCAAACGCTGCGAGAACAAATTGGATGACCTGACATGCCACACCAGCCGCCAAAATGAACACACCAACACAAGCCACCAGCAACCAAGGATGCCAATTAGGGTTGTCATAATGGTTCATACGGCGGGTCATACCCTCCAGACCAACGACATAAAGCGGCATGAAGGAGACGTAGAAACCAACGAACCAGAAACGGAACGCCCATTTCCCCCAAACATCGCGCATCTTAAAGCCGAAGACCTTCGGGAACCAGTAGCTCAGACCAGCAACATAACCAAAGAACACACCTCCGATAATCACGTTATGGAAGTGCGCCACCAAAAAGAGGGAGTTATGAATCACCCAGTCCGCTGCAGGCATCGCCATCATCACACCGGTCATACCACCGATGGAGAAGGTGATCATGAAGCCGACAATCCAGTTCATCGGGCCTTCAAAACGGACACGCCCCTTATACATGGTAAAGAGCCAGTTGAAGATTTTCACACCTGTCGGCACGGCGATGAACATCGTCATAATACCGAAGAAGGTGTTCACATCTGCCCCAGCACCCATTGTGAAGAAGTGATGCACCCACACAATGCTGCCTAAGAAGGTGATTATACCCGTTGCAATAACCATCGTGGCATAGCCAAAGAGCGGCTTGCCGGAGAAGGTTGCTGCGATTTCGGAGAAGACACCAAAAGCAGGCAGGATGAGAATGTAAACCTCTGGGTGACCCCAAGACCAAATCAAGTTCAGGTAGAGCATAACGCTACCACCACCATCATTGGTGAAGAAGTGCATCCCAACGTAACGATCCAGTGCCAGCAACGCCATGGAGACCGTCAGAACCGGGAAGGTCGTCAGGATCATGATGCAGGAGAAGAATGCCGTCCATGTAAAGACAGGCATATGCATCCACTTCATGCCGGGGGCGCGGAGCTTAACAATCGTTGTGATGAAGTTTACAGCGGTAAGCAGCGTCCCAATACCGGAAATCTGCACAGACCAGATGTAATAATCCACACCAACACCGGGGTTAAACTGCAACTCGGAGACTGGCGGGTAGCCAAGCCAACCAACATTGGAGAACTCACCAACAAACAGGGAGATGTTGATGAGGATAGCACTGACCAACGTCATATAGAAGCTGATTGAGTTAATCAGCGGGAATGCAACGTCACGCGCACCAATTTGCAGCGGCACCACGAAGTTGAACAAAGCCTGCATAATCACCATGGCCATGAAGAAAATCATGATCGTGCCATGAGCGGAGAAGACTTGGTCATAATGGTGCGGCGGCAGGTAACCGGGGTTACCAGCGTAAGCAAGGGCAAGCTGCGTACGCATCATCACCGCATCAGCAAAGCCACGCACAAGCATGACAAGGCCGAGGATGACGTACATAACGGCAAGCTTCTTATGGTCAACGGTGGTTAACCACTCGCGCCACAAATAACCCCATTTTTTAAAGTAAGTGACTGCCGCAAGCACGGCAATCCCGATTACAGCCACACCAATAAATGTACCGACAAGAATCGGCACATCATACGGTATGGCAGAAAGGGTAAGTTTTCCGAGCATCTTTAGATTAGTCCTCACATGCCGGTATTAGAAGGCGCAGCCATCTGAGAGTCAGAATGCGTATCCATAGGCATATCACCCATAGGTTTGCTATCTTTCCCGTGGGCATTGTTGCCAACATTGTATTTCGCAACAATGCTCTCAAACAAGCCGGACTGCACGTTGGAGAAATACAGAACCGGAGCCGGTTTTGGTGCTACCTCGTTAGAGACAGCCGGCGGGGCCTGATATTTCGGGTAAGTTTGTGCGTCCAGTGCCTCTTTAGCTACGAACGGATTTTCAGTGTTATGGACGCTCTGCACCCATGCCTCAAACTGCTCTTGGGGCATAGCAATCGTGCGGAAGCGCATATCAGAGAAGCCCGGCCCTGTATATTGAGCGGCCTCACCCTGATAGTTACCCGGACGGCTTGCTAATAGGTGGAGCTGCGTCTCCATACCTGCCATGCTGTAGATCTGAGACCCAAGCTGAGGGATGAAGAAGGATGTCATCACACTATCAGACGTAATCCGGAAATCCAGAGGAGTCTTTGTGGGAACATCAAGCTCATTGATGGTAGCAATCCCGAGATCTGGGTAAATAAACAACCATTTCCAGTCCAGAGAGACCACTTCCACACGGAGCGGTTTTGCATTTGGCGCACCAACTTTAGCCAGCATCTCTTTAGAGATAGGCTTATACGGGTCGTAATAATGCGTGCTCCAATAGTTAAAGCCACTCAGAACAAGAATGATGAGGATGGGTACACCCCAGATAAATACCTCAATCTTGTTTGAATGTGACCAGTTCCGCAAATATTCGGCCTTCTCATTAGATGCCCGGTACTTCCACGCAAATATGAGGGTCGCAATAATTACTGGAACCACAACGCACATCATGACGGCCCATTCAAGCACCATCATGTCGCGATTACCTTCCCCGATCGGACCTGCGGGTTGAAGAAGATCAACCGTACAGCCCGACAGCATCAATGCAGGCAACGCCGGGAAAAATCGCCAGAGTCTTTTCATGGATCCTGCCTCTATCTGTTATTCTGCCACAAAAGGGGTCAGAACACTTTCTGACACAGTCAGGACAGCACAACTGCTATCGAACGTCGTCATCTTATATGTGCCTTTCCCGTTCGTATCCTGACAACGAGGGGGAACACCTCCCCCCGTACTTAATGAAATATAGGACGTACAAACGCCCCAGTGTCGCCACTTTTAATCATCTGGAATGGCCCAGATTACAAGGGGTCAATTTCAACAAAAAAAGAGACCCCCTTGGTCTTTCTTACAAAAAAGACCAGTTAGCCGCCATTCCTTATATGTCATCACAATGAGATTACAAAATAGAGTCTACGCATTTTAATTTCTCATTATCCTCCTAATCGCAAAAAATCGCAACAAAAAAGGGGCAGCTCTGGCCCCTTTCTTATTTTATGCAATGTTCCGACTCTTCTAAAGTCAGTCACGGCCACCTGATCTCGTCCCAGTAAATTGAAGAAGAAACTGAAAAAGATTAACAAAATTTAGGTACATAGAGAGCGCATCATACACGCTCATCTTCCCCAATGCTTCAGCTGGCAAAGCCGAGGCGTAACTCTGATAAGAAAATTTAATGCGCTGGGTATCGTAAGCCGTAAACCCTACAAAAATCAGCACTCCGATGAAGGAGATTACCGTTGTCATCCCTTGTGAGGGGATAAACAGCGCCACAAGAGAGGCAATAACAAGACCAATCAGGCCCATCATTAAGAAAGAGCCCATCCCCATTAGAGAGCGCTTCGTGACATAGCCCCATAGGGACATCACACCATAAAGCGATGCCGTAATGAAGAAGGTCCGCACAACAGAAGCCCCAGTATAGGCCATCAATATAGAGGCCATACTAATGCCCATAACAACACTATAGAGCACAAAAAGCATCTGCGCAGTTGAGCGGGAGAGACGATTAACCCCAAATGACAGCACAAGAACAAAAGCGAGCGGCGCGAAAACCCCCACCATACCTAAGCCCGTTGGGGCAAATACAAACTCGTCTCCCCGCTGCACCACGTGGAAAAACAACGTCCGCAGAGAGGTATGAACCACGGCATAAGCCGTAACGGCTGTTAGAAACAGAGCGAATGCCATCCAGTTATAAACGCGCACCATATAAGCGCGCAAACCAGCATCAAACGCTGCAGCGGCCGAGTATCCCCGTGAGGAGTCAAAATCGGAATAAAAAGCCATGATACCCACTGTTCCGGAATTAAACTATAAGTCTAAAGGGATACATCATCCCCAACCTATGCAAAATGTGGGGTCTTTCCTGCTGAAGTCAAGATGAACTACACTCCCCCTATGTCTTTCCTCCTCGCTCTCCCCCTCTCCGCTACCATGCAAGACGAACTTAACGTGCTGCGTGATAGTTTAAATGAGGTACGCTGGCTCCCGCCTGCACATTGTATGATTCCTCTCTACACTTTAGGCCGAATCACCGCACGCCATACTTTGGAGGAGCTAGATGCCACGCTCTCCCATTTCCACTGGGAGCCTTTTTCCATCACATTGCAGGAGGTCAGCCATCATTTAGGGGAGGTTGAAGATACGCTCAGCGTTGGGATAACGCCCAAGCAAGCACTCATTACCTTCCAAAAGAAGCTCTCAACCTTACTAAGACGTGCTGGTTTTGCATCACCGCGCCGCCCCTTCATCCCCGCAATGACCATTGCACGGCTCGACCCCGCTGCCCCAACCGACCTTATGACATGGGTGCAACGTCATAACCTCTTTCACAGTTCACCCATGATGGTTGATCACCTCATGCTCCTAGAACATCTCCATTCTCACGGCGAGGACCATTTTCAACTTTTGGAACAATATCCCGCTATCCCCAGCCTTCTCCTTGATGATGCGCTCGGTTCATCCCCAAAGCCCGATGACTTTCCGTAAAGCTAGATAATCCTCTACCCGACAGAGCAAAAACCACCCATCTTCTGCCTCTAAAGAGAACGCCTCCAGACCAATAGAGCGGTAAATCTCTGCCTGCCGTGCGCCGTATTGGAAAATAGCCAAACGGCATCCTTCCTGCACCGCATAATCGCGCAATCGCCAAATCGCTCCGGCCCGCTGTTTAGGGGCTCCTACCGCTCCCCCAAGGCATAGCAAAATAGGCTCTGAGAACAGAAAAGGGCTTAAACGCATCACCGCACAAGCCGCGGTACCTGTTGCATCAGCGACAATGCCCTCCGGCATTAAGCCACGGCTCTGCGGTATGGGGAGAGCCGATCGCGCATCTTGCAAACAGGCATAACGAATCCTCATCGTCAGGGTCCATGGTTGCACATGCAAACGTGCCCGCCGGAGGGCTAAGCCGAACCCTAATAAGCAACATAAAGCCGAGCCACCCAAAACCCAGCGGCCTATGGCTGTATGGGCATCATAAACCATTGCCCGCCACCAAATCGGCCCTAAATGATGCTGGCGTGCAATCCACCTCACCCCTGCCAAACCGCAAAGCCATAAGGATAGAGGGGCAAGAATAAAGGGAGAACATGGCTCTACCCGCCAATAAGCCTGCCGATAATAAGCCTTCCGAAACGGGATTAATGTTACCAACACGGCCATCACCACAACAAACACGGCCCAATGGGCTTGCCGTAACATTAAAATCCCCACCGTGCCGCTCAACACAATCACCGAGAGCCGCCATGCCAGTGCAACCCGGCGCGAAAGCCCTGTGGAGAGGGCGATCAACACCACCCCAGCGACTACCAGAAGAAAGGCCGCACCTTGCATAAGCCCGCCTTCTAGAGAGGAACGAAACGCAGGGAGAGGCGTAAGCAGCCCATACAGCACCAATGCTACGCCTAATACAGCCTGACTGCCCGTTGCCACGATGGTGGAGAAGTCCCCCTCAGACGTACGCAACGCTTGGCTGGCCTCAACCACACGACCAAAGCGCGCTAAGAAGGGAGCCCCGCGTACCATTAGCTCATGCCCGGCGAACATCAGCCCAGCCACAAGTAAGGGGATAATGTAGTAAAATAAGCGAAAAACGAGGATGCCGCTCATAATATGAGGGATGGAAAACCACGGGGAGAGAGCCAGCATCATGGTGCTATCAAACACACCGAGGCCCCCGGGAACATTGGCCAAAAGCCCCGCTGTATAAGCCCCGATATAAATCGCGAGGAACCCACCAAAGGTTAGGTTACATCCCGCAGGCAAAGGACCCATCACGCACCAGGCGATCAAAGCCGTGGCAGACATATCGGCCATACTCGCAAGAATCTGCCCCAGCCCGATACGCCATGTGGGGAGCGGCAAAGTCCATTTATAAAGCGTTATCTCGCGCTTCCAGCATGGGATAAGCACATAAGCCAGCAAAACAGCAAAGCAACCACCCCCGGCAAGCTTAGGCACCCAAAGCGGCATCGTGCGAATATAAGGGATAATGCCCGGCTGAGTGAGCAAAATAACCCCAACTAAGCCAATCATCCCCAGCCAATATGTAATTGAACAAAACGCAACGATGGAGGCAATCTTTCGCCCCGATACGCCCCAATTGCGATACAGCCTATAGCGCACCGCCGTGCCTGATATCGCAGCGCAGCCTAAATTATGAGACAACACATAGGAGCAAAACGCCACAAAGGCCGAACGCCCCCACGAGACACCCGCCCCCACATGGCGACATGCAAGACCATCGTAAAACGATAAAATCCCATAAGAGAGCAGCGTGGCCCCCGCCCCCTCCCACAAACTCAGAGCGGGGATAGCCCGTAATCCCCCAATAATTTGGGGGAAGGAAAGATGCCGCACCTCACGCCACATCACAATAATGGCAGCGACCAACAACACCAGCCCGACCAATGCAGGCAGCCGAGTAAGCAACCGCCTTAGCCATTTACCCTTTACAGAGCATAGCGTTTGGGCAGGCTCCTCCTGCGGCGTACCGGCATGCTCGGCCATCTTAGCCTTCAGCCTCTCCAGCATGGGCATCTACAGGGCGCGCTAGAGCTTCATCAATCAAAGCAATGGTTTCTTTCAGCCCAAAGAGTGCTGCAAAAATGCCAAAGCGCGGCCCTTCCTTCTGGCCCAGTAGGACCTCATATAAACAACCGAACCATGACCGCAGCTCTGACTTGGCAAAATACCGCTTACCCACTTCAAAGACGACATTTTGCACATCATCCGGGCTGGCCGTCTCGGGTACAGTCTTTAGCGTGGCGGCAAGATCCTCCAACGCTTTGCGCTCTGTCTCCGTTGGGGCACGGAAGACCTTTGTCGGGCGGACGCGTTCATTAAAATAATCCAACGCATGTTGCACCAACCGCGCCACATAAGGATGTGTCTCTGGCGAGAGAGACGCATCATAACGGCGCAGGAACTTCCACAACGTCTCCACCTCCCGCGCATTCGCCACACTAGCCAGATTCAACAGAGCTGTGAAGGAAACCGGGCTGGTATCTTGCGGGCGTAACGTCCCATCATGCACAAACCAAACCGGATTAGAGCGGAACTCCTCCGCTGTTTGCTGCTCGCCCTTTTGCACAAGGGCCAAATATTCATCCGTAGCACGCGGAATCATATCGGTGTAAAGCCGCTTCGCCCGCGTAGGTTGCTGGAACATATAATGCGCCAAACTTTCCGCCGGGCCATAGCGCAGCCACTCCTCTACCGAGAGGCCATTACCTTTGGACTTACTAATCTTCTGCCCATGAGCATCAAGGAACAGCTCATAGGTCAGATTTAGCGGCGGCTCTTTCCCCAAAATACGGCAGATTTTGGAGGAAAGCTTCACACTATCGATGAGGTCCTTACCGGACATCTCGTAATCGACCCCTAAGGCGTACCAGCGCATGGCCCAATCCGCCTTCCATTGCATTTTGGCCTGGCCGCCATACACAGAGGTCTCAAAGCTCTTGCCGTCCTCATCCTTCCAAGCCACTGTACCAGCATCAGGATCCACACTGATGATAGGCACCTGCATGACACGGCCCGTCTCTGGATGGATGGGCAGCACGGGGGAATAAGTCGCGCGGCGTTCCTTCCCCAATGTAGGGGCGATGACCTCAATAATGCGATCATGCTCCTCCAGAACACGCTTCAAAGCCGCATCGAAAATGCCGGAGGTATAATAATCAGTGGCTGAGGCGAATTCGTAATCAAAGCCAAAGGCATCTAAAAACTGACGCAAGCGAGCATTATTATGGGCCGCAAAGCTTTCATGCGTACCAAAAGGATCAGGAATACGTGAGAGGGGCAAGCCGAGATGCTCTGCCAACATCTCTTGTTGTGGCACATTGCCCGGCACTTTACGCAAAGCGTCCATATCATCAGAGAACGCCAAGAGCCGGGTCTTACGGCCTGTAAGCTCCTCAAATGCCTGACGGACCCATGTTGTCCGCGCTACCTCGCCAAATGTGCCAATATGCGGCAGACCAGAAGGGCCGTAACCTGTCTCCATCAAGACCGGTTTGCTAGGGTCCCTCTCTGCCACTCGGGCGGCGAGCTTGCGGGCTTCCTCAAACGGCCAGAGCTTGGGAAGGGACGAATCAGTCTGAGAAGACGGTGAATGTTTTGTCATAATCCCACGGTAATTATGAAGCCACACTCTACGGGTCAAGTATCCTAATGCGAGGGAGGCATGTCTTCTCTCTCGCAGAAAAGACCATTCGCGTGTATGGTAGCAGCAATGCCCAGCCTTTTTCACTCCTTTTTTGATGCCCCGGCTCTCATTGCCCGCCATGGCTTATCCTCCCTCATCACACCTGATGGGGAAATGCTGGACTTACCGTTAGAGGAGCTGCGCAGCACATTACGCCAGCTTCCCCCGCCTTTGCTCATCCACGGCCCGGCCACGCTACGCTTGTTGGACCTCCCGCCAGAACCCCCACCAGCCCCGTGGTTAGACCTGCTGGAGCTTTTCCTTTTCATTCATCCTGCGCGTAATGTTACCCCTACCGCCCGTGGCCTCGCCTTAGAGCTTGGCCTCATCGCCCCCGAGGATACACAGCCCCTCCAAGCTGATAGCCTTTATGAAATCGCGCAGAAGCTGCTTGATGACCTCCCCGCGCGTCCACCTCATCACCTTGCCACAATTCGCCTCCTTCTTCCCTCCCTAAAGCAAGCAGGGTGGAGCTGGCATGACATCGTCACGCAGGCCCTTCCGCCATCGCCTGACACAACACCCCCCAACCGCGCGCAAGAGATTGATGCGCTGAAGATATGGAAACGTCTCCCCCAATGGGAGGAGCGCGCGCCTCGTCCCCAAGCCGCTAGCCAACCGGTGGACCCGCAAGAGGCCCGCAAACGCCTCGCCACCTTGCTCGGTCACACGGCAGAGCCACGGCCCGGCCAAGCGGATTTTGCCTCTGCTGCCAGCTATGCTTTTGCCCCACGCGATATTGCCAACGCCCCCAACATCATGTTGGCCGAGGCTGGAACAGGCACAGGCAAAACGATGGGCTATATCGCCCCAGCCAGCTTATGGGCGGAAAAGAACGATGGAGCGGTATGGGTCAGCACCTATACACGCCATCTACAACGCCAAATTGAGCAAGAACTCGCCCGCCTCTATCCCGACCCAATAGAGCGGCGGGAGCAAGCCGTCATCCGTAAAGGACGTGAGAATTATCTTTGCCTTTTAAACTTGGAAGACCTCACAAATGCGTGGCTTAACCGCCCCCCGCATGAGCAACATGGCCTTATCCCGCTTATCTTTCTTGCCCTTTGGGCTGAACATACGCAGGATGGTGACCTCATGGGGGGCGACCTCCCCGGCTGGTTTGGGGAGCTGTTTCAACGTGGTTTATTAAATATGCTGGCAGACCGGCGCGGTGAGTGCATCCATTCGGCCTGCCCACATTATCAAAGCTGCTTTATTGAGCATGGCATACGCCGTGCCCATCATGCCCAATTCGTCATCGCTAATCATGCGCTCGTCCTCTCCCAAGCGGCATGGAATGCCCTCCTCCCCCAAGAGCTTGCCCCCGGCAATTTGCCCGATGAAAACGGCATCCCCTCCCGTTATGTATTTGATGAAGGCCATCACATCCCCGATGCTGCCGATAGTGCCTTCTCCCTCACCTTCTCCGGGTTAGAAACCGCAGAGCTACGGCGTTGGATTCTCGGTGCGGAAGGGAGCCGCTCTCGCGCACGCGGCTTATTACGCCGGATGGAGGACCTCATAGAGGCTCTCCCTGCCCTAAAAGACCCCTTCCAAAAACTGGTCTATGCCACGCAGCAAGGCTTACCCCGCCCCGGTTGGAGCGACCGGCTCCATGAGGCACGGCAAAACCGCCTCAATGCTCCTATTATGGAAGCCGAGCATGAAGCCAACCTAGATGATGCCGCAGCACAACAGCCAGCAGAGGCTTTTCTTCAATCTCTTGATACCCATCTTGATGCCCGCTTGGCAGAAATCAGCCTACAAACACGAGGCGAGCATGGAGCCTATGCACGGCAAGAATGTGACCTCCACCCCATTCCCCCGACTCTGAAAGACCAAACCGAGGCCCTCCTTACTGCTCTGCAAGCGATTGTCACACCGCTTGATGACATCCTGCGTATTCTTCGTGAGGCGTTGGAAGACCAAGAGGAGCTCGACACCGCTTTTCAACAACGGATAGAAGGCGCAATACGCAGCCTCTACCGCCGTGCCCTCTCCCGTTTGCAGGGGTGGATTAGTATGTTGCGCTCTATCCTTGCAAGCTCTCCCCTCAGCCCAACACTCCCCACCTTTGTGGACTTCATCCATCGCGAACCCTTACCCACGGCACGCTTTGGGCAAGAGGGGCATGATATTGCCCTCAACCGCCATTGGTTAGACCCTACCATCCCCTTTGCCAGCACACTGCAAAGCACCACCCACGGGCTGCTTATTACCTCCGCAACATTGCGGGACCGCAAAGCTGATGATGATGAAAAAGACGGCTGGGAACGCGCTGAAAGGCGGCTAGGGACGACGCATTTCCTCAAGCCGCCTATGCGGGCTTCTTTAATGAGTCCCTTTGATTACGCCCATCAAACCCGCGCTTACATCATTACCGACCTCGCCAAAGGCCCTGCCGCGCAGGCGCAAGCCTTCCAAGCCCTTTTTGAAGTTGCTCATGGCGGCGCGTTAGGGTTATTTACCGCCATTAATCGGCTTAAAGAGGTTCATCGCCGTATTCATGAACCTTTGGGGATGAAACACATCCCCCTCTATGCCCAGCATATTGATGCGATGAATAACGCCACCTTGGTGGATGTTTTCCGCACCGAGACCAATAGCTGCTTACTCGGCACAGATGCGATGCGCGATGGCGTGGATGTCCCCGGTGAGGCCCTGCGTATGGTCGTGTTAGAGCGCACCCCTTGGCCACGGCCCGATATCCTCCACCGTGAACGCCGCCGCCATCTCTCCGGCGGCAGGCCTGGTGATTATGACGACCTCATCACCCGGATGCGCCTACAACAAGCCTTTGGGCGGCTTATTCGCCGTGCGGATGACCGCGGGGTGTTCATTATTTTAGACCGCCGCATGCCCTCCCGCTTACTCTCCGCCTTCCCCGAGGGAGTGCCCATCCAAAGACTCCCTCTTGCTGAAGCGTTGGAGGATATTAATGGGTTTCTTAACCCATAACGCACAAAAACAACGCATAAAAAAAAGCCCCGCTCCGGCAAGGAACGGGGCTTTTCTTTTGACCTGTCGTGACAGGTGGCCATCCCGGCCACATGACCGGGATGGGGAAGGATGAGCGATTAGAAGCCGCCCATACCCCCCATGCCACCCATTCCGCCCATGCCACCCATACCGGCACCAGCAGCATCATCGGACTTCTTCTCCGGACGCTCGGCAACCATAGCCTCGGTGGTGATGAGCAGGCCAGCAACGGAGGCTGCATCCTGCAGAGCCGTACGCACAACCTTTGTCGGGTCGATAATACCAGCCGCTACGAGGTCCTTATACTCACCCTTCTGAGCATCAAAGCCCTCGTTATAATTGCTCAGCTCCAGCACCTTACCAGCAATCACGGCACCATCTTCACCCGCATTATGGGCAATCTGACGCAGCGGAGCTTGGAGAGCCTTGCGCACAATATGGGCACCAGCGCGCTGATCGTCATTCTCGAAGGAGAGATCATCAAACAGCAGGCTTGCACGGGCCAGAGCCGTACCACCACCGGGGACGATGCCTTCCTCAACCGCAGCGCGGGTTGCATGCAGGGCGTCATCCACGCGGTCTTTACGCTCCTTCACCTCAACCTCGGTGCTACCACCAACGCGGATGACAGCAACGCCACCAGCAAGCTTAGCCAAACGCTCTTGCAGCTTCTCGCGGTCATAATCGGAGGTTGTGGCCTCAATCTGAGAGCGGATTTGTGCACAACGGCCCTTGATAGCCTCTGCCGCACCAGCACCCTCAACGATGGTGGTGTTCTCTTTATCGATATGCACCTTCTTGGCTGTGCCAAGCATATCCAGCGTTACAGATTCCAGCTTGATGCCAACTTCCTCAGAGACAACCTGCCCACCTGTGACGATGGCGATGTCCTCCAGCATAGCTTTGCGGCGGTCACCAAAGCCCGGAGCCTTCACAGCAGCAATCTTCAAGCCACCGCGCAGCTTATTGACAACCAGGGTTGCCAGAGCCTCGCCATCCACTTCCTCAGCGATAATGAGCAGCGGACGGCCAGACTGAACGGCACTCTCCAACAGCGGCAGCATCGGCTGAAGGGAAGAAATCTTCTTCTCATGAATCAGGATGTAAGGGTTTTCCAAATCAGCGGTCATCTTCTCCGTGTTTGTCACGAAGTACGGGGAGATATAACCGCGGTCGAACTGCATGCCCTCAACAACATCAAGCTCGGTATGCAGACCCTTGGCCTCTTCTACCGTGATGACGCCCTCATGGCCGACTTTCCCCATAGCTTCGGAGATCATCTTACCAACTTCGGACTCACCATTGGCAGAGATTGTGCCGACCTGAGAAATCTCATCCTGAGAAGAAATCTTCTTAGTGCGGTTTTTCAGCTCCTCTACAACGCGCAGAACGGCTTTATCAATCCCGCGTTTGAGGTCCATCGGGTTCATGCCCGCAGCGACAGCTTTAGCCCCCTCACGGATGATAGCCTGAGCCAGAACTGTAGCTGTTGTGGTACCATCACCAGCAACATCATTGGTCTTAGAGGATACCTCACGCACCATCTGCGCGCCCATATTCTCGAACTTATCAGCAAGCTCGATCTCTTTAGCGACAGAGACACCATCCTTAGTGATGCGCGGGGCACCGTAGCTTTTATCCAGCACGACATTGCGGCCTTTAGGGCCGAGTGTCACCTTCACAGCATTGGCGAGAATATCCACACCACGGAGCATACGCTCACGAGCATCTGCACCAAATTTTACGTCTTTAGCAGCCATAATAATATCACTTCCTTAAACAAAGGTCAGAACAGGATTTAAAGAGAGGGCGCAGCCTTAGCCAACAACGCCAAGAATGTCGCTCTCTTTCATGATCAACAGGTCTTCCCCATTGACCTTCACCTCAGTGCCGGACCATTTGCCAAAGAGGACACGGTCGCCCACTTTAACATCCAACGGCACAACCTGGCCTTGCTCGTTACGGGCACCAGAGCCAACAGCGAGAACCTCGCCTTCCATTGGCTTTTCCTTAGCGGTCTCAGGAATGATAATGCCACCAGCGGTTTTTTCCTCACCATCGAGGCGGCGGACCACTACACGGTCGTGAAGGGGACGAAATTTCGTCATGGATCACTCCATTCTAGGCTGGCCCTTCTCATAAAGCAGCGCAGCCGGGTTATTGCGCTCAATCTAGCAGCGCACCAAGAAAACTCCCCATTTTGTGGGGCGAATGAGAAATAGTGATGCCCTCTAGCAGCGTCAAGCAGGAGAGAGGCGTCCTTATGATGTTTTTTAATCGTTATTGCCTTTTAATATCTATTATTCATTAGATTTTCTTATTCTATGTCAAACACCATCTCCCTCTTGCGCTCCTCTCCGAGAGGATGAATGGTGTGAAGGTCTTTTAAAAGGGGGAGCCAGATTATGGACCTACATCTTACGCGCCGCTCGGCCATTATTATGGGGGGTAGCCAAGGGCTGGGACTAGGGGCCGCCCTAGCCCTTGCAAAAGAAGGGGTACGCCCTTATCTCCTCGCCCGCAATGAGGCGACCCTCCAACAGGCTGCAACAAAAATCACGGCTGAGACAAGCATCACACCACAGTGGCATAGTGTAGATTTTGCCTCTCAAGAGAGTGTCCAAACGTGCCTCAAAACCTTAAAAGCAGATTTGCCAGAAGTTGATATTATCATCGGCAATGGCGGCGGCCCGCCCCTTGGCCCTGCAACAGAGTGCGACCCAGCCCTATGGCAGCAAGAAGCCACAACCATGCTGCTGCCCATTATGCAGCTTGTCAGCCAATATCTACCGGGGATGAGGCAACGGCAATTTGGGCGCATCCTTATGATTTCCTCCACCAGTATTGTGGAGCCTATCCCTAATCTTGTTCTCTCTAGCGCGTTACGCTCTGCTTTAGCGAGTTGGGGCAAAACGCTTGCGCGTGAGGTAGCGCAGGATGGCGTGACTGTTAACACCATTCTCCCCGGTCGGTTTGAGACAGAACGCACTGCAACGCTTAATAAAATCCGTGCCGAAAAGGCGGGTATTCCCCTCGCAGAGTTTCGCAAACAAAAAGAAGCTGGGATCCCCGCAGGCCGTTATGCCCAGCCTGAGGAGTTCGGCCATCTCGTAGCATTTCTCGCAAGCCCGCTTGCCGCTTATATCACCGGGACGCGCATCCCGATTGATGGCGGCTTGCTTCACGGATTTTAGGCCCCATTCATCCTAGAAAAAGATAAAAAAAGCCCCTCTGCTTACGATGGAACAGAGGGGCTTTTCTACAGCGTCATTCCTGCATCATTACAGGCTGGACTTAGCCCATCAAAACACGGCCTGCGACCGCATCCAAACGTGAAATAGCCGCAAAATCCCGTGCTTCTGGCGGGGTGATAATGGCGTTATCCAACGCACGCTCTGCCGCACCGGGGCCTGTGCAAATAGGCCGCGGCTTCCCAAGGGCAGGAATAGCGCGGCGGACAAGCTCCCGCGCATGGGTGGAGTTGCTCTTCATCGTCCGAATTACAGCCTCCACCGTGACATGCTCATGCTCCTCATGCCAGCAATCATAATCCGTCACCATCGCAACGGTAGCGTAGTTCATCTCTGCTTCCCGCGCGAGGCGTGCTTCTGGCATGTTTGTCATCCCAATGACAGACGCCCCCCAAGAGCGATAAAGCTCACTCTCAGCCCGTGTGGAGAATTGAGGCCCCTCAATCACCACATAAGTCCCGCCCTTCGTGACGGAAATATCCAGCTTTTCAGCTTCTTCCGCTAATGTTTTAGCCATCCGTGCTGAAACAGGCTCACCCATGGCCACATGGGCCACGCAGCCTTCCTCAAAGAAGGTCCGGGGGCGGCCTTGTGTGAGGTCGATAAACTGGTCAACCAACACAAAATGACCGGGAGCTAAATCTTCCTTCAAAGAGCCAACAGCGGAAAGGGAGATAATATCCGTCACGCCTGCGCGTTTTAACGCATCAATATTGGCACGATAATTCAAATGGGAAGGTGGGATAGGATGCCCACGGCCGTGACGTGGTAAAAAGACGCATCGCACACCCTCCAGCGTACCAAAAAGCAGCTCGTCCGAAGGTTTACCCCATGGCGACTCACAGCGACGCCATTCCCGGTTTTCCAGCCCATCAATCTCATAAAGGCCGGAGCCTCCGATAACACCGATGACAGGCTCGATTGTATCTTCTGCAACCATAAATCCTCACTTCATCCTGCCTGAACTCGCCTTACTGATGGGCACATTGCCCCCATACAGGCTGCTGACAGTCTCTCCTCTGATAACGGAGAGTTTTTCAGCAGGGCACCCCTAAAATCAAGAGCAAAAATTATTACGCCCTCCTTCTGCCCTTACACCATAAAATGAAGGAAAGCATAATCATTTCCTTTACTAATGACAGCATCAGGAACAGCCAGTAAGCGAACACGGCTTTTTGTCTTGTGAGGCATCCCCCCTATGGTAAAGTAAAAGAAATCACATCCTTCTATGAAGAATAGGAAGATTATTATGCCTTCCTCCACGAGCTTTGTTCTCCCCGATCTCCCTCATACTGGGCTAACAAAAGACGCCCAATATTGGTTTGAGAACCTGCGTGATCGGCTTTGTGCTACTTATGAAGCTTTGGAGGATAAAGCTGTTGCAGAAAATGCCCCAACATTGAAGGGGCGTGCGGAGGCTGGTCGCTTCCAACAAACATCATGGAAGCGTGCTGAAGGTGGCGGCGGGGTTATGTCCGTCATGAAAGGGCGCGTTTTTGAGAAAGTGGGCGTCAATATTTCCACCGTGTGGGGGGAGTTCACGCCGGAGTTCCGCAAATCCATCCCCGGGGCAGAAAATGACCCACGCTTTTTTGCTACTGGTATTTCTCTCGTAGCTCATCCCTGTAACCCGCATGTCAGTGCAGCGCATTTCAACACACGGATGATCCTGACCTCCAAGGGCTGGTTTGGCGGTGGTGGCGATATCACCCCCATGTTCCCCGAGAGCCAAGAAGCTCTTGATGATGCGGCTATGTTTCATGCCGCCTTTAAGCAAGCGTGCGATAGGCACGACCCTGCTTATTACCCACGCTTTAAAGCTTGGTGTGATGAATATTTCTTCCTCAAACATCGCAATGAGCCACGCGGGCTTGGGGGCATCTTTTACGATTGGCTCGATAGCGGTAATCTCGCAAGCGACTTTACCTTCACCCGCGATGTCGGCGATGCGTTTTTGGAATGTTATACCGCCATTGTTCGCAAGCGCATGTTCACCCCGTGGACCGAGGAAGACCGCTTAGCGCAGCTCAAACGGCGTGGTCGTTATGTGGAGTTTAACCTCCTTTACGACAGAGGCACGCTCTTTGGGTTAAAAACAGGTGGCAATACGGAGGCTATCCTTATGTCCATGCCGCCAGAGGTCATCTGGCCCTAATCCCCTTATAAGAGGATGCCCTTCTTTTAAGCATCCTCTCCTATAATGCCATCCACCAGCACATGAGGCAGGCCACGGGGGCAGACCTCGAGACGGGTCTCAACCCCATAAACATCACCGAGAACCTCAGGTGTGGTAACACCCATCACGCTACCCTGTGCGACAAGGCGACCATTGCGCATATAGACGACATCATCAGCGCGTTGGAGAGCGATGTTGAGGTCATGCACAACCAGCAATGTGACGATATTGCGTTTACGCGTCTCCCGCCTCACAACATCCATCACAGCAAACTGATAGCGTAAATCTAGCGCGCTTAAGGGCTCATCCAGCAACAGCATCGCGGGACGGCGCACTAAGGCTTGTGCCAGACCAACCATCTGACGCTGCCCGCCGGAGAGCTCATCCATATAGCGGAGGGCAAGATGGCCAATCCCCAGCTCCTCCAACACATCAGTGCTATCGCGCAACGCACATTCAGCCGAGACAGCCTCGCCCGCTCGGCGCGCTACCATCACTGCTTCAATCACCTGAAGATGCACTGTTGGAGGAAGGCTCTGCGGTAAATACGCCGCTAAGCGTGACCGCTCCCCCACGGCAAGGCTAGAGAGGTCCTTCCCCCCTAGGCGAATACGCCCCTCTGCCCGAATAAGCCCCGCAATACCGCGCATAAAGGTCGATTTTCCCGACCCGTTCGGCCCCAAAAGGGCTGTAACACGCCCTGCTTGCATGGGGGCCAATGTCATACGGTGTAGCACTTCCCGCCGCCCATAATGGACGCAAAGGCTCTCAATCTCCAGCATCTACGCCCCCTTTCGTAAAACCACAGCAAGGAAGAAAGGAATCCCCACTAAGGAGGTCACAATCCCGACAGGAATCACAACCCCCGGCATGATGTTCTTTGCCGCGATGGAGGCAAGAGACATTATCAAGCACCCACATAAAGCAGAACCGGGAAGATAAAAACGATGATCCTCCCCCAAAAGCCGCCGTGCAATATGCGGGGCTACCAGCCCGACAAACCCAATCGTCCCCACAAAGGACACCGCCAAGGCCGAGAGGATGCTAATCCGCAATAAAGACATCATCCGCAAGCGTTTAACGTCCACCCCATAGCTCGCCGCACGGTCCTCGCCTAGACGCAGAGCCGTCAGAGCTGGGGCCGCACGGAAGCAGAAAGGCAAGACCACCGCACAGCCTACCGCCATGACGCTAATCTTCCCCCAATCAGCGCGTGTCAAACTGCCCATTGTCCAAAAAACGAGGTCTTGTAGGGCATCCTCATCAGCAATGAACTGCATCAACGCCACAAAAGCATGGAAGGTAAACACAAGCGCAATACCAAATAAAACCACCATCGTGGTGGAATGGCCCCGTGCCCGTGCCACAACCTCCAGCAAACAAGCTGATCCAACAGCAAATAAGAAGGCCTCTAGCGGGACCATCCATGTCTCTGGCACATAAGGAATGTGCCAATGCAGCACAATCGCTAAAGATGCCCCAAAGGCCGCAGCCGCAGACACGCCAAGCGTGTAGGGGCTGGCCAATGGATTATCCAACACAGTTTGCATCTCGCCACCGGCAATGCCTAAAGCACACCCAACAAGGATAGCCATAAGCGCGTAAGGCAAACGAATATGCCAGACAATCACACCATTTGTCCCGGAGGAGGGGTTAAGGAGCGCATGTACTAAAGCGCGCGGCCCCAACCCTGCTGGGCCTAAGGAGAAGTCCAACAATAATGAGAGCAGTATCAACCCACCCAATATGCCCAACAAAGCCACCCTATGACGCGTAAGCTGTGCGTAGGCCGTTTGTATGCCCGTCAAACGTGCGGCTAGACGGGTCATCTCCGCAGATGAAGCATCACTGTCTTTCATAACATCCTTATTGGGCATGCGCCTTGATCCAATATGTCCCGCTATTTGGCATAGCCGTAAAGCGGCTCTGCACAAGGCTACGATCCGCCTCTGGATCTAAATCCTTAAAACGCTCTGGGTAAAACCACTTAGCCATGACCTCAATCGCTAGGATATTGAAGGGGCTATCATAAAATGTATGCCAAATGCCATAAGCACGCCCATTCCGCACCGCTTTCAACCCTGCAAGCTCCGGGGCTTGTAGGAGGCTATTTAATGAGGCTTCTGCCATCTCCGGCGTGACTTGAGAGCCCATCTTTAGGCCCGGACCACTATGGCCGGGGCCGCGTGTCCCATCCAAGATAAGCACGTCAGGGTCTTGGGCGATAACCATCTCGGCAGAGACATCCCCAATATAACCGGGCAAAAGAGATGCCGCGATATTACGACCACCAGCGGCCTCAATAAACGCACCCATATTCCCACGCCCAGCTGTATGGCAGCAGCTTTGGCGTGCCCCGGCTAGCATATTGATGAATACAGTCGGCTTTTGTGCCTCTGGGATGGTCTCCACGACCGAACGAATAGCCTTTAACCGTTCTTCATAAAAATCTGTATAGGCCTTGGCCTCGGCCTCACGACCAAGAGCTTGCCCTAAAATGAGCATACTCGGCACAGTCGTCTTTACCGGGTCTTGGCGGAAATCCACAAATAAAACAGGAATGTGCGCTGCTCTAAGCCGCGCTGTTACATCGCCAGATTGCCCCGGCCCGTGGCCTGTTGTGCTAAAAATGGCAAGGTCTGGGTGGAGGTCTAGCACCTTCTCTGGGCTAATCGTATCGGCTGTTGTGCGGCCAATCACTGCAACACGCGCCGCCTCTGGGAAGGTTTTGAGCATTTGCTCATAATTCTGCGTATCTGCCTCGCGGAACTCCCCTTGCCAACCCACAATATGGTCAAACAAATGGCGGCCTTCTAAAGGCTCCAGCGCGTAAATCAGCCGTCCTTCACCAAGGATAATCCGCTGCGGATGGTCCGGGACAGAGACAACCTCGCCCGTAATATCACGCACATCCTTCGCCTGTGCTGATAACGGAAGCATAGCCCCCGCCAGCATGGCTACTGTTAACCCTACAGGATTAAAGAAGCTTTTGAGTGAGACCATCATTATTACGCCTTTATCCGCTAGAGACGCCGGCCCATCGTTGCTTCTGCTCGATGGTCTGGACTTTATGCCTCAATTAATAATCATTCGCGTTACGCTATCTATAAAAGAGCCTAAGCCCTTATCCAAGGGTAAATAACATCTTTCTCGTCAACTAACGCTTTTTCCGTAATAAAACCCTCAAAGCCCCCTGATTCCCACGATGACTATGAACAACCCCCAACACCATGGGCGCAATATCACCGCGCTGCAACCACAAGGGCAATTCCTGACGTATGGTTCCGCCGCGCGCCCCGCTGCCTAGCCCTGTAACAATTTCCACACATCGCCACCCCATCACGCGGCCGCGTTGCATAAACCGATGGAACGCCTCAAAAGCCTCTTGCACGATATAGCCATGTAAATCGAGCCGTGCATCAACGCGTAATTGCCCCCGTGAGAGACGCCGCCATTGTGTATCATCCAACCCAGCCGCCCTCACCCCCACATGCGGCACAGGCCGAGGTTTGATGAGCGGTTTAGCTGGCGATACGGCAAGCTGCATCATCACCATTGGGGCAGGCTGCGCCCGCGTTTCTACCCCCGCCTCTTGCTTTAACTCTGGCTTATGAGGGGACTTAGGCGGACGCACCGCCCTAACAGCCTGACGAGAGCGCAATGGCGTGACATCCTGCATCACGGCACGCCAAAGGGCGGCTTCATCCTCACCTAATGCTCGCTTTGCCACGCTCTTACCGCCCCACTTCCATCATACATCCGCCTCTTGGCCTTGCTCTATCATCGCACGCAGACGCTTACGCGCAAAGCGGACATATGTTGTATCGGCTTCAATCCCGATGGACCGCACCTTTAACGCCTCTGCGGCGATAAGGGTGGTGCCTGTGCCCATAAAGGGGTCTAATACCATCATATCAGGCCTCAAGCCATGCAGGCGAATACAACGCTCTGGCAAGGCAACGGGAAAGATACCGGGATGGCTATACCGCGCGTGACGACTCCGTACCGTCTCGTAAGGGATGAACCATGTATCCCCCCGACACCGCCTATCCTCTTGATGTTGGCGGCGATGAATATTGCTCTTATCCGTAAAGGGCACCCCCGCCCCTAGCCTATCAAGCTCTACTGCACCTTGTTTGGTGAGGTGAAAAATATGTTCATGATTACGATTAACATAGCGCGGGGAGTTTACAGGCTTAAAATGCCCATGCGTGACCTCACCAATGGCTATAGATTTGACCCATGAAATATGATTTTGCAGCACAAAGATACCACGCAGCCGGACCATAAGCTCAAAAGGTAACCAAGGCTGTGCGGAGGAGCCTGCAATATTAAGAAAGAACGAACCATCTTCTTTAAGAACACGGGCTATCTTTTGGCAGATAAGCTCCATCCAATCCAAATAGCTTTCTTCAGAGAGGCTATCTTTATAACTGCGATAGGCAAGACCAAGGTTATAAGGAGGCGATGTCACCACGACATCCACACTCCCTATAGGCATACGCCGCATCACGCTGAGGCAATCACCCCGGATTAAAGCATGTTCTCCTAGCGTCTCGCGACGCGCACGTATCATTTGGCCGTCTGTCCCCCACTGGCAGAGGCTGTGCTAGCACCCACATTCGGTGCGTTAGGCAAAGAGAGGCGCGGGGCTAAGACAAACATCCGGCCATATACCTTCATATCCCCTGCAATCGTGGCAGCTTTCTCCCCTTCCCCAAGGAAGAGGTCCCCACGACCTGCCCCGCGTATATCGCTCCCCGAATCTTGAGCAAAGGTCATATGCGCCCATGAAACAGCCTGCCCATCACGGCCTTTATCATTTATCTCCACCCAAACGGGCATACCATAACTTACAAAATGCCTATCAATAGCCAAAGAGCGTTGTGCTTGCAGAGCAATACCAAATCCGCCTACAGGTCCTTCCCCCGCTTTACGCTCCACCGAACGGAAAAAGACGTAGCTTGGATTGGATTCTAAGACCGATTTTACTTGGTCTGGATGAGCCTCCAACCATGCCCGGATGGTTTTGACGCTAACATCTTCTGCACGCATCGCGCCACGGCGCACTAAAATACGACCGACTGGGACATAAGGCCGACCATTGCGCCCATCATATCCGACAAATAACTCCCCACCATCAGGTAGTCTCAAACGGCCAGAGCCTTGCGTTTGTAGAAAAAGAAGGTCCACAGGGCTTTTCAACCATGCAAGTTCCAATCCTTTTCCCTCTAACGAACCTGCATTAATCGTGGCGCGGTCATCATACGGGCGGAAAACAGCATCAACCCAGTGGCCGAACTCTAACTCACCTGCCGCATTACGACCATGAAGCAAATCCGCTGGACGGCGATAGAGCGGAACCTGATACTCTCCCCCTTTTGTAAGGGATGCGGGGACCTCTGGATCATAATACCCAGTATAGAAAGCCTGTTTTGTAATCAGGTAAGGCTGAAACCATGCCTCAAAGAACTGCCGTGCCTGCGCTGGCTGGTCGACTGCCCCCGTTTTTACAGCGGTACAAACACCCTTCCATTCCTCCACATTCTTACCAGACGGCAACGTACTCGCCCCACCAAGGAACGTCCCGGCAGGTAGGTGGTCTATACGCTGACACTCCTCCGCTAGCATCTTAAAAAGCTGGAGATGATCCTCCCGCTCCCAACCGGAGAGCTGGCTATAATCGGCGGGTTTTACATCCATCTGCGCAGAAGGCAAACCCGGCATACACCCCGCTAGTGCTATGCAAAGTGGGACCATTACCAAACATACTAACGGAGAATAATGCTTTGCCATACGAACACACCATAACCCAGTCTAATAGACGCTAGTTTCTTAGCATTACGCCCCGCAGGGAGGCCCTTTAGCGCAGAAGGAACCTCTTAGTCAGCTTGTGTAGCAACAATCATCCATTGCCCATTCACTTTAGGCTCAAACACCCAACGGTCACGGAACTCCGTGAGAGCTTCTGTTCCCTCTACGATAACATCCTTCTCATCGCGGCAATAACTCACCTGCCATGAGACAATTCTTACCCCTATCTGGCACGGGCCTTCCCCTACCTCCACACCAGTAATGGAGACATAATCCAGCCGCTCAATCTGCCTTAGCTCCAGATGCACACGCTCATGCCGCTCGGCACGCTCATCCAAAACCTTTGTAAAAGACTCTAAAACCGCAGGAGCAAGCACAGACTTCAACACAGCTTTATCAGCACAGGCAAAGGCTTTAACGGTGCGCGCAAACATATCTTCCGCATTTTTAAGAAAATAATCTGCTGAGAAGCCATTCACTACGCTACCGACTCGCGCCAGAGATTGTGCAAGAGCTGTTCCCTCCGCTGGGAGGCCGTACTCTGTTGCCTTTTGCTCTAGCCCTACGCTCTTTGGTAATGGTGGCGGCTTGAGGGCATCTGTCGCACCCGGTTGCTTAGGAAGCTGCGCCGGACGGGGCGAGGAGATGGTCTCCCGCCGGAAGGCCTGCGCCCCTATACGCCGCCTTAATACGAAAAACACGGCACTGCCAATAATGACAGCCAACACGGCCCACATCACAATGTCCCAAGGGAAGTCCGCCATTTTATGTCCTAAATTATTCATCCTAATAAGGAAGGAGCCTCAACACCCCACCCAACAATAGCTCAAAGGTAGGACGCCCCCGCCACAATCTCAAGTGCCTCTATTACATCCCCGTAAATGATGCATATATAAAGGAGATGCTTTTACCCCCGCTAAATAAACATATCGGAGCCCCAATAAAAGATGTTTCCCTCGCTTGGCCCTGTCTCCAAGACATGCTACCGGCAAAAGAAGATAGACGCCTCTGCCCATGGTGAAGGTCACTTCACTACAGTATGCTTACATCATTTTTACGAACCTACTCTCTACATCATGCAAGGATGACCCCCATGTCAGCTTCTAACGGCCCGACCGCTGCACAAGATAACACCCCGCCAACCCTGCCTTTGGCCATTAATCTGCAATATACAAAGGACCTCTCTTTTGAAGTCCCCCGCGGGGCAGCGACCTTTGCTTCCCTCCAAGCACCACCGCAAGTAGGTGTGAATATTGATGTCCAAGCCAGCCGGATTGAGGAAGAACAATCCATCTATGAGGTCACGCTCATCATCCGTGCAGAAGCCACCGAGGCCCCTGCTGAGGGTGAGCAAACGGCTGGGCCTGTCGTCTTTATTGCAGAGCTCTCCTATGCCGCCATCATCACGCTAGAGAACCCACCCCAAGAGCTGATTGAGCCGATTCTGTTGGTTGAAATCCCTCGTTTGCTCTTCCCCTTCGCCCGCGCCATCATCAGTGATGTAACGCGTGATGGGGGCTTCCCGCCGGTTGTTCTCCAGCCGATTGATTTCGCAGCCCTATGGCAAGCAAAGCAGGAACAAAACTTCCCCGAGCCAGAAGGCGAAGCATAATCACCGAAGGCCTAGCCTCTTGGCCTCCTTTTACCCTCCATAGCCGCTATATGTGGCCCAAAAGGGTAAGAGGAGGCCCAAACTCCACCTCGCCCCATATATCATAGCTTCGGGCATGGGCTGCGATGGCCTCCGACAAGCAAAGCGCACGGCAATGGCGTAATACAGCGCGTAGCTCTGCGGGGCAGAGCTCCATAAAAAGCGTTACCGTCTCACGCGAATAAAAGAAGATGGCCGCTACTTCATCATGAGCAAGAGCCCTCAGGGCTGCATCACTTAAAGACGGAACCGGCCGCACATGATACGCCTCGAGCCGTTGCACCCCCAAGGACTGCACTAGCCCTGCCCCATAAAGCTGGCCATCACGCCCACGTCCACATGCCAAAACAAGGCTCGGCCCGCGCAAGCCTTTTTGTTGGCAAAGAGTCTCTAACGCTTCTTGGTCACCACTTGCGGCCTCGACATACTGAAAGCCCATCGCCCGCGTATGACGCGCTGTGGCGTCCCCCACAGTCAGGACCAAACGCTCTCGATTCTGATGCGCCAAAAAAGGGAGGGCCTGCCGACTCGTCACCAACATCGCCTGACAGGGATAATCAGCAATAGGCGGGGTGGGCTGTATGTGCATCACAGGGCTTGCCACACCGTGCCAACCTTGTGCCTGCACACGCGCAAGCGTCTCCCGCAAGCCCGGCTCTGGCCGGGTGATAAGAACAACCCGGCGCATCATCTTTATGATTGAACAATCTTTGCAAAAATCGCCGGTGGTGTATCGCGCCTTAGCTCACAAGCAAGCTCATACCCCATCCGCGCGGCATCCTCTGGGAGGCCCTCATACTCACGCCGTAGCAAGAAGGTGCCATCCTCACTCGCCACAAGGCCAGAGAGATGCAACCGCCCTTCTTTCAACTGGGCATAACCCCCAATCGGGGTCCGGCACGAGCCATCAAGCTCTGCCAATAAAGCACGCTCAGCCGTTGCAACAGCGCGGGCCTCCGGGTCCTCAATAGCTGAGAGAAGCTCCCGTAATTCATGATCGCTCTCGCGCACGGTAACGCCGACAATCCCTTGGCCAGAGGCAGGCAACATCACCTCGGGGGAGAGAGGAACATCAATCCGGTCCTCCATGCCTAACCGTTTTAGCCCCGCATAAGCCAACAAGGTGGCATCACATTGCCCCGCACCCAGCTTATCCAAGCGAGTCTGCACATTTCCACGCAGAAGGGTGAAGCGGAGGTCTGGCCGGACATGGAGCATCTGCGCCTGCCGCCGTACAGACGCACAGCCCACTAAGGCCCCTTCTGGCAGGCAATCAAACGGCTTGGCCGGGTCCACCTTTACCCCACGCTTACGTAGCATGAGGACATCGCGCGCATCTTCACGCTTCATCGTACAAGCTAGCACAAGCCCCGGCGGGAGATGCGTCTCAAGGTCTTTGAGACTATGGACGGCAAAATCAATCCCACCGACAGCGAGAAGCTCATGAATTTCCTTAGAGAACAGCCCTTTTCCGCCAATCTCAGCGAGCCTGTCTTTTAGATTCAGGTCGCCAGAGGTTTGCATCTGCTCCTCTTTAAAAGCCCCCATATCCCGCAATACGGGGCAAAATCGCGTTAGCCGCGTTAAAAAATGCCGCGTTTGCACAAGGGCCAGTGGGGATGCCCGCGTCCCCACTCGTAAGGGGAGTTTACGGCGGTCCGGCGGGGTTTGCGCGTGCGAACGGCGCGCTGCCTCAGCAGCGACCTTTTGGAGCGAAGCGGAAGAAAAAGAAGAAGCATTCATGGTCTGCCCTCCATAACCGATTTTCTAAGGGGTGTCATGCTTCTGGAGAATCCGGCATAATAAGGCACTATGTCCGACCTATCCTCCCTCACCCCCCTCTTAGCTATTGAGACCTCCTGCGATGATACCGCCTGCGCGATTCTCGATAGTCATGGCACCTTGTTGGGGGAAAGCGTCCTCTCGCAAGAGGACCACGCAGCCTTAGGGGGGGTCGTGCCGGAAATTGCCGCCCGTGCCCATCTTAAAGCTTTGCCCAGCCTTGTGGACCTCACCTTAGAGCGTGCAGGGCTAGCCCTTAGCGATATTGCCCTTTTTGCCGCCACGACAGGCCCCGGTTTAATTGGCGGTTTGATTGTTGGTAGCTCTTACGCCAAGGGGCTAGCCATGGCGCGCGGGAAGCCCTTTATGAGCATTAATCATATTGAAGCGCACATCCTCACACCACGCCTACCGGCCTCTCTCCGCCCAGAAGAAACCGCACCAAACTTCCCTTACTTAGCCTTGTTAGTCTCTGGGGGGCATTGCCAATGCATCCTTGTGGAAGGCGTCGGCCAATATCGCCGTCTTGGCGGTACGATTGATGATTCTGCGGGGGAAGCCTTCGATAAAGTTGCAAAGATGCTTGGCCTTGGCTGGCCCGGCGGCCCCGCTTTGGAGGCACTGGCAAAAGAGGGTAACCCCCGCGCTTACACCCTGCCCCGCCCGCTCAAAGGTCGCCCCGGCTGTGACTTCTCCTTCTCCGGGCTTAAAACAGCCGTCTCCCGCCATCTTGAACCCTTTGGCCGAGAGGCTCTGCCTCGACACATCGCCGCAGACCTTGCCGCATCCTTTCAGCAAGCTGTCGCTGATGTAATGACAGACCGTGTAAAGCAAGCTCTCGCTATGGTCCCACCTGTCACGGCTTTGGTCGTAGCGGGTGGGGTGGCTGCGAATCAAACGCTGCGCCAACGCTTAGAGAACATTGCACAAGAGCATCATATCGCCTTCCTTGCCCCGCCTTTGCGCTTCTGCACCGATAATGCAGCCATGATTGGCTGGGCCGCTTTGGAACGCCTATATCAAGGTGAGCAACCCGGTGATATTGCCCTTGCCCCACGCCCTCGTTGGCCGTTAAGCGAACGCTGTGCGCCTTCTGCTCATCCTTCTGCTTCAACCTCCCCCTCGTTAATGGAGCCATCATCATGACTGCCCCGCCACGCATTGCCGTCATCGGGGCTGGAGCGTGGGGAATCGCCCTCGCCTGTAGCCTCGCCCCTATTGCTACGGTCAGCTTATGGACGCGCACCCCCGTCCCCGCAGGGACGCGTAACATGCCGCATCTCCCCCAAGTGACCGTCCCCGAGAGCGTTACAATTTCCAGCTCATTGCCTAGCGAGGCGGATATTGTGTTGCTGGTCGTCCCCACTCAGGGGCTGCGTGATACAAGCCTTGCACTACAAAAGCAGCTTGCTGCTCATGTCCCTGTCGTCACATGCTGCAAAGGGATGGAGCAAGGCACCTTCCTCCTCCCGCTGGAGGTCCTTGCCCAAACCATGCCCGGCCGCCCTGCTGCGGTTTTATCCGGTCCCAATTTTGCTATCGAAGTCGCCCAAGGTATGCCCAGCGCGGCCACGCTAGCTACAGAGGATGCCGCATTAAGCGCACAACTTACGCAGGCCCTCACGACACCGAGCTTACGTCTTTATGCCAGTACGGACCCGCTTGGTGTGCAACTTGCTGGGGCTGCGAAAAATGTCATCGCCATTGGGGCGGGCATTAGTGTGGGGGCAGGCATGGGAGAAAATGCCCGTGCTGCCATCATTACCCGTGCTTTAGCCGAGACCGCCCGCCTTGTCGAAGCTATGGGCGGGCAAGGGCGCACTATGTACGGCCTCGCTGGGATGGGAGACCTCATCCTCACTGCCACGGGGGCGGGCTCACGCAATTATAGCCTTGGTGTGGCAATGGGTAAGGGCGAGAATATTGATGACATCCTCGCCCGCCGCAATACAGTGGCAGAAGGCGTTCTCACCGCCCCAACCCTACGCGAACTTGGCCGCCGTTTTGAAATTGATACGCCCATTATTAATGTCATCACCCGCTTACTCTCCGGGGAGCTGACCCCCCATCAAGCCCGTGATGAATTATTGGACCGTCCTCCTTGTTTTGAATAATATGCCGCCCCGAGTCCGGCTCTTATGGCCTTATGCTGCTTTCAGGATATACCCTCATGACCAGCCTGTATGATTTCAAACTACCCGCGCTTGAAGGGGGAGAGATTGACCTCTCACAATGGCGGGGGCGTCCGGTTTTAATCGTCAATACAGCATCAGAATGTGGTTTTACCAAGCAATATGAGGGCCTCCAACAACTCTGGCGGGAGATGGGCCATTCTACGCCGGATGGGCTTATCATCTTAGGCGTTCCCAGTAATGATTTTGGCCAGCAAGAGCCGGGGGATTCAGGGCAGATTAAGCAAT
The DNA here is from genome assembly GCF_009725845.1 of Bombella sp. ESL0378. Taxonomy (NCBI): domain Bacteria; kingdom Pseudomonadati; phylum Pseudomonadota; class Alphaproteobacteria; order Acetobacterales; family Acetobacteraceae; genus Bombella; species Bombella sp. ESL0378. The sequence goes on along the minus strand of NZ_WNIF01000005.1, from coordinate 268,541 downwards.
TCTGCCAACGGCGTTATGGTGTGAGTTTCCCCCTTGCCGCGCGATCCATCGTCAAGGGACATGCGGCGATTCCGCTCTTTCAATGGTTAGCAAAGGAGGGCGGCTTCCTCTCCCGCCCGCGTTGGAACTTCTATAAATATCTTATCAATCGGGAGGGGCATTTACAACGCTGGTTCACCCCCCTCACAACCCCGCATGCCCCCCGTCTGTTGGAGGAAATCCAACGGGTAAGCGCACAACGCCGCTAATTTATGCTGCGGAACCTCCTCACTGTTGGCGGGTGGACCATGCTCTCCCGCCTGCTCGGCCTTGTGCGAGACCAGCTCCTTGCTATGTTCCTCGGTGCGGGAGCGGTGCAAGATGCGTATCAAATCGCCTTCCGCCTGCCCAATATGTTCCGCCGCTTATTTGGCGAGGGCGCGCTTAACGCAGCCTTTGTGCCGCTCTTTACCGCACGTTATGAGGAGCAGGGCCGCAAGCAAGCTCTCTTACTCGCAGGGCAAGCCTTCTCTTTATTGCTGCTATGGCTCACCTTCCTCACCCTCCTTGCTGAAATCTTCATGCCATGGGTGATTAACCTCATCGCCCCCGGCTTCCGCCATTCTGGGGCAGAGCGTTTCACCCTCGCAGTCCAGCTCACGCGCATTACAATGCCCTATACGGTGCTGATTTGCGGCGCGGCCCTTGTGGCGGGCATCCTCAATGCACGCAGCCATTTTGCGGCGGCCTCTGCTGCTTATATCAGCTTCAATATTGTTGGGATTGCGGCCATCTTAATCGGGGCTTATTGCGGGCAACATAGCGTCGCCCCAGCCAGTGCTTGGGGCATTACCCTCTCTGGTATTGTCCAACTCGCTGGCCTTTTATGGGCCGCTAAACGCGCCGGGGTCATGCCCCCTTTGGTCCGCCCCACTCTTTCAGCCGACATAAAACGCTTACTCCGCCGTATGATGCCGGGGCTTATTGGCTCTGGCGTAACGCAAATCAACCTCACGATTGATACCATCATCGCCACCTTATTACCCACAGGCTCTATCTCGTGGCTCTATTTTGCTGACCGCGTTAATCAGCTGCCTTTAGGCGTCTTAGGGGCGGCGTTAGGCACAACGCTTCTCCCCCTCTTTACACGCCATATCACCGCCAATGACCGCCCCGCCCTCCAAGCAAGCCTTAACCGCGCTCTGGATTACGCGCTGCTCCTTAGCCTACCGGCAATGATTGGCCTATTCAGCCTCGCCCCAGAAATTATGGCAACCCTATTTGGCTATGGGCACTTCACCCCCCGTGATGTTCACAACTCCGCAGCGGCTTTGCGTATGTATGCGCTTGGCCTGCCCGCTTTTATCATCGTGAAATTATTAGCCCCGGCCTTTTTTGCTGAGGGCGATACCACAACGCCTGTGCGTATCGGTTTCGTCACGCTAGGGCTCAATCTCGCCCTCAATCTCCTCCTTTACCGCACATTAGCTCATCTTGCCCCGCCCCTTGCCAGCACCTTAGCCGCACTCGTGAATATGCTCGCCCTCGGCTGGATGTTATGGCGGCGAGACTCCTTCCGCCCCACCATGACAAGCCTGACGCGCGCGGGGCGTATCCTAGGGGCAGGCGTGCTGATGGGGCTGTGGGCATGGGGTGGAGCCGCCCTCTTTACCCCTAACCTCCCCAACTGGCATGCCCTACCCAAATTAGGGATGTTGATGCTGCTCATCAGCAGCAGTGCGGCCCTTTATGGGGGGTTGCTCCTTCTCCTCGGTGTTTTAAACCTCACCGAGCTACGCGCACGTCTCCTCCAACGCTTAAAACGCTAAGCCTTCAGCCAGCGAAATGCGCTTCTATCAAACGGACTAATGATTCAAGCTGCTCTTGGTCATCTGCTGAAAAACGATTCGTCACGGGGCTATCAATATCCAACACGCCATAGACCTGCCCGTCGCGCATAATCGGGATAACAATCTCCGAGGCTGAGGCCCCATCGCAGGCAATATGACCGGGAAAGGTATGCACATCCGCCACGCGCTGGGTCGCACGCTCTGCTACGGCTGTGCCGCACACGCCTTTACCAACAGCAATCCGCGTACAAGCAACCCGCCCTTGGAAAGGCCCAAGCACAAGATCGCCGGCTTTCATCATGTAAAACCCAACCCAATTTACTTGAGCCATTGCCTCAAACAACAAAGCAGCGATATTGGCGAGGTTAGCAATCTCATCACATTCGGCCTCTAGCAATCCTTGGGCCATCGGCAGAACATCATCAAATAAAATTGGATTTTGCGGTGCAGTACTCATGAACACACCATGCCGTTCTCAATACTGTGATGACAAGAGGGAATATATCATATCTCCCCCTATACCCAGCCTTTTCCCCATTTTAGGGCAAGAAAATAGTCGCTTTAGCGGTTGAATCCTTGTTAATCTTAGCTAACCTAGTCAAATTATTACATATTCGTTAGGGCTCCCTTCTCTGCATGGTCGACCAGAAACCACATATCCCCCCAATCCCCGCTCAAAAAACGGGCAAGGTCACACCGACCATGGAGCAGTGGTTTAGCCTAAAACACCAAGAACATGACGCGTTACTTTTCTTCCGCATGGGGGATTTTTACGAATTATTCTTCGGTGATGCGGAAGCCGCCTCTCTGGCTTTGGACATCACCCTCACCCAGCGCGGTATGCATGATGATGCCCCTATCCCTATGTGCGGCGTCCCTGTTGGCACGGCGCAGATTTACCTCTCCCGCCTCATCCGCCGTGGCTTTCGCGTTGCTGTTGCCGAGCAGACAGAAACCCCAAGTAAAGGCCAAAAAGGCCCGCTCCGGCGCGAGATTATCCGTGTTATAACTCCCGGCACCCTCACAGAGGATGAACTCCTAGAAGCTGGGCGGGCTAACACCCTCCTTGCCGTTATTGCCCCTGATAAACGCCGTAAAGAGCAGCTTGGCGCAGCGTGGATTGATATTTCCACCGGCACGTTGGAAATGCTTAGCCTCAAACGCGATACGCTAGCGGAACTTCTTGCCCGCCTCGCCCCCTCCGAGATTGTAGCTGAGCCATCCCTCATCCCTGCTGATTATGCTGGCCTTCTCACCCCCTCCACGGCCTGCCCAGACCAAGCCGCAGCAGAGCGCACGATAAAAGAGGCTTATCACGTTGCTCAAATAGATTCGTTAGGGGATTTCAGTACAGAGCAAAGCATAGCTTGTGCGGTATTGCTAAATTATGTCCGCCGTAGTCAGGCTGGCGGCCTCCCCCGCTTAGCCCCACCCATCGACCATGGTTTAGACACCATCATGGGGCTAGACCCTGCTACACGCAGCAGCCTTGATATTCTCCAATCCCGCGATGGCGGGACAAAACACACTCTTTTTAGCAGTGTTAACCATACCACAATGGCAGCGGGGACGCGTCTGCTCGCCTCATGGCTTAGCAGCCCTAGCACAGACCTCACCCTCATCACGCAACGACAAGAGGGGTGGGATTGGCTGCATCAACACCTTCAGCTTGCCACTACGTTACGCGACATCCTCAAACAGGCACCTGATTCAGCGCGTGCTTTAGGGCGTATCTCTAGCGGACGCCCCCTCCCACGGGACCTTGCAGCACTCCGCGATACGCTCAGGGCGGCTAACCTGATTACAGAGGCCCTTAAAGCTTTCGCAACAGACGCAATGCCCGCTCGCATCCGCCAAATCGGGGCAAGTCTTTATGGCCGTGCTGATACCTTACTTGAACGCTTAGACGCTGCGCTAAACCCGGACCTCCCCGCCAAGATTGAGGATGGCGGGGTCATCGCCCCCGGCTTTGATGCGGAATTAGACCATCAACGGGACCTCCGCGATAATAGTCGCCGTTTGGTGGCTCAGCTTCAAGTACGTTTGGCAGAGCATTACAACATAACGAGCTTGCGTATCCGCCATCACAATCAACTTGGTTATGTTATTGAGGTCCCCACGGCGGCCGGTCGTAGCTTACGCCAGCATGAGGAGTTAAGCTTCCGCCAAGGGACGGCAAGCCTCGCGCGTTTCTCCAACGAAGAACTCACATCCCTTAATCAAGCTATTTTAGAAGCATCTGAAAAAGCAGACCAATTAGAACGCCACCTCTTTACCGACCTCGCCCAGCAATGCCTAAACACCCCTGCCCTTGATGAAATCGGCCTTGCTTTGGCCGAGCTGGATGTTCTGCTCTCATGCGCTACTCTCATGGCACGCGGCTCATGGTGCCGCCCGGTCATGACCGAGGGGCAGGATTTCAGCCTCCATGCCTGCCGTCACCCTGTGGTGGAAGCGGCTTTGCAGGATAACCCCGCCCATAATAGCCCCTTCATCGCGAATGATTGCGCCCTACCGCCAGAGAAGCACGCTATCTTACTCACCGGGCCTAACATGGCGGGGAAATCGACCTTCCTCCGCCAAAATGCTCTAGCGGTCATTCTTGCCCAAGCCGGCCTCCCCCTCCCTGCTCAAGAGGCCAAAATTGGGATTGTGGACCGTCTCTTCTCCCGCGTTGGAGCCGCTGATGACCTCGCGCGTGGCCGCTCCACCTTTATGGTGGAAATGACTGAGACTGCCGCTATCCTCAACCAAGCGGGGCCGCGCTCCCTGGTCGTGGTGGATGAAATTGGTCGTGGCACCTCAACGCTGGATGGGCTTTCCATCGCATGGGCAACGTTAGAGGCTCTCCATTCCCAATTACGCTGCCGCACCATCTTTGCCACGCATTATCATGAGCTTGGCGCATTACTGGACACACTCCCCCGCCTTGGGGCCTATACAATGGCCGTGCGGGAATGGAAGGGAGAGGTCATCTTCCAACATGAAGTCCATCCCGGACTCGCACAAAAAAGCTGGGGACTGCATGTTGCAAAATTAGCGGGAATACCGACTACTATTATCCAACGCGCCCGTACGCTTCTAACCCGTTTAGAAGAAGACCACAGAAGCAACCACCATGCCGCCTCCCTTCCCCTTTTTGAGCAACAAGACCCCTCTCCCCAACCAGCGTTACCACCCACCGCGCTAGACACCATAGAGCATACGCTAAAAGAACTAGACCCAGACTCCCTCTCCCCACGAGAGGCCCATAACGTCCTTTATCAGTTAAAAACCTTGCTTGAAGGGCACCCCACCGCCAACACGCCGCATGATGAGAGTGCAGCCTCATGACCACCCCCCGGCCCACCGCCCCGATAGATGGGAATGCCCTATGACCAACACGCCTTACACCTCCGCCCCCCCATCGTCCTATCAGCCCCTCATCCCAAGGGAGGAAGCCCTCACACGTTTGCGGACAGAGCTTGGGACACGGCGTGAGCATATCCGCCAAGCCTTTGAGCAACGCGAGAAAAACGGGGTCGAAACAGCCCGTAACCTCGCTCTTTTGATGGACCATATTATCGAGACACTCGCCCGTTATGCAGGCCTCCCCGGCTCTGAGACGGAACAGCCTGCACATAGTGAAGCCTTCTGCCTTTGTGCGACAGGGGGATATGGGGCGGCCCTTATGGCACCTTTTAGCGATGTGGACCTCCTCTTTCTCACCCAGACGCCCCCTTCAGCCGATCTCATCAAATCTATTGAATATGTCCTCTATACGCTTTGGGACCTTGGCTTGCGCGTTGGCCATGCGACCCGCACCATAGAGAGCGCAATGGAGATGGCTAAAACCGACCAAACAGCCTGCACCACCCTCTTAGATATTCGTCCTCTTTATGGCCAAACCGCTTTGGCCCATACATTACGCAAACAGCATGATATCTACCTTAAAGGCCCCTCGCTTAAAAAATTCATCCGCGGGGCCATCGCTCAGCGAGAGGAGCGTCACCTCGCTTTTGGTGATACCCCATACCTTGTCGAGCCCCATATTAAAGAAGGCAAAGGGGGATTGCGGGACCTACAAGTCCTAAACTGGATAGGCCATGCAGCTCTTGGCTATGATATACCAGAGCAATCCACCCGCCAACATGCACGCGGTCTTGCGCCTATCAGCACCTTATTAGGCTTACTCACAAAGCGTGAGGTCGCCCGTACCCGCATTTTATGGAACTTCTTTTGGACAGTCCGCCTTCACCTCCATTACATCACCGGCCGTAATGAAGAACGGCTAACGTTTGACGTCCAGCCCATTATTGGCGCGCGGATGCGTTATGGTAATCATGGCCATCAACGTGGGGTGGACCGCTTTATGCGGCATCATTTCCTCATGGCACGCGCGGTGATGCGGCTATCGCATGTTTTCCAACCGGCTCTCATTCTCTATCTACGCCATCAAATCCAGCAAAGCCCCCCGCATATTGAGGCCGGGCCTGAGGCTTTTAAACGTATTGATGGCTATCTTAGCCTGCCGAACCCTCTCGCTTTGGTTAAAGAGCCGGTGACGGTTTTCCGTTTTCTTGATTGTGCCCGCCGCCATCAGCTCACCCTTCATCCAACAGCCCTACAGCAACTCATCCGCTTTGAACGCCATAGCGCGGCCCTACGCGAAAACGCAGAGGCTGCCTCCCTCTTTTTAAAGCTCCTGTGCGACCCATTAAAAGAGGCCCATGCCCCAGCAGACGCCCCTACTCATGAGGCAATAAAAGAGCGCACCTTCTGGCTGCCTTTGCTTAATGAGACGGGGATACTCTCACACTTCCTCCCCGGCTGGTCTCGCATTTTAGGGCGGACACAATTTGACGGCTATCACCTTTATAGTGTTGATGCCCACATCATTGAATCTATCCGTATTTTACGGCTAATTGAGCAAGGGCAAATGGCTGATGAGCTTCCTCTTGCTTATAAAATTGCCCGCACCATTACCCAAAGGACAATCCTTTATCTCGCAGCCTTATTGCACGATATTGGCAAAGGACGTGGGGGCGGACATTCCGAAATTGGCGCACAAATTGCTACACGCATTTGCCAACAACTTGGTCTCTCTGCTAGCGATAACGATACAGTCTCATGGCTTGTGCTGCATCATTTACTTCTCTCCCGCACCGCCTTTAGCCGGGATATTGATGACCCACAAACCATCTTAGACCTAGCCGATATTATCCAGTCCCCCAAGCGGCTCCGGCTTTTATTGCTCCTCAGCATTATTGATATTCGCGCCGTTGGCCCACACGCATGGAATGCGTGGAAGGCGACTCTCCTTGGCCGCCTCTATAGCCGTATAGCTGATGTCTTAGAGGGTGGATTACAAGCCCAAGAAGATGATGAACGCGTAGAGCAAAATAAAATCTTTGTCCAAGAGGCATTGCAGGCAGAAGGCATGACCCCTGCTGATATTGCTCATTTCATCAAGTTAGGCCGCCCGGGCTATTGGCTCGGCTTTGATGGAGATAGCCAGCTCCGCCATGCACGGCTTGTTAGCCGCTATCGTGCCGAAGGGCGGGATGATGCCATCCTCTTAGATATCGCCCCCCTACCAGAGCGCGGCATTACAGAGCTAACTGTTTTTTGTAAGGATCAACCGGGGCTATTCTCCCGCATTACAGGGGCGTTAGCGTTATGTGGGGCTTCCATTGCCGATGCGCGCATCCATACGCTTAACGGCAATATGGTGCTCGATACATTCTGGTTCCAAGACCCCTATGGGGAAGCCTTTATAGAGGAAGAGCATCTGGACCGCTTGCGTGAGACGGTCATCCAAGCCATTCATGGTGAGATTGACCTCAGCGAGACGCTCAAGGCAGCGCAATTCCCGCTTACACGGCGGCTAGAGGCCCTGCATATCCCCTCGCAAGTACTTATTGATAATGAAGCCTCAGAAAGCTGTAGTATTGTGGAGGTCAATGGGCGGGACCGGCCTGCTCTTCTGCACAACATCACAGCCACGCTCAGCCGGATGAAGCTGCATATCTCCTCCGCCCATATTATGACCTATGGGCTACGCGCGGTGGATGTCTTTTACATCACTGATGCAACGGGCCATAAACTCACCTCCCCAGCGCAGGAAGAAGCCTTGGCGGCTGCGTTAATCAACACCCTCCATCAAACAGCAGAGCCACCAACCTAGCTTTACCCGCCCCTTAAAAAGGACCATGCCATTTTACTGCATGGTCCTTTTCCATAAGCTGGTCTTATAAATCCATCGTCAACGAGGCTTTAAAGGTCCGCGGTAGCCCCTCTGTCAGATAGCCACCATAAGAGGATGCCCAATAATGGCTATTGGTCAGGTTCTCTACACCAAAGCGTAATGTCATAGGCTGTTTACGCGTCATCAAGAACGTATATCGCCCGCCGAGGTCGTAAGTCGTCCAGTTGGCAATACGCTGTGTGTTCTGTGCATTCGCCCATTGATGGCCAGTATGAATCACGCGCCCCGTTAAGGTCAGCCCTTTAGCAAAAGGGATGTCATATTCTATATTCCCATTGATCGTATAACCGGGCACCCCGATGGCCCGTTGCCCTTCATAGGTTCCTTTCATCTGTTTGGCATCAATGAGGGCCGTTCCCCCATTAAAGCGCAGGCCCTTGATAATTTCCCCATTGATATTGAACTCAATCCCTTGGTTACGCTGCTCTCCATCCACGGTGAAAATACCTTGCCCTGTATTGCCATAAGGGCGGACATAGCTATTAGGCTGCGTTAAGCGGTAAAAAGCTAAAGACGCGCTAAACCGTCCAATATCGTACTTCCCGCCGAACTCATATTGCACTGTCCGCACTGGGGCAAAGAGCTGGCCCATATTAACAATATTCGCCCCTGTTGCCTGTGGGCCCGGCGCCAACCCTTCAACACGGTTAAAATAAAAGGAGGAATGTTTTGTCATATGGATGACAAGCCCTACCACAGGGGTGATGGCATCACGGTCATAATGGTCCGTCAAAACCTGCTTATAGCCGTAGGATTTTGTCATAATGTTCTGATAACGGAAGCCCCCTGTCAGCGCGATGCGGTCATGCCAGAAGGACACAGTATCGGAGAAGAACACGCTATAAAGCCGTGTCATCATATCTCTTTTAGGATGATGAACATTCCCCCCTGTTAAGGTCGTCGCTGGCAAAGGCGAATAAATCGGCGCATAGAGGTTGCTCGCACTCGACTTCCCAAAACCCCATGCGCGTGCAACCTCATTCCACAAGCTGGATGCCCCAAGATTAATCTCATGCTTTAATGGCCCGGTATTAACATGCACACGCGCCCCGCCACGCGTACTCTCATTCGTCTCCTGATACGGCACATAAAGGAAGCCATCTGTCCCCGCCCCTGTTTGGGCGTTCGTCACGGTGAGAGAGCTATAATTCCCTTCCTCTTTCCCTGTTAACCCGCCAAACGCTCCGTAAAGCGTGATGTGCTTGTTAAGGTCATGCTCTACATTCACCATCCCAAAGACATAATGCATGTCTTCATAGCTCCAACGCTGGCCCCAATTATGAGACGGTGCCGTTGGTTTGGGGACAGAGGTTAAGGCAGATGATAACAAAACCCCACCGCGCCCCTGCTGGACGTTCTGATTCTGGTAGTTAATATCCATCGTAATGCGGGTTGTCTCTGCCTCATTATGCCAATCCGTATCCAACCCTAATGCCACGGAATGTCGCCGCTCCCCGTGGATGGAGGTCTGCCCGTCCATTCCAGCAGCATTAAAGCGAACACCAAATTGCTGACTTTCCCCAAACCGCCGGCTCATATCCACATTACCGCCGCCTTGGCCTGTCCCGGTATAATCGCCTGTCACGCGTAATAGCGGGTCTTTCCCGGCATGTTTGAATTGAAGATTGATATTCCCACCAATAGAGGTCCCACCGGGAGCCGCCCCATTGAGGAAGGCATTCGCCCCATTCATCACCTGCACAGAATCATAAAGCTGCGGTGAGACAAGCTGGCGCGGGGTAATGCCATAAAGCCCATTAATGGCAACATCATCCCCATAAATAGGCAGACCACGAATGATGAATACTTCCGAGAAATTGCCGTAGCCATAGGTTGTCCGTACGGAGGGGTCATTCTCCAAAACCTGACCTAATGTCTGTGATTGCTGATTCAAAATCATGCTGGAGGTATAGCTGCGGAGGTTAAAGGGGAGGTCTAACCCCTTTTTAGTCCCCAACACACCAGCTTGCCCCCCAAGCTGAACCTCCATCCGCTCACGCCGCCGCGCTTTAACGATGATCGTCTCTTGTGGAGGGTGTTGCTGTTTTAGGTTCGCTTTCGCCACTTTGGAAGAAGGGTGTTGTGCGTCACTCTTTCCTTTACCAACAGGAGCATAGTGAGATGATTCCGCAGCCCATAAAGGTGTGCTTGCCACGCTACTCCCAACCACCAATCCCCATAAACCAACAGTTTTATAAGACATACGAAATAGAGACACCATCTCTTCAATCATCCTAAATAAGGGAGCCAGGGAGTGCTGTTTATATGTAAATGAAAATTATTCGCAATGATTCTTTATCAGCACTCTCACCTTCCCCCTCCCTCTGTTGCCGACATTTAACAATCTTTCTCACCGCCATTTACAGCGTTTAGAAAGCTCATTAAAGATGCGAACAATTCTCATTCATATGTTGTCGCACCCCTATGTCCCCTAGGCTCCGCACCATTTTGCGCGTTATCCACCGTTGGGTTGGCTTTCCCTTTGGGGTCTTTTTATTCATCCTCTGCTTTACAGGGAGCCTTGCTTGCTTTGGGCCAGAAGTCCAAAACTGGATGCAGCCAGAGGCAGCCTTGCGCCCCTCCTCCCCTCTCATGAGCCAAACCGGCCTTATAGAGGCAAGCCATCAGCTTAAAGCCCAGCTTGATAAAGGCCAGTTCGCCTTTTTAAAACTGCCCTCACAACGAGACCCTGTTTTCCGCCTATGGCATTATGATGGCCATATTTTCCGCGGCCCTGCGCTTGCTGCCGATACCGGCTTGCCTCTCCTCACATCGGATGTTGTCGGGGGCTCCTTTTTCACCACCCTCCATAGCAGCCTGTATCTTCCTACGCCGTGGGGACAATGTCTCACTGCCTTAGCTGGCTTGACCTTGATGGTAGCCCTCATCAGCGGTTTATGGCTTCAACTCCGCCGCTTTCTCCCTGACTTGCTCCTTTTCCGCCCTCATGCGGCACGCCATCGCCAATGGTTGGACCTCCACCTCCTTGGGGGAACGCTCAGCATACCAATTCTTTTCATCGTGGGGGGCTCTGGCCTTGTGCTGCAATCCCAAAAACTCCTTCATTTTATCAATCCGCCCTCCCACACAGCACGACCTGCAAACCGCCATCAGGCCCATAGTCAGACATCACCCCCTATCTCTGATGCACTCATCACCAAATTAGCCCAAAACGCACAACAGCAATGGGGTGATGAGGGCGATGGCTTCTTCATGCTTGCGGGCAAAGAGCTCGCCTTATATGCCCCTGATACACTGCATTTCTGCCTTTACCGCCAAGCCATAACAGCTTCACGCCCGCGCCTTCCCCCTCACAATTTATGCCCTACTCTACATAGCGTTTTCCTCGGGGTGCATAACCTGCGCTGGGCGGGGTTCGTCACACGTTGTCTTTATGGGCTCACTGGCCTTTTAGGGTGCTTAATTATCGGCTCTGGCATGAGGTTGTTCTTACAATCGGAGCAAAATCACCTCTGCCATCATCACGCCATCACTTACAGTCAGCATATTCAGCAACGGCTCTATCGCGCGGTGAGCATGGCGACAATATTCGGCTTACCCCTCGCCACCCTTGCTCTTTTCTGGAGTACACGGCTCCCTGCCCCCCTCCCCCCCACCTTATGGGAGGAAGGGCTTTTCTTCACCTTATGGGGTGTCTCACTTCTTTACGCCTTGATAAGCCGCCATGCTGCCCGCCATTTATTGATGATGTTGATGCTCTTAGGCCTTGGCACAAGCGGGCTAGACCTTGCCACTCGTCCCTTCCATACAGGCCGCCCAGCTCTTTTTCTTAGCGTTGATGCTCTTGCTGCCTGTCTGGGAGGGGCGTGCCTATTGGCCCTTCTTTACCATCCTCATTATGCCAAAAAACGCGCTATCGTAGGACCAAAACGATGATAACCCTCCTGATACTCCTCCCCCTATGGGGATTCATTGGGCTATGTTATCTCAACAGCCTGCCTCCCCATAGGCGGCAGAACCCATGCCATCTTCCACGCTCTACCCCATGGCAACGCTCCTGCTATATCGCAGGCCCTTTCATCGCCTTAGCCCTAAGCTATCGCCTTGCAGGGCTAGATGGCCTTTTTCTCTGGGGCTTTAGCGCGCCACTTATGGGTGTTTTCCTCGGCATTGCCTTGCCTTACCTTCCCCAAAAGCTCATGCGAAAATGAAACCTTAGCGGAACACTACTTGCAAAAATGACAGGAAGCCTCAAAATACCCGTTATGAAAGTCTGTTTCTCTCGCCTTCTGGCCTCAGCCTTAATCCTCCCTGCCACCCTCTTGGGCGTGAGTACTGCCGCACATGCGGACCGCCCTTGGCGGGATGTTCCCACGCCTGCGCAGGTGGTAAAGGAGTTCCCCCTCAGCCAACCGCTCGCCCCTGTGCTCACAGCCCTCCCCGCTGGGGCTCCCTTTACGTTAGACAAAACAGGCAAGCTCTACCGCTTAGACCCCGTTGATGGCCGCCTCACCACCCTCATGGATGAGCTTCCCCCCCTCAGTGCCGTCACCGCTACAGCACAAGGCTTATGGGCTGTAGCCCCAGCCCCTAAGCCAGAGCTCCTCAATCTCGCGCCTGATACTGGTGTTATTCTTAATCATATTAGCATTACAAAAGTTCTCACAACGGGTAGCCATATCGCAGCGATGCGTATTGCGCATGATACCGCCATTCTTGCTGATGATGGCGTCCCGGCCTTTATCATCATCGACCTAAAAACAGGCAAAATGCAACGGCTGTTAGAAGGCTCCCCTACCTTGAGCGGGCACGGCCCTCTTATGCGCCGGGGGCAGCCTGTTACCACCGCTAGCGGCCAAGCAGAGACAGGCGGGAATATCCGCTTCCTCGCTTTAGATCACAACCGCCAATGGCTTTTTTATCAGGCTCCAACAGGGCCGCTTTATCGCATTGGTACAAACCTACTCACCGACCCGAGCCTCGGCCCAGCTGAACGCATTGAGGGCATGGCGAATTGGCGGCGCACCCCTAGCCTTGGTGGCCTAACGATAGATAGCCACGATGTGCTTTATATGGCTGATATTGAGCATGGCGACCTCCTCGCCTTTGGGCCAGACCGAATCCCGCTGCGTCTCCTCCATGATGACCGGCTTTATGATGCCCAAGCCCTCACTGTTTTAAAGGATAAAACCAGCCCACAACGCCATTTGGCGGTCCTGCTTGGCCCAACAGCAGCAGATAGCCATTATCATCTTCTGGAAATTGCTCTGCCCTAATGGCATTTCAGTGTTATAGAGGTTCCATGCGTTATCGATCTACTCGCGGCACATTAGATGCCGCTGCTCCTGATTTTTCCGATATCCTTCTCAGCGGATTGGCCGATGATGGCGGGCTATATATGCCCGACCATTGGCCCCACATCCCGCGTGAGACCTTAACAAGCTGGCGTGCCCTCCCTTATGCTGACCTTGCTGCAGAGGTCATCGGCCTCTTTACCGAAGGCAGCATAGACCGCGATACACTCCGCACAATGGCGCGGGAGGTTTATGACACCTTCGACCATGCCGCTGTTACCCCGTTAGTTGAGGTGGATGACGGGCTGTTCTCGCTAGAATTATTCCACGGCCCTACCCTCGCTTTTAAAGATATGGCCATGCAGATGCTTGGCCGCCTTTTTGAATATGTGTTGAAGCAACGCAACCACCATGTAACCATCGTTGGGGCTACTTCTGGCGATACAGGCTCTGCCGCGATTGAGGCCTTCCGCGGGCGAGAGCATATCTCCATCATCATCCTCCACCCCCATAATCGGACATCCGAGGTCCAGCGGCGGCAAATGACCACCGTGTTGGAGGATAACGTCCTCAACATCGCCATAGAGGGCGATTTTGATGATTGTCAGGATATGGTGAAAGCCATGTTTGCTGATGAGACCTTCCGTCAGGAATGTTCGCTCTCGGCTGTTAATTCCATCAACTGGGCACGGATTGCCGCACAAATCCCCTATTATGTACATGCAGCCCTCGCCCTTGGTGGGCCGGATAGGCCTGTCTCCTTTGCTGTGCCGACGGGTAATTTTGGCAATATTCTCGCCGCATGGGTCGCCAGCCAGATGGGCCTACCCATTGAGCATCTCTGCGTTGGCTCCAACCGTAATGACATTCTCACGCGCTTCCTCCTCAATAACGACATGACCAAGCGCAAGGTGGAGCCGAGCCTCTCACCCTCGATGGATATTCAAGTCTCCTCCAATTTCGAGCGGTTATTGTTTGAGATGCTAGGCCGGGATTCCAACCGCTGCCGCGCTATTATGACGGAGTTCCGCCAAACCGGGTGCATGGCGGTCCCCCATGATGCGTGGGAGCAAATTCGGGAGATCTTTTCTGGCATGGCCTTGGATGATGAGCACACTGCCGAGACTATGCGCGCACTTTATAAAAGCAGCCATTATCTAGCGGACCCTCACACGGCCATCGGCCTTGCTGCGGGTAAACGCTTCCGCGAGGCAGGCGTGCCGATGGTTGCCGCTGCCACGGCGCATCCAGCAAAGTTCCCCGATGCGGTGAAAAAAGCAACGGGGATTCACCCAGCCCTTCCCCCTCATCTGGCCGACTTGTTCTCTCGTAAGGAGCGTTATGACGTCCTGCCAAACGATATAGACAAGGTCAAAGCGGCTGTGCGCGCTCATCGGGGCCGTTAAAGTGCGCATATCCCATTCTTTTACACGCATGGACCATCACGAAACTGCATGAACGAACAAATCAAACGTACAACTCTTGATAATGGCCTCAACATCGTCACAGAGCGGATGGAACGGGTCGAGACGGTCTCTTTTGGGGCCTATGTTGCCGCTGGCAGCCGTCATGAGGAGGCAGAGACAAACGGGGCGGCTCACTTCCTTGAGCATATGGCCTTTAAGGGCACACAACGCCGCTCTGCCATCCGCATTGCCGAGGAGATTGAGAATGTCGGCGGGTATATCAACGCCTATACGGCGCGCGAAAATACTGCTTATTACGTCAAGCTCCTTAAAAATGACCTCCCTTTAGGGGTGGATCTCATCGGCGATATTCTCACCCACAGCACCTTCCTCCCAGAGGAGGTAGAACGTGAGCGGGGCGTTATTCTGCAAGAAATTGGCCAAGCCAATGATACGCCTGATGACATCGTTTTTGACCATTTTCAGGATTGTGCTTATCCCGACCAACCAATGGGCCGCCCCATCCTCGGGACGGAAAACGGCATCGCTACTATGAGCCGTGACACTTTAATGGCTTATATGCACCGCCATTATAGCACGCAAAATATGGTCATCGCCGCAGCAGGGAATCTCCATCATGATGAGGTGGTCGCATTAGTCCGCAAACATTTTGCCGACCTCCCCACACATACGCCCCCGCAAGCCGTTCCCGCCCATTATAAAGGGGGGATGAAGCAGACAGAACGCAAGCTAGACCAAGTGCATATCCTTATGGGCTTCCCCGCCCCTGGCTATCGGGAGCAAGGCTATTATAGCGCGATGGTCCTCTCCACCTTACTCGGTGGGGGCATGTCCTCCCGTTTGTTCCAAGAAATCCGGGAGCGGCGCGGTTTGGTTTATAGCGTCTATTCCTTCGCTAGCCCCTTTGCTGATAGCGGCTTGTTCGGCCTTTATGCTGGGACAGGGCCAGATAAAACCGATGAGCTCATCCCCGCCGCCCTTGCTGAGCTACGCAATCTGCAACATGGCATCAATGATGAGGAGCTCAATCGCGCCCGCACGCAGCTAAAAGCCTCTTTGCTCATGTCGCTGGAAAGTACAGGCAGCCGTTGCGCCCAAATTGCGCGGCAAATCCAGGTTCATGACCGCATCATCTCGACAGAGGAGATTGTCCGCAAGATTGACGCTGTGACAGAGGGCGATGTTCTCGCTATGGCACGCACCATCTTTGAAGGGGCACCAACCCTCACCACTATGGGGCCCGCACGCAACATTCCAACGCTGGATAGCCTCCATAACGCTTTGAAGGCGGCATGACAGACCTCCTCACTCCCCTTCACGATGCTCTCACACGTGCGCGCCATCACGGAGCGGACCATGCTGATGCCCTCATTATGCGGAGCCAGAACCGCTCTGCTATGATTCGGCAAGGCAAGGCGGAGGGCATCCGCCATGCAGAGGGGCTCTCCCTCAGCTTGCGTGTCTTTCATCAAGGGCGTGTTGCCAGTGTGTCAGGCAATGACCTCACCACACACGCACTCGACCAGCTAGCCGAACGCGCTTGTGCGATGGCTCAAGCCGTTCCGCCCTCCCCAGAGGATGGATTAGCCGAGCATCCGCTCATCCCGCTCCCACAAGAGGCCATCACAAAGCTAGACCTCTTTGACTCCACACCCACACCAGAGATAGACGCCCTCCTCGCCACAGCGAAGGAAATGGAAGGTACGGCCCTCGCCCATAAGGGCATCACAAATAGTAGTGGGGCCGCAGCGAGTGCCAGCACGCATGACATTGCCCTTGCCACAAGCGCAGGTTTTGCGGGGCAGTATCAACGCAGTGGGCATAGCCGAAGCATCAGCGTTGTGGCAGGCACAGGTCCGCATATGCAGCGTGATTATGCCTTCCATAACGCGGTGCATCAGGCCGATTTGCACAATCCGACTCACTTAGGGGATGAAGCAGCCCGTCATGCGTTGGCTCGTCTCAACCCTATCCGGCCTAAAACGGGCTTTTATCCCGTATTATTCGCCCCACGCGTCTCCTCCTCTCTCTTAGCGCATTTCGCCGCAGCTATTAATGGCGCGGCCATTGTACAAGAGGCCTCCTTTCTTAAAGATAAGCGCGGAGCGGCCCTTTTTCATAAGGGCATCACCTTAACTGATGACCCAACCCTCCCTCGCCTTGCGGGGTCTCGCCCCTTTGATGGTGAAGGGAGCGCGACTCTTCCATTAAATCTTGTTGAGAATGGCCAACTCAACCACTGGTTGCTAGATAGCCGCTGCGCGCGTAAGCTAGGCTTCCCTACAAGCAATGGGCGGGCTGTCCGCAGCGGAGGGAGTGTACGGCCGGGTCTTTCCACATTCTATCTCCATCCCGGAGACCATTCCCCCTCTGCGTTGCAATCTGATATTAAAGAAGGCGTGTTACTGACAGAACTTATGGGCAATGCCATCAATATGCTCACTGGGGATTATAGCCGTGGTGGCTCTGGCTTTATGATTCGCAATGGTGAGATTGCCGAGCCTGTCTCTGGCATTACCATTGCTGGCAATCTGCTTGAGATGTTTGCCCGCCTTATCCCGGCCAATGACCTCGACCTCATGGCTGGTTATCACGCCCCGACCATTCGTATCGACCATATGAGTCTTGCTGGAGACTAACCCGATTATGCGTATTCGTCTTATCCCTCTTGCCACAGCGGTGCTGTGCCTGCCGCTCTTTGCCCTCGCCCCTGCCGCTGAGGCCCGCGCTGGGATGGGCTCCTCCCTTGGCAGCCGTGGCTCCCGTACATGGAGCGCACCGCCCCGCACCAGCGTTACCCCTAGCTGGACACGGCCTATGGACCGTAGCATGACCCCACGCACCCCCTCTTACGGCACGGCAGAGCCTTCCATGGGCAGTGGCTTTAACCGTCCTGCTTTTGGTGGTGGGATGCGCCCTCCCTTTGCGGCACGTCATCCCTTCCTGACCAGCTTGGCCGGTGGCTTCTTAGGGGCTGGCCTTTTTGGAATGCTTAGCGGGCATGGCTTCTTTGGGGGCTTTAGTGGTGGCGGTTCCTTCTTTGGCTTTATCTTCCAAGCACTGCTCGTTGCGTTGCTGATAAACTTCATCATCAAATTATGGCGGCGATCCTCAAGCACGAATAATGGCCCTACAACGGGGTTTACGCCCGCTAATGGTGGGGCATCTCCCTTCCCCAACCAACCTCAGGCGACACCAGCACAAGATGTTACCTTAACACCAGAGGATTATCAGAGCTTCCAACAACTCTTGCTCAATGTCCAAGCGGCATGGAGCGCGCAGGACATGGCCTCCCTGCAACGTATGGCCACGCCGGAGATGGTGAGTTACTTCAATAACCAACTCTCCGAGCTTACAAGCCGTGGGGCGCGCAATATCGTCTCTCAGGTACGTTTCATCCGTGGGGACCTCGCCGAGGCATGGCGGGAAGGCAATATCACTTACGCTAGCGTTGCTCTGCAATATTCTGCTGTCGATGTCACGACCGATAGTATGGGCACAGTGCTTGATGGCAGCAAAACCGAGCCGCAAACTATTACAGAGCTTTGGACCTTCCTCCGGGCCGATGGGCGCGGTAATTGGATTCTCTCTGCCATCCAACAAGCAGGGTAATCTTACACCTGCTAAGCATGGGTAAAAAAAACCCGCATCCTGCCTATGCTGGTGAGATGCGGGGTTTTTTATAAGCCCTTATGAAGGCACCTTACAGCCGGTAAAGAGCTGCCACAAAAAGGGAAAGAGCAAAGAAGGACAAGCCAACAACAATGCCAAAAAGGCGGCCTTGCCGACGGGGGGTCGTATTAAGATCGCTCATATCAGAAGAACCCTATCAATCAATAGACCACAAAATAGAAAAAAGAGATATGCCAGCGAGTAGCGAAAAGCGTAGCGAGCTGGTTTATCCTTTGTCAGGCTGTTACCCTTATCATCTTGCTTATCACAGAGAACGCGCAGCCCGTAATAGATAAAGCCGAGGTCTAACAGGCTGGTGCAAACTGTGTAGAACCAGCCACATTGACCCACCACACTCGGCACGAGCGAGACAAGGGTTAAAATCACAGTATAAATGACAATCTGCCAGCGCGTATGGCGTGCACCTTTTACGACTGGCAACATGGGGATGCCCGCACTCTCATAATCCTTACACGCATAAAGGGAGAGAGACCAAAAATGCGGCGGCGTCCATAAAAAGACAATCGCGAACATCACTACAGGCAACACATCTAGCGAGCCCATGCTCGCAGCCCAGCCTATCATGGGGGGGAAAGCCCCCGCCGCCCCACCAATCACAATATTCTGCGGCGTGCTACGCTTAAGCCACATCGTATAAATCACGCCGTAAAAGAAGATGGAGAACGCCAAAATCCCCGCTGCGAGCAGGTTTGTCGCCAACCACAGCACCACAACCGACGCCACGGAGAGAATCACGGCATAAACCAGCGCGCTCGTCGGCTCTACACGCCCGCCTGGCACAGGGCGAACCTGCGTACGCTTCATAATCGCATCAATATCGCGGTCATACCACATATTGATGGCCCCAGCCGCCCCAGCCCCGATGCAAATACAAGCAATGATAACAAGACCAACGGGGATAGACGGCCATTTAGGGGCCACAGCCATGCCTGCAAGCCCCGTAAATACAACCAGCGAAATCACCCGCGGTTTGAGCAAGGCGATCCAATCTTGCAAGGCGGCATCACCATTTTGTCCCTCTACACGCAGCATAGCCATAAACCGCGTTAGTAGCGATGAGGATGGTGTGGATGATGCCTGCATGATGCGATTACCCTTTACACTCAAGCTCGGCTCTAATGTTGGCACGCGCCACTAACAGAGCGTACCAGAGCCGCCCTGCGACCAAGCCGAACATGACCAGACTCGCCGTCATCAAGATAACCGCGGGGAGAGCAAGCTGCGGCATGACCGAGCAGACCGCCCCTATAAATGTCAAAAAAGCATGAAGGGAGCCAAAAAAGGCCAGCCCTTTACTATGCTGAGCCAACCCCGTAGAGCACCACGCATAAAATGCCGCGCCTAGTGCCAATAAGCTACCAAACATAACTAATTGATGGCTCGCCGCGCCTGAAAGCCCAAAGGGGAGTGACTGCACATCCCCCAACACCATCAAAATCCAGCCCGCTAAAAGCAACACCAAACCACCAGAGGCCCAGCTTGCCACAGGGCCGGATGGCAAACGTGCGCGCCACATATCAACTAGAAACGCTCCTAAAAGAGCCAAGCAGGGCATCGCGAGCCCCACCACAAGCCCGACCCTATACGCCGTGGAGGATAGCCCCCCAAATAGATGGTCTGCCCAGCATAAAACAGGCACAAGCCCCATCACCCCAAAAGCATAAGGGGCGCATCGTACGACCATGCCACGTTCCGCTTTGGCAGGGAGCAGGGCTGCAACAATAATCCCTAAAGAAGGAACGCTCAGCAAGCTCATCTCGACCCCACCATGCAGGACTGCCAGCAAAGCTGTTGCCCCACCACCCGCAAAGCCACTACGCACGAGGAAAGCCAAAAGAACCGGTGCTACGATGAGAACGGACAAAGCACTCCCCACAAAAGCCCAAATGAGGGGAGGAAACGCCCGAAAGGTGATAGAGCGCATCTCCAATATTGTGGCGAGAACATTGACGGCCAAAGCCAACATCCCCAAGGCCCAAAGGGCTAACCCCCCATAGGGCATAACAGGCAGCAAAAACACACCGACAGCTAACAGCACAAACCCAATATGAGAGGCAGTGGGGAGGGCCATCCCCTCACCCTTTAACAGCTTGGGGAGAAACCATTGCGCCATGCCCCCCAACATCACAGGGCAGACGACATAAAGCGTCATCAACAACGCATGAGCCACCACAACACCAGCAGAGGGTTGCACATGGAGGAAAGGCAGCCCTAACATTCCCCCTAACATGCCCGCAAAAAATGCCAATAGGAAGAACGCCCCGCCCCCTTGATACGCTGGAACGGAGGATGTTTTATGAAATAAGGGCCTTGCAGTCACGTCTTTGATGCCAGTTTGTTCTTGTCTCAATCCAATCTAACCATCCTTAAACGGATGGAAGACCTTATTCTTTAGACGGCTCTGGCGGCAATGTCACGAGGGTAAACAACCCCGCTGGAGGAACAGGTGTAATCGTCGCACGCGCTAAATCCTCCGGGGGCAGGAGTGATTCAATCGCAAAATCAGGATGCCAACCTAGCGCACGCGAGGCCCGTGCCATCACACGCTCCACATGCAAACGAATCCCCCCCCGGGCTAGGAAGTGGTTGACAAAAAGGATATGCCCCCCCGGCTTTACCACCCGTTTTAGCTCAGCCAACAGGCGATCAGGATGCGGCACCACAGAGGCCACAAACATCCCTACGGCAATGTCAAAACTATTATCAGCAAAGCTTGTTTGCTCTGCATCCATCACCAAAAGTTCATCAATATTACGCAGGCCATCGCGCTTTACGCGCTCTTTGGCTAAGGCCAGCATATCTTCTGAAAGATCGATTCCTGTAATGCGTTTTTCAGCCCGATAAGAGGGCAAAGCAAGCCCGGTACCAACACCAACCTCCAGCACGCGCTCTCCCGATAGGGCATTCACCGCGGCTACAGCCCGCCGCCGCCCAAAGGCAGAGACACCACCAAAGACTTTGTCATACATCCGTGCCCAACGGCGATACGCCTCACGCACACTATCTGCATCAAGAGAAGAACGAGGGTTAGGGGAAGACACCATGAAAAAAACGCAGCCTCAACAGTCTGCCCCCAATTAAAGCGGGGAGCATAATCGCTACTGACACCAGTCAGTTCGCCTCCTTCTTGCCTCTCATCACCCTTAGATGACAAGGTCACGGAGCAGTATAATGTAAAAAAAATTGCGTATCTGCCTTGCATCGCCTTGGTCTAAGAGGCAGGACTATGAGGATGAAGCATCTTAACCTCATTCTCGCTCTGCTCTGCCTGCTTACATGGGTAAGCCTGTATCTCGTTTATTATAAAGAGAAACTCATCCCCTGGGCGATTAACCGTTTTACGCGCGATAAAATGCCTAAAAGTATCGACATAAAGGACGGCTATTTCTCTGACGGTATAGCCGTCCCCTTCCGCGAAAATCTCCACCCCTCTAAAAAGCCCTCACAAGCAGAAGAAGGGGAAAACACAGAGCCATCGCCTCAACAGATGCAGAAGCATGGTGCAGAGAGTGATGCGCCGCCTCCCCCGCACCAACCATAGGGTATAAAGAGGTCAGGCTAGACGCCCCTCAATACACTCCCAAATTAGCCCAGCACTATTAATGCCATCAAAGCGATCCAGCTCTTGTAGGCCTGTTGGGGACGTGACGTTGATCTCCGTCAGCCAATCGCCAATCACATCAATGCCGGTGAAGATAAGCCCGTGCTCTTTAAGGTAAGGGCCTATCGCTTTGCAGATCTCCTTATCCCGCGCTGTCAGGGCCACACGCTCGGCACGACCACCGACATGCATGTTAGAGCGCGCATCACCCTGGGCTGGCACGCGGTTGATCGCCCCAATCGGCTCCCCATCTACAAGGATGATGCGCTTATCGCCTAACCGCACAGCAGGTTCGTAACGCTGCACCATTAAAGGCTCACGCGAGCGAGAGAAGTGCATCTCCAAAAGGGATGAGAAGTTCTCATCATCCTCCTTCACCCGAAAGATGCCCACCCCACCATTGCCGTACAGAGGCTTGAGGATAATGTCCTTATGCGTCTGGCGGAAAGCGGCAATCGCCTCCTTATCCCATGTAACCAAGGTTGGCGGCATAAGCTGGGGAAAATGCGTGACCAGCAACTTCTCTGGCGCATTGCGCACCGAGATAGGGTCATTCACCACCAATGCCCGCCCCGGCCCTGTGCCATGAATATGCTCTAACATATGGGTCGCTGTGATATAGCCCATATCAAAAGGCGGGTCTTGCCGCATGAGAATGACATCAAAACTGCCGAGGTCTAATACCTCCTCTGGGCCAAAAGCCGCATGGTCCCCCTTTTTACGCTGGACACTCACCTTACGTCCCCGCGCTTGGAGGCGGCTTGAGGTGCCCTTCCCCTCCAATAAAGACAATGTGGTGGGATGATAAACATAAAGCTCATGACCACGCCGTTGGGCTTCTAACATCAATGCGAAGGTGGAATCGCCATCAATATTAATCTCCTCCAACGGGTCCATCTGCACAGCCACACGGCATGAGGACGATGATAACGACACCATAACTTATTACTCCGCAAAGCAGGTCACAAAGGCGCAAGCCAGATGGCTCTCTTAGGCCGGACTTAAGCCGGATGAGGATAGGTGATAGATAGGACCTCTACCAATACAGGGCCAGAGGGGGTGTGCATAGTCACTTCATCATGCACAGCCGCCTTCATCAAGGCCCGTGCAGCAGGGGCTTGCAGGCTAATCTCCCCATGCTCCAACCGCGCTTCATCCACACCGAGGATGGTCACCGTATAATGGCGGTCCTCCTCATCAGCGTAACATACAGTAGCCCCAAAAAAGACACGCTGGCGATTGGTCTGCGCGGCGGGGTCCACAATCACGGCCTGATCCAGCCTTTTGGTTAGGAAGCGGATGCGCCGGTCAATCTCGCGGAGGCGGCGTTTACCATATTGATAATCCGCATTCTCGGAGCGATCCCCATTACTCGCCGCCCAAGAGACAATCTCCACAACTTGCGGGCGTTCCTTTTGGGTTAGCTCTTTAAGCTCCGCCCGCATCCGCGCAGCCCCTTGAGGGGAGAGATAACGATGCAGCGCAATCTTCTCACCAGCCATACAGCCTAG
Source organism: Bombella sp. ESL0378 (assembly GCF_009725845.1). Classification (NCBI taxonomy): domain Bacteria; kingdom Pseudomonadati; phylum Pseudomonadota; class Alphaproteobacteria; order Acetobacterales; family Acetobacteraceae; genus Bombella; species Bombella sp. ESL0378. The sequence goes on along the minus strand of NZ_WNIF01000005.1, from coordinate 244,978 downwards.
CCTTCTGCCGGGCGGCGTGGGGCCTCAACATGGAGATGCAGCATCCCCCCACAGCTTTGCCCCGGCGCAAGAACATGTACGCCCCGCCCTGCACTATCAGGCCGATTAAGCGCGTCCGTCATGCTCGTTACAGGCTCAATAGCCACATAGTCATCAGCGAGTTGGGAGAACACCACCAGATGAGAGAATATTCCATCCGCCTTTATCGTCACAGACGGAATTGTAGGGGATGGCTCCAAAAGCGCAGAACCGGTAAAGCCTGCAAAACCGTTATCCAACACGCGCCCTGCCAAAGCCTGCCCTTTGGAGAAATCCCACTCCCCCTCACAGGCTTTTTGCGTCTCTGGCAGGCCTGTCTTATCCGTCAACCACACGGAGTCCGCGTTAAAGGTTAAACGGGCTGCCTCTGTTGCATGGAAGAAGGGATGAAAGCCAAACCCTACAGGCTGGTCACGCTCATCACAATTCTTCATCACTAAAGAGATATGCAGCCCATCAGCGCGTAACTCATACGAGATGACAGCCCGATACGCGTAAGGCCATTCCCGCTTCGCCGCCTCATCCTCTGGCTTATGTTCGAAGGTCAAAATAGCGTGGCTCTCCGTCTTATGAGAGACCTGCCATTCATGCTCCCACCCATTACCGTGGATAGAATGAGGGCAGCCTTCCATATTCAAAGCAAGCTGATGCGCCTCCCCCCCAAAAGCGAATTGCCCCTTCGCAAGACGATTCACATAAGGCAGAAGCGGGTAAGCCCCCACCGCTATACCCTTTTGCCCGCGTAAAGCCTCATTAGCGACAGGGCGAAGAATATCATGCCCCCGCACCTGCCATTGCACCAAAGCGGCCCCGACATCAGGCAGGATAGTAAGGCTCTGCTCGTCTCTCTTTAGGGTTAACATGGCTAATCCTTCTTTCTGCGTTTGCTTGTCCGTTTGGTCGTCTTACGGGCTGGCCCTTGGGGGGCGGCTTTGGCGGGCATGGGGGGAGCTACCAAGCCAATATCACTTGCCTCCCGCCGGTGAATCTCATCACGAAAGGCCGCTGCTTGCTCGAAGTCAAGCTCTGCTGCGGCTTCTCGCATCTTTTTACGCAATTCATCAAGGGTAAGCTGTGGGTCTGCCTCGGCAGAAGGCTCCTTGCCCGCGATTTCTTCTTGAAAGAGCGTATCACTAATACGGCTTCGCACAGTTTGCGGGGTGATGCCGTGGGCCTCATTCCACGCCATTTGCTTCTCACGGCGGCGGGCTGTTTCCTCAATCGCATAACGTAGGCTATCGGTCTCCTTATCCGCATAAAGTAAGACACGGCCATTCACGTTACGAGCGGCACGGCCAATAGTCTGCACAAGCGAAGTACGCGAGCGCAAAAAGCCCTCTTTATCCGCATCAAGAATCGCCACAAGGGCACATTCGGGAATATCCAACCCCTCCCGCAGGAGGTTAATGCCCACCAGCACATCAAACGCGCCTAACCGCAAATCTCGAATAATCTCCATGCGCTCCAACGTATCAATATCGGAATGGAGATAGCGAACCTTTACGCCATGTTCAGAGAGATATTCTGTCAAATCCTCGGCCATGCGTTTTGTGAGGGTTGTGACCAGAACACGACCATTCTCGGCAATCGTGGCTTTGGCCTCATGCAACAAATCGTCCACCTGCCCTTCTACCGGGCGGATAATGGTTATCGGGTCTGTTAAGCCTGTGGGGCGGATAATCTGCTCAGCAAAGGCCCCTTCTGTTTGTTCCATTTCCCACGGCCCTGGCGTGGCGGAGACAAAGATACTTTGCGGGCGGAACGCATCCCACTCCGAAAAAGATAAAGGCCGGTTATCCAAACATGATGGCAAACGAAAGCCGAAATCCGCCAGCGTTTCCTTCCGTGCGCGGTCGCCTCGCTCCATCCCACCAATTTGCGGCACGCCCACATGGCTCTCATCAACAATGAGCAACGCATCTTCGGGGAGATATTCAAAGAGGGTTGGTGGCGGGTCACCGGGCCTACGCCCAGAGAGATAGCGGGAGTAATTCTCGATCCCCTTACACACGCCTGTTGTCTCTAGCATTTCAAGGTCAAAATTGGTCCGTTGGAGGATGCGCTCCTCCTCCAGCGGTTTCCCCGCATTTTGGAAATACCGAATCCGCTCTTGCAACTCATCTTTGATGCTCACCATCGCTTGATTCAGCGTTGGCCGGGGCGTGACGTAATGAGAGCTGGCATAGAGGCTTACCTCCTCCAACTCTGCCGTTTTCTCCCCTGTTAACGGGTCGAACTCTGTAATACTCTCCACCTCATCACCAAAGAGCATTACACGCCAAGCACGATCCTCATTCTGGATGGGGAAAATATCCACCTGCTCCCCCCGCACACGGAAGGTGCCACGCTCAAAAGCGAGGTCATTGCGTTGATATTGCAGCTCCACCAAATGACGGATGAGGTCGTCACGGTCGATAATCTCCCCCGGCACGAGGCGAATCTTCATCCGCGCATATGATTCGGGCGATCCAATACCGTAAATACAAGAGACAGACGCTACGATGATGACATCATTGCGCTCCAACAATGCTTGTGTGGCGGCATGGCGCATCCGGTCGATGCGCTCATTACGCTGGCTATCTTTCTCAATGAACGTATCTGAGCGCGGAACGTAAGCTTCTGGCTGGTAATAATCATAGTAGGAGACGAAATATTCCACCGCATTATCGGAGAAAAACTGCTTCATCTCGCTATAAAGCTGGGCGGCCAAGGTCTTATTGGGGGCCATGATGAGCGTAGGGCGTTGGGCGGCCTCAATCACCTTCGCCATGGTGAAGGTCTTACCAGAGCCTGTCACGCCCATAAGCACTTGGTCCCGCTCTCCAGCGGCCAACCCTTCTACCAAACTTGCAATCGCTTGGGGTTGATCACCAGAAGGCTCATAGTCCGACTGCACAACAAGCCGCTTTAGCTTTGGCTTTGCCGGTTGGCGTTCAGGGAAAAAATCCGTCTGACGCGGGGCGATAGGTTTTTTCTTCTTACGAGAGGATGAGACTACCATGCCCCCTAAAATGGGACTATCTTTCTGCTATCACAAGATGCTAATAACGGAATAAATGGCTCGCCCTCCTCGGGCTGCTCCATCCTATAAAACTAGTAGCTCTTGAGAGATTATTTACCGCGAGCCCGCTTCTTCAAACGTCACATCTCTAAAAAGGTTGGACCCTTATGGATATTGAACAAATTACGCGGAGCTACACGCAGTTTCGCAACACAGCGCAAGAGGCTTTTCAACTCATTGACCGGTTAACCGGCCAAATGCAGGAAGCCTCCCAAAATGGCGATGCGCAAGCTGGTGAATGGGCCGAGAGCCTCCAGAAAATTTCCTCCATCTTCCAAAATGGTCAAGGCCATGCGGGCGACCTTGTGGGGCAGCTTGCTGGGCTTGTTAGCCATCTTGGTGAAAAGACAGACGGGGCAAGCTCTGGGGAGCAAGGCGGCGATGTCGCAAACTTCGGCAAGTCTCTTCAGCAAGATGTTATCCAAGAGATTGGTGGCGCATTGCTAAAGAAGTTCCTCCGGTAAGGACCGGCCATAATCTGCATTATGATGAGGCCCAACACGTATTAAGCGCGTTGGGCCTTATTTTTACTGAGCGGGACTAACCTGCGCTTTCTCCAAGGCCTCTTTTTGGCGGGCTGTGAGGGCTTCCACCGTGAAGCCCTGCGTAAGCTCCATAAAGAGCCGGTGCCAATTCACCTTCGCCCCCAACCGTAAGAAGGCACTGCCTAACCCAATGGCAGAGCGGTCTAACATCACGAACTCACGCGGTAAGGTGATGCCGCCCGTCCGTTTTAACCCCTCATAAACACGCTCTAACACTTTACGGGCCTCTTGGGGGTTATTGCTCTCCCCTACATCACAAACATGGTCCGTCATCAAAGGGCGGTAGAAAAAGCGTGCCCATTCATTCAACACCGCTGCACGCTCGCGGGAAATATCCTTAAAGCCCCAAGCATAATAAGCCTCATAAGCGCGCTCCTCATCCCCATCCCGCAGAGCATGAAAAAGCGCAAGGACACCCTCTACAAAACGAGGCGAGAAAATCCGCACCGCGCCGAAATCCAACAGATTCAACCCGCCATTTTTTCGCACGGTAAAATTACCCATATGCGGGTCACCATGAATCACCCCATAGCGATAAAAGGGCGTGTACCATGCTTTAAACAACGCTACCGCAATCGCATTGCGCTCCTCTTGGGAGCGTTGCTCAGCCAAAACGGACTTCATGGAGCGACCCGGCACCCAATCCATCGTCAAAAGTCGCCCTGTTGTTAGCTCTGCCACAGGATGAGGGACGGTAACCTCTGGCACATCGGCCAACATATGCTGGTAAAGCCGCACATGGCTGGCCTCACGAATATAATCCAACTCCTCGCGCATCCGCTCCGCAAGCTCGGTATAGACCTCATCTTGCCTAATGGCATTACCCACAAGACTAAAGACCCCTAAACCGCGTTTAAGCTGCTTTAAATCCTGCTCCATCGCGCCGGCCATACCGGGATATTGCAGTTTGCATGCAACCTCGCGCCCATCGGCCAAAGCCGCGCGATGCACCTGCCCTAATGATGCCGCTGCAACAGCCTCATGGCTAAAAGAGCGGAAATGCCCCTCCCAGCCCGGCCCTAGCTCGGCCTTCATCCGCCGTTGCACGAAGCTCCACCCCATAGGCGGCGCATTGGATTGGAGATGTGCTAACTCCTCCGCATATTCATCCGGCAAAGCCCCGGGGATGGTGGAGAGAAGCTGCGCGGCTTTCATCATCGGCCCTTTTAATGAGCCTAAAACAGCGCGTAACTCCTCCGCATGGCTCGTTTTATTGCTGCGCAGCCCCAGCTTATGGCCTGCCATGCGCACTGCAACACCGCCCACCATGCCAGATGCCTGAAACATACGCTGCATGTTATCGACAAAGCCGGTCTTATCGATGTCACGTTCACGCGCCATGCTCATCATCCTTCTTTACTCTGCCCATGAGGGCGGGGAATGACCTTTTAGGAATGAGGCGTGGCCTCAAGCTGGTCAATAAGGCCAGAAATCACATCCAACCCACGCGTCCAGAAGGATGGATCACCCGCATTCAACCCAAAAGGAGCGAGCAGCTCTTGGTGACGCAACGTCCCCCCAGCGGCCAACATCTCCTTATACTTACCGGCAAAACCTGCGGGACTATCCTGGTACACACCATAAAGGGCATTCACCAAACAATCGCCAAACGCATAAGCATAGACATAAAAAGGCGAATGAATGAAATGTGGGATATATGACCAATAAAGGTCATAATCCGGGGTGAAATGGAAGGCCGGCCCTAAGCTGCGCGTTTGCACATCACGCCAGATTTCCCCTAAACGCTCGGCAGGGATTTCCCCTTTGCGGCGTTCATCATGGACCTGTACCTCAAAGAGGTAAAAAGCAATTTGCCGCACCACAGTATTGAGCATATCCTCCACTTTGGATGCGAGGAGATGATGGCGGCATTTAGCGTCACTCTCCCCATCCAATAGAGATTGGAAAGTCAACATCTCCCCAAAAACTGAGGCTGTCTCTGCCAACGTTAAAGGCGTATTGGAGCGTAAATAGCCCTGCTTCTGCCCTGCTAACATCTGATGAATCCCATGACCCATCTCATGGGCTAAGGTCATCACATCGCGCGGGCGGCCATGATAATTCATCAATAAATAAGGATGGACAGACGGCACAACAGGATGCGCAAACGCCCCGGAGGACTTACCCGGCACTGCTGCCGCATCAATCCATGGATTGCTCAAAAAACTATGAGCATGACGGCCCATCTCCTCATCAAAATCCTGATAAGCGCGATGAACAATAGCCTTGCCCTCATCCCAGCTTAGCCGTTTATCCTGAACATCTGGCAGAGGGGCGTTACGGTCCCAATGCTCCAGCTGCTCTAACCCCAGCCAACGGGCCTTCATGCTGTAATAGCGGTGCGATAAACGCGGGAAAGCCGCCTGCACAGCATCCACCAGCGCATCAACAACCTCATCCTCCACCATATTGGCCCGGTTACGGCTGCTCACAGGGCGCGGATAACCGCGCATGGCATCAGTTGTGGCTTTATCCTTTGCTAAGGTGTTGGTAATACCAACAAGCAGCTTATTCTCCGCTGCTAATGTCGCACTAATGGCCTTTGCCGCGGCCTCCCGCCGCTCACGCTGACTATCGGTAAGGTAATTGAACACATCACCAAGGGGCTGGTCTTTCCCCTCAAAATGGACCATCAACCCGGCCATGGTCTCATCAAAAAGACGCACCCACGCATTACGACCAGACACGGCCATATCCATCAATACACGCTCTACCTCATCAGAGAGCTGATAAGGCCGAAAGACACGTAAATCCCGCAGATAAGATTGCCATGAGGCGAGGTCTTTATTCTCCTGAAAGCCAGCCTCTAAAACAGCATCATCAAGCCGGTTTAGCTCCAAGGGGAAAAAGAGCAGATGAGCCGAAAGAGCCGTTAGACGCTCACGCACGCTCTGGGCAAACCGCCCTACGCTGGCCTCTGTCGTATGGGCCGCAAAGAGAAGCTGAGCATAAGAGCCAATCTTCCCGAGCCCCTCCTCTATCACCTCATACCCTTGCAGGGCATGGGCCAGCTCCGCAGCGGAGGCTTTGCCAAGTTTACCCTTCCAGCGGGTCTCAAAGCTCTGAGCCTCCGCTGTTAAGCGGATGAAGTCCGACTCAAGGGCTGGGTCCTCTGGTGAGATATAGAGGTCTGACAAATCCCAGCGTGGGGCCGCAACCGGGCCAGAGGCTGAGACAGACGAAGGCGAGGTGAGAAAAGATGTTATCATGCTGTCAGACTACCGCAAGCAAGCAGCCTCTGAAAACACCCTTTATCACTCTCCCAACCTCATTAGGCTAAATTAGGCCGAAAGATTTTTTAAATCCGCCTCCTCATAGCCAATGATGCGAGCATAATCCTTCGGCACGACATGCCAAAAATGCGGCATCATCTCATCCCAATGGTGCAGTAAGTCCGCTGCATAGGCACTGCCTGTCTCACGCTCGTGCCGCTCTACAAAGGTGCGTAGCTCGTCCTTCCAGCGTTGTGCTGTCACGGGCTGGCACATCACCGTGTCGTGATTCACCCGTTTGAGGAAGTCCCCTTCCCGGTCCAGCACATAAGCTGTTCCACCGGTAAAGCCTGCCCCAAAATTATCGCCCGCTTTACCCAGCACAACGACTGTCCCGCCGGTCATATATTCACAACCATTAGAGCCACAGCCCTCCACCACGGCAATAGCACCGGAGTTACGCACAGCAAATCGCTCCCCCGCTTGCCCAGCGGCAAATAATGCCCCCGCCGTGGCCCCATAAAGCACCGTATTGCCGATGATGGCGTTCTTCTCTGTCGCACAAGGTGTGGCTTTGCTAGGCCGCAGCACTAAGGTCGCCCCAGAGAGGCCTTTGCCAACATAATCATTCGCATCCCCCTCTACCTCAATGCGTAGCCCTTGCACGGCAAAAGCCCCTAGCGATTGCCCCGCAGAGCCGCGCAACGACAATGTGAGGTGCCCTTCTGGCAGACTTGCCATCCCAAAGCGGCGGGTGATGAGGGAGGAAAGACGCGTCCCCACCGCGCGATGTGTATTGCGGACAATATAATGAAGATGCAATTTCTCGCGCCGCTCAAAGAGTGGTTGAGCATCAGCAATAATCTGCGCATCAAGCGTGTCAGGCACTTCATTACGGCCCTCTAGGGTGCAATGGCGGGCAAAACCACCCGTATCGGCCTGTACGAGCAGCGCGTTTAAGTCCAAATCATCCAAATAATCCGAGCCACGATAGACCTGATGCAGCAAATCTGTCCGCCCGATAATCTCATCAAGGGAGCGGAAGCCTAAACGTGCAAGGATATTACGAACATCCTCGGCAATGAGGGTAAAGAGGTTAATCACCTTCTCTGGTGTGCCCTCAAACTTCTTACGCAGCTCCTCATCCTGCACGCATACCCCAACAGGGCAGGTGTTGGTATGGCATTGCCGCACCATGATACAGCCCATCGCTACCAGAGCCGCCGTACCGATGCCGAACTCCTCCGCCCCTAACATCGCGGCCATGACGACATCACGCCCGGTTTTAATCCCGCCATCCACACGCAACTTCAACCGATGACGCAAGCGATTAAGCATCAACACCTGATGCGTCTCACTCAACCCCATCTCCCATGGTAAGCCTGCATAATAGATGGAGGATTGGGCACTCGCCCCTGTCCCGCCTGAATGACCAGAAATCAAAATCGCATCCGCTTTGGCTTTCGCCACACCAGCAGCAATCGTGCCGATGCCTGTCCGTGCCACAAGCTTGACCGTCACGCTGGCCTCTGGATTGATTTGTTTGAGGTCATAAATCAGCTGGGCGAGGTCCTCGATGGAGTAAATATCATGATGCGGGGGTGGAGAAATCAACGTCACACCCGGTGTTGCATGGCGCAAGCGTGCAATCAGCTCTGTCACTTTAAAGCCCGGAAGCTGGCCCCCTTCCCCCGGTTTTGCCCCTTGAGCAACCTTAATCTCCAGCTCGCGGCAATTATTGAGATATTCTGCCGTAACACCAAAACGCCCCGAGGCAACCTGCTTAATCGCAGAGGACGCATTATCCCCATTTGGCCGCGGCATCGCCCGCGCCGGGTCCTCCCCCCCCTCGCCGGAATCAGACTTCGCACCGATGCGATTCATGGCGATGGCTAAGGTCTCGTGCGCTTCAGGGCTTAAAGCCCCGAGGGAAATACCCGGTGCCACCAAGCGGCGGCGAATTTGAGTGATGCCTTCAACATCATCAACATCAATAGGCCGCGCGGTGGAGCGGAAATCCAACAAGTCACGCAGAGCAACAGGCTCTTGGGCTTCCAACGTCTCAACATAACGGCGAAAGAGCTTGTAACTATTGGCCTGCACTGCCGTTTGCAGCATATGCACAGCACTCGCCGAGAAGGAATGAGCCTCCCCACCGGGGCGGATTTTATACCGTCCCCCAATGGGCAGGGGTGAAATATTCGCCGCTTGCCATGCGCGTTTATGCGCCTTGATGACATTACGCGCGATGCCCGGCAGCCCAATACCCGAGATACGCGAGGCCATACCGGGGAAGAACTCCGCCACCAAAGCACGCGACAGGCCAATTGCCTCGAAATTATAGCCCCCACGATAAGCCGAGACGACCGAAATCCCCGCTTTGGACATAATCTTCAAAAGGCCTTTATCCACGGCCTTACGGTATTGCTCCATCGCTTGGCGAAGGGTCATTTTGCCAAACAGGCCCCGGCGGAGACGCTCTGCAATGCTTTGCTGAGCCAACCACGGATTCACAGTCGAGGCCCCAACACCAACCATCACCGCTAGACTATGAACATCCAACACATCTGAGGCCCGTACATTCACGGAGGTGAAGGTCCGCAAACTATGCGTGATGAGATGCACATGCACCGCCGCTACAGCCAGCACCATCGGCACGGCGGCACGCTCTGCCGTACTATGCTCATCTGTGAGGAAGAGATGCGCACAACCGCCGCGCACGGCCTCCTCAGCCTGTTGGCATAGATGGGTCAAAGCCGCGCGCATGCCCTCCTCCCCATCTGCTACGGGGAAGGTGCAATCAATCGTTGCCCCCTGCGAACCGCACATCTCCTGAAGGCGATGGAACTCCCCATTGGTTAAAATCGGGCTAGAGAGTTGAAGAAGCCGGCATTGGCTTGCTTCCTCCGCAAGGATATTGCCCAGATTCCCCAAGCGGGTCACAAGGCTCATAGCCCGCGTCTCTCGCAAACTATCAATCGGGGGGTTAGTAACTTGGCTAAAGCCTTGGCGGAAATAATGCGATAGGCCACGATAATAGCGCGAGAGCACCTGCAAGGGCGTATCATCACCCATAGAGGCCAAGGCCTCGCTCCCATTTTCCACCATCGGGTGAAGTGTGGCTTCCATATCCTCATAAGTGAGGTTAACCGCTAATTGACGGCGGCGGAGTGTTTCAGGGTCGATGCCCTCAGGCTCACTCACCTGTGCCATTATAGGAGCAAGGTCTTGGATGCCCTCTTTAATCCAGCCCTCATAATCCTGCCGTGTGATGAGCTGCTCTTGCACATCATCAGGTGTGTAAAAACGCCCTTCATCCAAATCGAGCGCGAGGGTTTGGCCCGGTCCTAGCCGCCCCCGTTGTGCGATGGCCTCATCAGGCACGCGGACCATCCCCGTCTCAGAGCCAACAATCAGCAACCCATCCTTTGTGAGGCTGTAGCGCAAGGGCCTAAGACCTGCCCGATCCAACCCCGCAATCACCCAACGGCCATCTGTACCACATAAGGCCGCAGGGCCGTCCCATGGCTCAATAACGGCATTGCAATAACGGTAAAACGCCTTCGCCCGGCTAGAGAGGGACGAGTTCGCCCCCGCAGCAGCGGGGATAAGTAACGCTTTAGCAAAAGGCGCATGACGCCCCGCAAATGTCAGCAGCTCGAACACATTATCCAACGCCGCAGTGTCGGAACCTGCAACCTGCACAACCGGTTTTAGGGCGTCCATATAAGCATCAAGCTTAGGGCTGCTCAGGCGCGTCTCATGCGCGCGCATCCAATTCACATTGCCCGAAAGCGTATTGATTTCTCCATTATGAGCAATCTTGCGGAAGGGCTGCGCGAGCTTCCATGTTGGGAAGGTATTGGTGGAGTAACGCTGATGGTAAATCGCAAAGCGAGAGATGAAACGCTCATCAAGCAAATCAGGGTAAAAATCCGTCAGATTTTCCGCAAGGAACATGCCCTTATAAATCAAAGAACGGCATGAGAGAGAGCAGATATATAAATCCACATGCGCCTGTGTGGCCACCTTCTCAATACGCCGGCGGATGATATAAAGGTCACGCTCGAGCGTCTCCTCATCACGCCCCAGCGCGTTACGAATCATAATCTGCTCAATCTCGGGGCGGGTTTCATTCGCTTTTTCGCCAATGCAGGCTGTATTAATCGGCACTTGCCGCCAGCCATAAATCCCGTACCCAAATTTGAGGATTTCTGTCTCAATAATCTGCCGGCACCGCTCCTGCGCGGCAAGGTCTGTACGAGGCAGAAAGACCATCCCGACAGAAATACGGCCCTGAATCCGTAAATCCCCCGCATTATGAATGGCATCTTCAAAGAAGTTCTGCGGGATTTCGACATGAATCCCCGCCCCATCCCCGGTTTTGCCATCGGCATCTACCGCACCGCGATGCCAAATATTACCTAACGCCTCGATACCCGCTTTCACCACGGCACGGCTGGGTTTGCCATCCATCGCTGCGACCAGCCCAACACCGCAAGCATCATGCTCTTGGCGAGGGTCGTACAACCCTTCCAACCGTTGGAGATTCGCCTGATAAGAGGCCACAAAACCCTGCGCTGTCTCGGCTGAAGAGGATGCGCTTTTAGAATGTTTATAAGAGGCTGACATTAGGCACACTCCCCAACGGATGGTTCTTCACTCACAGAGCAGGCAGAAAGATGCTTCATGATGGCGTCTGCCGCCCCTCGCCCATCACGAATAGCCCACACAACCAAGCTCGCCCCGCGCACAATATCCCCCCCAGCAAACACACCGGGTAGGCTCGTCTCATAGCCACGCTCCCCCACAGCTAATGTCCCCCACGATGTCACCGCTAAGTCTGGCTCTGCCCATAAGGTGGGGAGAGGCTCTGCCTCAAACCCCAAAGCGCAAATCACCATATCGGCTTTAAGGTCTCTCACCTGCTCGGTCGGCTCTACGGCTCGACGGCCTGTCTCATCAGCCGCGCCAAGGCGCATCTCACGCAGCCGCACAGCTTCCACCTGCCCATCGCCTAAGAAGGCCTCTGGAGTGAGCATCCATTCAAACCGCGCGCCTTCTTCCTCGGCATTGAGCACTTCTTGGCGAGAGCCGGGCATATTGTCACGATCCCGCCGATACGCGCAGACCACATCCGCCGCCCCTTGCCGAATAGCGGTGCGCATACAATCCATTGCCGTATCACCACCACCTAACACAACAACGCGCTCCCCCCGCGCTGTAAGGCTCTCTGTTGTGGCTTCATCACTTTGGGAGGCTTTAAGATAAGGCAGGGCCTCCACCACATTGGCTAAACCCACACCGGGGGCTTTGACCTGCCGCGCCCGATACACACCTGTCGCTAGAAACACAGCATCATGCTGCTGGCGTAAGGTCTCTAACGCAATCGCCCCTTCACCATGCCCAATCGCTTGGCCTAGATGAAAGATAATGCCTTGTGCCTCCAGCAACTTCCAGCGGCGTTCCACCACGCTTTTATCCAGCTTAAAGCCGGGGATGCCGTACATGAGCAACCCGCCGGGCTTCTCCTGCCGCTCATAAACATGCACCTCATACCCCGCCGCGCGCAGCCGCTCGGCACAGGCTAAACCTGCCGGGCCAGAGCCAACAATCCCGATACTCTGCCCTATCTCATGGCGCGGTGTGCGTGGTTGCACCCAGCCTTCCTCAAAAGCGGTCTCGGTAATGTACCGCTCTACTGCCCCGATGGTCACGCTCTTAAAGCCGGGTTGGATGACGCAATTCCCCTCACAAAGGCGATCTTGGGGACAAATACGCCCGCAAATCTCAGGGAAGCTATTGGTTTGGGAGGACAGCGCATAAGCCTCCTGTAACCGTCCCTCTGTCGCTAAGCGCAACCATTCGGGGATGATATTGCCTAACGGGCAATGCACCGTGCAATAAGGGATACCGCATTGCGAACAACGAGAGGCTTGCTCCCGCGCAGCGTCCGAGCGGAAACCTTCATAAATCTCCCTAAAATCCCGGCGTCTCTCCGCAGCAGAGCGTTTTGTGGGGCGTTTTTGAGACCATTTTACAAATTGCAACATCTGCTCAGCCATTTTACGCCCCATCCCTCGCTATATAATCTAAGCCCTTTTCATAAACAGATGCGAAATAGAAAAATAGACAGCATTGCTGACTAATTTTATCTTCCTATTCTTACTAAGAATGATTCTTAACTTGTTTCTCTTTATAAAATAGTTCCGAATCGGACCTTTTCTCTCTGCCTTGTTTAGCATCTTGCAAAAAAGACCAGTTCCTCTTAGAACCCTCCTCAAGCCCAGATGGCGGAATTGGTAGACGCGCAGGCTTCAGGTGCCTGTGTCCGCAAGGACGTGGAAGTTCGAGTCTTCTTCTGGGCACCAAGGCTTTCTCCCCGCTCATGTGGGGGGATGTGTTCTCCCCTTAGACAATCCGGTGGTTTTATGAGTACTCCGCACAACGCCATTCATCTTCATGAGGGCGACCTCCCGGACGGATTGGACCTAGGGAAAATTGTCGCGATTGATACCGAGACAATGGGCCTTAACCCTCACCGCGATAGGCTATGCCTTGTTCAACTCTCAAGCGGGGATGGGCAGGCACATCTTGTCCAATTCATCCCGGAACATCTTGGCGGGCGCGGCTATCATCATTGCCCGAATCTCAAAGCCTTATTGCAAGATGCCTCTGTCACCAAACTGATGCATTTTGCTCGCTTTGATGTCGCTGTATTGCAGCATTATTTGGGCATCACGCTTAACGCAATCATCTGCACAAAAATCGCCGCACGGCTTGTTTATACATTCACCGATAAGCATGGCCTTGCCTATCTCAGCCGGGAGCTTCTCGGTATTGAGATGTCCAAACAGCAACAAAGCTCCGATTGGGGGAACCCGCATTTAACAGAGGAGCAGCTCCACTATGCAGCCTCTGATGTGTTGTACCTCCATGCCCTTTGGGAGAAGCTAGAAGCTATGCTCATCCGCGAAGAGCGGCGTGAGCTTGCTCAAGACTGTTATGAGTTTCTACCCACCCGTGCAAAGCTAGACCTTCTCGGCTATGATGTGTCGGATATTTTTGCTCACCGCGCTTGATACGACTGCTTCATGACCTCTCCCTCCCTCGCAACAGCCTGCCACGCCTTATTGATGGAGCGTCAGGGGCTTGAGCAGCTTGAAGCCGCTTTGCAAGGGCCTATGCAGGTAGGGTTTGAGGCGGCTTTAGAGGCTATCCTCACTATGAAAGGCCGCCTTGTTCTCACAGGGATGGGGAAGTCTGGCCATATTGGGCGTAAAATCAACGCGACCTTAGCCTCCACGGGAACCCCCTCGCTCTTTCTCCATGCTGCTGAGGCAGCACATGGGGACCTCGGCATGGTCGAGCGTGGCGATGTCATCCTCTATCTTTCCAACTCCGGCGAGACGGATGAATTAGCCCCGATTCTCCTCCATGCGACGCGATTGGGGTTGGTGCAAATTGCCCTCACCAGCAATCCCGACTCTACCCTTGCTCGTGCTGTGCAGATTCCGCTTATCCTCCCACAAGTGCCCGAGGCCTGCCCAATGGGCCTAGCCCCTACGACCTCTTGCCTGCTGCAACTCGCTCTGGGTGATGCTCTAGCGATTGCCCTTTTAGGCCGCCGGGGGTTTAATCAAGACGATTTCCACCAACTGCACCCTGCTGGCACATTAGGCGCGCGCTTACGCCCTGTAAGTGACTTTATGCATAGCGGCGATGAGATGCCTCTCGGGCAAGAGACCATGCCGCTGCGTTCTATCATTTTAGAAATGACGCGCAAACGCTTTGGCTGTATCGGCATTTTAGATGAAGCTGGCCGCCTAAGTGGCTTTATCAGCGATGGTGACCTCCGCCCCGCTTTGGAGCGCGACCTTGATGCAACCTATGCAGCCGATATTATGAATCGCAGCCCGCTCACCACAACAGCACATGCCCGCGCACAGGAGGTGCAACATCTTATGAGCCACCGTCCCACCCCTGTGAGCAGCTTGTTCGTCTTGGATGAAGAACGCCGGCCTCTTGGTATCCTCCATATCCATGACCTTTTACGGGCAGGTCTCTCATGAAGGCTCCCCCTCCTAATCGAGATGATTTTGACCCAGACCGCGCAGCAAAAACGCAGCAACTAGCCCAATTACGGCAAGAGGCCCTCGCGCGCCGGCGTACACCGCCCTCTGCCGCCGCAATGGCCCGCCGCCGCCTATTATTCAAACGGGCGAAATGGGGATTGCCAGCTTTTGCAGCTTTTATGCTGCTCTGCATTGCCATTTGGCCGGAAATCAATCATCTCATCCACCAAAATAAAGCTATCTTAGAGATGATGCGCCATACCCATACTGATAGCGGTATGATGGAACACGCTATTTATCACGATATTGATTCGCATGAACGGCCCTACACGCTCACCGCGCGCATCGCCCAGCAAAGCGAGCATAACCGCATTGATATGACCGACCCCGTGGCCGATATTATGCTCCATAACGGGCAATGGATTCATGTGAGGGCTGATATAGGGATGTACCTCCAGCATGAACAAACATTGACCCTAACCGGCCATGTTGTCCTTTATCGCAGTGATGGCTTATTGCTGAATAGCCCTACGGCTGATATCGACCTGCCACAACAAATTGTCGCCACGCATGATTGGGTCCATGCAGAAGGGCCTTTTGGCACACAGGACGCTGAAGGGGCTTTTATGGACCAACAAACAAATACGATTCAGTTCATCGGGGCAGGAAAGACGAATCATTTTGCTGATTTATCGCCCACCCCCTCTTCTCCCAAACCCGTAAAAAGCCCATAAGGAGGGCATGATGCGTTTTTCTGTCCTCTCTCGCTCTTATACTCCTCTGGCAGTGGCCGGGTTAACACTCGCCACCTCCCTTCTTGCAGCCCCTTGCTCTGCTCATGCGGCTGATACTGTCATGCCCGACCAATCACACGGGCAAGTTGTGCATCTCTTTTGGAAGAAGGAGGAGATTTACGACCATAACCGCCAGACCGTTACCCTCACAGGTGGAGCGCGTGCCCAGCGTGGTGATATGACTGTGGATGCAGATACGCTGGTTGGTTATCTCCGCCCCAAACCCCAAAGCGCACAAACTACAGAGAGCGATACGGGGAATATGGAGCTTTACCGCGTAGAGGCCTTTGGGCATGTCCATATCTATAACCTTGTGGACCAAGGATGGGGGGATCACGGGCTTTATGATGTCGATAAAGGCGTCATGCTGATGACTGGCAAAGCCATGAAGTTCACAAGCCCACGCCATCTCCTCACCGCACGCGACCTTGTGGAATATTACCCCCATACGCGCGTCTCCATCGGCTGGGGAGATGCTACTGTCAATACGAGTGACGGCAAACGCATCACCGCCGATATTATGCAAGCTTTTGAGCTCACTGATGCCCAGAAGGCGGCTAACCGTGCCAGCCAAAAGGGGCAGAGTGCTAACAATTCTGACCAACAAGACACAAATCTAGACCGCGCTTACGGTTGGGGGCATGTGGTCGTCCGCACCGAGCGACAAACCGCCACGGGAGACCGAGGGGTGTATCTAGCTGGGCCGCAACTTGCCCGTATGGTGGGTAATGTGCATGTCACCCAAGGGCAGAATCAAAATAACGGCTCCCAAGCGATTGTGGATTTTAAAACAGGCATTTCCCACATGCTCTCTGGCTCTAGTGACCCTGTACAGGGCCTAATTGTCCCAAATGAGACCAAGCAATGACTACCGACCTTATCAGCGAGACCCCCGGCTTAGCCGCACATGGCATTGCCAAGAGCTATAAAAAGCGCACTGTTGTGCATGATGTTTCCCTCCATGTGCAACGGGGTGAGGCTGTAGGGCTGCTTGGCCCGAATGGGGCAGGGAAAACCACCAGCTTTTACATGATTGTTGGTCTTGTGCAGGCCGATATGGGCAGTATCACCCTTGATGGTGCTGATATTACCCCCCTCCCCATGTATCGCCGGGCACGCTTAGGCGTTGGCTATCTCCCCCAAGAGGCCAGCATCTTCCGTGGGTTAAATGTTGAACAAAATATTCTTGTCGCGCTCGAAGCAGTGGAGAAAGACCGCGACAAACGCCACGCTATGCTAGATGGCCTGCTTGCAGAGTTTGGTATTACACGGCTGCGGCGGTCCCCTGCACTTGCTCTATCAGGGGGTGAGCGGCGGCGGCTAGAAATCGCCCGCGCTCTTGCTAGCCAGCCTAATTATATCCTCCTAGATGAGCCTCTAGCGGGGATTGATCCTATTGCGGTGAGTGAGATTCGCGACCTTGTCTCGCACCTAAAAGATCGCGGCATTGGCGTGTTAATTACTGACCATAATGTCCGCGAAACGCTGGAAGTGATTGACCGCGCTTATATCCTCCATAGCGGGCGCGTCTTAATGGAAGGCACACCGGAAGCCATTGTGGCTAACGAGGACGTTCGCCGCGTCTATCTGGGGGAGAACTTCTCCCTCTAATCCCAGGGCTAATGCAGGAAGGTCGGCACCATATCTTGCTCAAGGATGGCATCAAACGCGCTGGCTTCATCCTCAGCAATCGCTACGGGTGTGCCATCAGCGGCATAAATTGCCACAAGGGAAGCTCCCTCATAGGGGAGAGGCCGCAGATAAGCGACCTCTGTCAGACCCCAATCCCGCAGCTCCGCACCTGTCATCGCACGGGCACGGGCGTGCATCTCCTCTATAACATCATGTGCGGACTTAGTTTGAGTGGGCTTCCCCTTCTTACTCCCGCCCAAACGGCCCCTCCTCCATCACAGGGGATAGGTCACGCGCGGGGCTTACATCATCCCGGCGGGCTATATCGGGCATCGCAGTGGCAAGCTCAGCACTGCCTTGCTGGATGGTAATGTGTTTTATCCGCACCTCTGGCTCTGGGCGATGGAGGTCGATATGCAGCAAGCCATTATCAAGCCACGCCCCAGCAATCTCAATGCCTTCTGCTAAGACAAAGGCTTTATGAAACTGCCGCGCTGCAATCCCGCGATGGATGAACACGCGGCCCTGCGCGTCATCAGCTTGGCGACCACGAATGACGAGCTGATTATCCTCTTGGGTAATCTGCAAATCATCCATCACAAACCCTGCCACAGCAAGGGTAATCCGCAGAGCCGTACGGCTTAACTGCTCGATATTATACGGCGGGTAACCGTCTGATGCTGTTTTTGAAGCACGCTCAAGCATTTGTTCCAAATGGTCAAACCCCAAAAACATGGGGGATGTAAAAAGACGTCCTGACGACATAAGCGAAACGGCCTCCTCAAGGAGCGAGACGTGATAACAAGCAGGCGACCCTACCAAAGGCATCCCCCACGCTGCATGATATGATAATCCACCTCCTAAGATGCAAGCCCTCCCTCATTAGGCATACAAAGAAGACGCTGGAATTAACACCGCCCAGCCGCTAACATAGCCGTATGAAAGACTTAGATTTTCTTGAGCGGCTTGATGATATAGCCCCAACGTCAATTCTTGTTGCGCCGCAACCTGTTCTCAGCCGTGTCGCCCATGAGGTACGACCAGAGGATATGAGCGGGATTCGTGAGGCTCTGCCGGGGATGTTCTCGGCTATGTATAAGGCCCCCGGTATTGGCCTTGCGGCCCCACAAGTGGGCCTAAGCCAACGCTTTGTCCTTGTCGATGTTGCCCGCGAAGATGAACCACGCGACCCGATGGTCCTCATCAATCCAGAAATCATCGATTCTGCTGAGACACTCGCCGCGCGAGAGGAAGGCTGCCTCTCCCTCCCTAACCAATATGCTGAGGTTATCCGCCCGGAATCCATCCGTGTGCGCTATCGTAATTTAGCTGGTGAGACCATTGAGCAAGAGGCATCGGGCTTACTGGCCACCTGTATCCAACATGAGATTGACCATCTCGATGGTATTTTATTTGTGGACCATCTCTCCTCGCTAAAACGCAATATGATTATGCGGCGTCTAGCGAAGGAACAAAAACGGAGACGATAAACCCATGCGCCTCATCTTCATGGGGTCGCCGGATTTTGCCGTCCCTGCCCTTCATGCGCTTATAAAAGCGGGCCATGATATTGTGGCCGTCTATACCCAGCCCCCACGCCCCGCAGGCCGGGGGAAGTCATTACGCCGGCAACCCGTGCATGAGGCCGCAGATGCGCTAAACATTCCTGTTCGCACCCCAGAAAGACTGCGCCATAATGAGGAAGAGCTGGCTATCTTCCAATCCTTCAACGCAGATGCGGCGATTGTGGCGGCCTATGGGTTGCTTCTTCCAGAGGCGATTCTTAATGCTCCCCGCCTTGGGTGCTTAAATATTCATGCCAGCCTCCTGCCGCGTTGGCGGGGGGCTTCGCCCATCCAATCAGCCATTCGCGCTGGGGATGAAAAAAGCGGTGTCTGCATTATGCAGATGGATAAAGGGCTTGATACGGGGGCGGTCATTCTCTCCGAGGCCACACCCATCACCCCCACGGATACCGCTGGGAGCTTGCATGATAAATTAGCGGAGAGTGGTGGGCGTTTAATCGTCCGTGCTTTAGCCGAGCACCCCACCCCTCGCCCGCAAGATGATGCCCAAAGCTGCTACGCTCCGCGCTTAGAACGCAAAGATGGGCATATCGATTGGACACGCCCCGCCCATGAGATCGAGCGGCAAATCCGGGCCTTTATCCCTTGGCCAGGAAGCTATGCCTTATTGGATGAGCAAAGCTATCGCATTGGGGCCGTAACGCTAGTGGATGACGCCGAAGCCACTGCTCTCACCGCTGCATCCCCTATGCCGGGCACCATATTGGATAACGCTTTAACCATTGCGTGCGGGCAAGGCTGTTTGCGTATTGAGCAAATTCAAAAACCGGGGCGAGCCATGATGGCACGAGACGCCTTCCTCCGCGGTACCACGCTTAGCAAAGGGGCCCGCTTTGTTTGATGCTGCTCCCCCCGGTATTAGCCGCTGGGCTATTCGTATTGAGTTTGATGGACGGCCCTTTGTAGGCTGGCAGCGGCAAAAGAGCGGCCTTTCCGTCCAACAACTGATTGAAGAAGCTGCGCAGCATCTCACACAGGGCCGCAAGGTCAGCAGCGTAACGGCAGGGCGGACGGATTCGGGCGTGCATGCAGCGGGGCTTGTCGCGCATTTAGACTTCCCAGAAGATGCCCCGCTCAGCCGCAAAGCTGTGCGTGATGCGCTGGGCTATCACCTCAAACCCCACCCTATCTCCATTTTAGAGGCTGCCCCCGCACCGGATGGATGGAATGCCCGCTTCTCTGCAACATGGCGGCGATATCGTTACACCATCCTCAACCGCCCGGCTCGGCCTGCG
Source organism: Bombella sp. ESL0378 (assembly GCF_009725845.1). NCBI lineage: Bacteria > Pseudomonadati > Pseudomonadota > Alphaproteobacteria > Acetobacterales > Acetobacteraceae > Bombella > Bombella sp. ESL0378. The sequence continues at coordinate 224,799 of NZ_WNIF01000005.1, read as the reverse complement.
ATGCAGGAGGGCTTTGTCTGGCATATTCGCGCCCCGCTCGATATTGAGGCAATGCAGGAAGGGGCCAATCACCTCCTCGGCAGTCACGATTTTACATCCTTCCGTGCTGTCGCTTGCCAAGCGCGTGATGCCCTCCGCACCTTGGATGAGCTGACCATCACACGCTCGGGAGAGGCTGTGTATATTGATACACAAGCACGCTCTTTTCTCCATCATCAAGTCCGCAATATGGTGGGAACGTTAGCGTTAGTTGGCCATCATCAATGGTCCCCCGAGCGTGTAAAAACAGCCTTAGAGGCCCGTAATCGCTGCAAAGCAGGCCCTACGGCTCCACCTGATGGGCTATGCCTGATGAATGTTGGTTATCCTGATAATCCCTTCGCAACCCAAACGCGCTAACATCCTATGACTTCTATGAAGGGGTATGTATTTTGTCCAAGCCTGTAACAACCCGCACCATCACCATTCTGGGCGACCTGCTTTTAGACCAATATATTAGCGGTGAGGTCAATCGCATCTCCCCAGAGGCCCCCGTCCCCGTCTTATTGCACACTCAAGAGCATGTAACCCCCGGTGGGGCCGCAAATGTCGCGGTGAATGCAGCGGCTCTTGGCCATCCGGTCCATCTCATCGGGGTTGTAGGCAAGGACCCTGCGGCAGAAACACTCCGTCAGGCCCTAGCACAATGGTCGGACATCGCTTTAACGGGCCTTATCACCGATCCTAACTGGACAACCATTACCAAAACCCGTGTTCTTAGCGGGCGGCAACAAATTGTTCGCTTAGACCAAGAGAAACTGAACCCCTTCCCCCGTGCGGTTGAGGATGCCCTCATTGCTGCAACGCTCACCGCGTTAGAGACAAGCCGCATCCTCATTTGCTCCGACTACGCCAAGGGTGTGCTGTCTGATTATGTGCTGCAACATGTTATTGCCGCCGCTCGCGCACGGGACATTCCTATCTTAGTGGACCCTAAACGGGCTGATATATCCGCCTATCGCGGGGCAAGCCTTTTAACACCCAACCGGCAAGAATTGCGCACCGCGTTAAAAACCGCCTCTATCCGCCCGCCTACTGGACATGAATGGGCCTTAGATGAGGAGGCAGAGATTGAACAAGCCTGCACAGCCATAGCCCCTCTTACAGGTAGCGATATCCTCCTCACACGCTCCGAGAAAGGAATGACCCTCTGGCAGCAAAAGGCCGCCCCCCTCCATTGCCAAGCTCATCCTTCAGAGGTGTATGATGTCTCTGGCGCGGGCGATACGGTCATCGCCACAATCGCCTGCGCGTTGGCCGATGGTCATGCCCTCCCCAGTGCGGTCACTATGGCTACCACAGCCGCCGCTATTGCGGTGAGCAAATTAGGCACAGCCTATGTGACGCATGAGGAATTGCATCAGCATCTCCTCGCGGAAATTGCCGATAACGGCTCTTACCTCCCTCTTACTGATGCCTGTGCGATTGTGGAGACGTGGAAGCGTCATGGGGCTTCGGTCGTCTTTACGAATGGCTGTTTTGACTTGCTCCATCCCGGCCATGTTGCCCTTGTTCAATATGCTGCAGGGCAAGGTGATAAACTCATTGTAGCCCTCAATAGCGATGCTTCTATCAAACGGCTCAAAGGTCCACGGCGGCCTTTGCAGCATGAGCAAGCCCGCGCAACGGTTATACGCGCCCTACGCCATGTCGATCTTGTTGTTCTATTTGATGAGGACACCCCCCTTGAGACCATTACCGCCCTTAAACCGGACATCATCGTTAAAGGGGCTGATTACAAAGAGGATGAAGTCGTAGGGGGAGATTTCGTCAAGGCCTATGGCGGACGGGTCTGCCTTGCTCCACTGCTAGATGGCCATTCCACAAGCCGCATCGTTAAAATCATGGATGACACGCACCCTTTAAAGGACGTTCCCTAATGCCGTCTCTCACAACAGAGCAAACACAATGGCACTCATGGTTATGCCAGAAGGCCCTACCCCTCTGGAACCAAGCTGGTTTTGATGAACAAGCTGGCTTGTATCATGAACGCCTCACCTTTGCAGGAGCTCCCATCCCCCTCCCTCATCGCCGTTTGATGGTCCAAGCACGTCAGGTTGCGACTTATTGCCAAGCGGCTTTAAACGGCCATTATAAAGCAGGAGAACGCGCTTTGGCCTGTTTGGCACAACTCACCAAACGCTATCATCGTGCTGATGGTCAAGCGGGATGGGTCTTTGCTTTAGGGCCGGACCTTGCCCCCTCTGACACCAAGCGCGACCTTTACGGCCATGCTTTCATCCTCTTTGCCCATGGATGGGCCTATCGCCTTAGCGGGGATACAGCCCTCCTTACCATAGCTGAGGAAAGCCTTGCTGAGATTGATGCCCTCTTTCCATCCCCTCAAGGGGGGTATCGTGACGCTATTCCTGCCCTCTCTGAGCGACATTCCCAAAACCCGCATATGCATCTTCTGGAAGCCTGCCTGACCCTTTTTGAGGTCTCACAAAGGGAGGTTTTTCTCCATCATGCAGAAGCTATTCTGGCTCTGGCCCTGCGCGCCTTCATTCCTCAAGGGACAGATGCGCTGTTGGAGTTCTTTACCCCCGCTTGGACGCCAGAAGAACCCTATGGGCGCAATCGTGTCGAACCCGGCCATCAAGCCGAATGGTGCTGGCTGTTAGGAGAGTATCATCGTCTTGCCCCAACAGGTGCGCACGCCACTGCTGCACGCAAGGCCCAACATAAGCTCTATGACCGCCTCCACCAAACTGTTCCCGGTCCACTCCTGCCCGATGCGTTATATGATGATGGTACCCTACTAGAGGCCACAACACGCATCTGGCCCCAAACGGAGATGATGCGCCTGCTCGCTCAACACGCGCCCGCTGATCCTGCTACGCGGTATCAACGTCTATGTCGTATGAGCCAACTTTTCTTCACCCAATACGCGCCTACTACGCTCTTTGGTGGGTGGATTGACCGGCTAGATGAAGCAGGCAACAGCGCAACGGACCATATGCCCGCTAGCAGCTTGTATCATATCTATAGCGCGGGGCAGGCTATCCTTAACGCCCCACCCGCTTAAACACCAAAACGCTGCATGAACTCCCCGTAAATCTGGGTTAGCTCCTCCAATGAAGCGAGGGAGACATGCTCATCACATTTATGCATCGTTGCCCCCACGAGACCGAACTCCGCCACAGGGCAGCAATGCGTGATAAAACGGGCATCGGACGTGCCCCCGCCAGTATCGAGCTTCGGCGTCCGCCCTGTTACAGCCTCCACCGCTTGGGAGAGATGCTCTACCTCCGCCCCCGCTATAGTGCGAAAGGCTTCCCCACTGATGGAGACATCCACCGTGCCATGCGCTGTATGGCACGCCACAACATCCTCTATCCAGCCCGAAAGACTTTCCCCCGTATGGAGGTCATTAAAGCGAATATTCACCCGCGCTTGTGCCGTAGCGGGAATCACATTCGTTGCAGAATTACCGACATCAATGCTGGTAATTTGCAAAGATGAGGGCGCGAACCACTCATTGCCTTGGTCCAGCACACGCGCTGTTAGGTCACTTAAAATCTTCACAAGCCGATGGGTGGGGTTATCTGCCAAATGTGGATAGGCCACATGCCCCTGCACCCCACGCACCGTAATGACGGCATTCATGCTGCCACGGCGGCCAATCTTAATCACCTCCCCCATCTCTGTTGGGTTGGTCGGCTCACCCAGGAGGCAGAAATCAGGCTGTTCCCCCTGCTCTTGCATCCACTCCAACACGGAGCGTGTGCCGTAATGCGCGGGGCCTTCCTCATCCCCTGTAATCAGGAAGGCAAGGCTTCCTTTAAGAGGCCCGGCCTCCAGCCGGCGCGCTACAGAGGCCAGAGCGGCCGCTACACCGCCTTTCATATCCGCTGTACCACGGCCATAAATACGACCCTCGCGCACCTCCCCCGCAAATGGGTCGCTGCTCCACCCCTCACCGGGGGGCACAACATCTGTATGACCAGCAAAGCAAAGGCAGGGACGACCCTCCCCTAACCGCGCATAAAGATTGGGGGTCTCCTCCCCCTTAGGGCCAAAGGCCAACCTTCTGACGGTAAAGCCCATCATCTCCAACGCCTCTGCCACGACGCCCAAAGCTCCGTCATCAGCCGGGGTAACAGAACGACAACGAAGAAGGGCCTGCAAAAGGGCAAGCGGGTCCCGCAGGGAAGATGACAGGCTCATAAGGTCACTCAGTCGCGCAAGAGCTCATTGATGGATGTTTTAGAGCGTGTCCGCTCATCCACACGCTTCACGATGACCGCGCAAGCTAAAGAAGGCCCACCCGGTGTCTTGGGTGGCAATGTACCCGGCACAACAACAGAGTAAGCCGGGACACGGCCCATATGAATCTCACCTGTTGTGCGATCCACAATCTTCGTGGAGGCCCCAAGGAAAACCCCCATGGAGAGAACAGAGCCACGCTCGACCACGACGCCCTCAGCCACCTCAGAGCGTGCGCCGATGAAGCAATCATCCCCAATAATCACCGGTGCGGCTTGGAGGGGTTCCAGCACCCCGCCAATCCCTGCCCCACCACTAATGTGGCAGTTCTTCCCAATTTGAGCGCAGGAGCCCACTGTGGCCCATGTATCAACCATTGTGCCGCTTTCCACACGGGCACCGAGATTAACGAAGCTGGGCATCAAAACCACACCCGGCGCAATATAAGCCGAACGCCGTACAACAGCCCCCGGTACAGCGCGGAAGCCTGCTTTCTCGAACTCAGCCTTGCCCCAACCAGCAAATTTGAGCGGCACTTTATCAAAGCCCGGGGCACCACCACAGCCATAAGCCATAGGCTCGGACTCATAAAGACGGAAGGACATAAGAACGGCCTTCTTCAGCCATTCATGAACAATACGCTCCTCGCCCTTTTGCTCTGCAACACGGAAGGTCCCGTTATCCAACCCTGCCAGAGCAGCCTCTACGACATCGCGCGCCTCCCCTTTGGTTTGAGGAGAGAGGCTTGCACGGTCCTCCCACAAAGTTTCTACATGCTTACGCAGCGTTGCGTGGTCCATAATTCATTCCTTTTTAACAACCATCATGAGGGCAAATAGCGTGCCCTTTTCCTCATTCTGCCGTGATGAGCGTGCCCGGTCCGGCGCGGGTAAACAGCTCTAGCAAGCATGTATGAGGCACGCGACCATCCAAAATAACCGCAGCCTTAGCCCCTGCTTGCACGGCTTTAAGGCATGTCTCCACCTTCGGAATCATCCCGCCTGTGATATGCCCCTCTTTAATAAGCCGGCGTGCCTCTGCTGCGGTAAGCTCCTCAATGCGCTTACCATGCTCATCCAAAACACCGGGTACATCGGTCAGCATCAATAGACGAGAGGCCCGCACAGCCCCCGCTACGGCCCCGGCGGCTGTATCGGCATTAATGTTATAAATCTCGCCTTCCTTACCGGCCCCTAAAGGAGCAACAACGGGAATCACCCCCGCCCCTAAAAGCGCATAAAGAACGCGCGGCTCCACCCGCACAGGCGTGCCGACAAAGCCGAGGTCTATAGCCTCCTGATGTGCCGCATCACCCCGGCGATAATGGACTAACCGCTCGGCCTGAATCAAACGCCCATCCCGGCCGGAAATCCCAACGGCCAAGGCCCCTGCATGGCTGATAAGGTCTGCCACTTGCTTATTGACCGTACCGGAGAGGACCATCTCGATGACATCAATCATCTCACGGTCTGTCACGCGCAGCCCATCCACGAACTGGGATTCAACCCCCAGACGCTTCATCATAGCGTTAATTTGCGGCCCCCCGCCATGCACCACGATGGGGTTAATCCCCACAAGCTTGAGCAAGGCAATATCGCGCCCAAATGTCGCGGCAAGGTCATTCTCAACCATTGCATGGCCGCCATATTTCACCACAATAGTATCACCGGCATAGCGACGCAGATAAGGCAAAGCCCCTGCAAGAATAGCCGCTTGCTCTTGCTCGCTTAATTTATCGGACGCCAGAAATTCTTCCGGGAGTGGCATAGGAGGGGAAGATGAAGAAGACATGACCATTCACTCTCAGACACTATTTTTCAAGGACGCCCAATAGCGGGTTCAGCAAACTGCGCTATTATGCCACGCAATTCCGCAATACCCAACGCAGTTGTACTACTTGTCGCCACAATATGGGGGAAGGCTGCCGCATGGCTTTTCGCCAAGGCTTCCACTTCCTTCACACGCTCTGTTAGAACCGTGGGGGATAAAGCATCGCATTTTGTCAGCACGATTTGAAAGACAACCGCCGCCTTATCCAAAAGGGCACAAACCTCTTTATCAGAGGTTTTAAGGCCAACCCGGCCATCAATCAGCAAAATCACACGGGCCAGATTCGGACGGCCACGCAAATAGGCGAACATCGTCCTCTGCCAATCTTCCTTCACCGCTTTGGAGGCTTTAGCAAAGCCATAACCCGGCATATCCACCAAAGAAAGACGCCCGCCGAGGTCGAAGAAATTAAGCTGCTTTGTCCGCCCCGGCTCTGATGAGGCACGGGCCAAAGCCCGCCGCCCCGTCAAAGCGTTAATGATGCTGGATTTGCCTACATTAGAGCGTCCTGCAAACGCCACCTCTGCCCGCTCTGGCGGGGGAAGCTGCTCGATCGTCTGCGCGCCGAAGAAGAAGTCACAAGGGCCTGCAAAAAGCCGCCGACCTTCCTCAAGTTCTTCCTCACTCAGAGCAGGGATATGATGTGGCATCACGGCTCGTTCTTCTTGCCAAAGCGTTTACGCAAAGCGCGCCCGCCCAGCTTCATCAACGGTACAGGCAGGGCCGTCCGCCGCTCGATATAATGCTGCTGGAGGAAGGTCAGCACGTTGTTCCATGTATAATAAACCAGCAGACCAGCAGGAAAGCTCGACATCACAAAGACATACACCACCGGCATGAATTGCATAATCCGTGCCTGTGCTGGGTCCATCTGAATCATGCTATGCTTCTGCAACAGCCAGAAGGTAATGCCCAATGCCGCTCCCCAGACGCTAAGATGCAAGAAGGAGAAAATATGGGTTGGGTCAAACGGCAAGAGACCAAATAAGTTAAACAGATTTGTTGGGTCTGGGACGGAGAGGTCCTTAATCCACCCAAAGAAGGGCGCGTGCCGCTCATCAATGCTCAGATTCAGCATCTTATACAAGCAGAAGAAGATAGGAGCTTGGATAAGCATCGGCAAACAACCCCCAACCGGGTTAATTTGCTCCTCCTTATACAAGGCCATGACCTTCTGATTCATCGTCACCGGGTCATCTTTATATTTCTGCCGTATCTCTGTGACTTTAGGGGCCACGAGCCGCATACGTGCTGATGATTGTGCCGCTTTAGACGCCAAGGGAAAGAGAACAATCTTCACCAACAGCGTTAAAGCCATCAAAGCAAGGCCGAAATTACCAATATGGATATAAAGCCAATGCAGCACGAAAAGGATGGGCTTATTCAGGTAGGAGAAAGCACTCCAACCGAAATCAATACTATCATCAAAGCGGGGCAAACCTAGCTTGCGGCCATAATAACGCAGCAATCCGGGTTCTTTCGCACCAGCAAAGAGGTAACTCCCCTGCCCTAGCCGCGCACCATCCTGAATGACCATCGGCTCTTGTGGGGTAAAGGTTGCGCGATAAGAGCCGCTCTGTGGGAGATAACTTTCTTGCAAACGGACAGGCAAAGCCGAATCCGCCCCGATGGCTGCTAACCAATATTTATCCGTAATGCCACCCCAACCACCTTTGCTCGTGGCCTCCCACGAGACATGATTCGGCTTGCCAGCATCACCACGAATGTCTTTATACCCATTGCGTGTCAGGTCATTTTCCATGACGGAAACAAGGCCCTCAAACTCTGTTAAAGAGCCTGTGTTTTGCGGCAGATAATCACGCTGTATCCGTTGGAAAGGATAAAGTGAGACAGGCTGGCCAGAGTGATTCTCCACCTCCTGCCGTACCGTCACCATATAGTGACGATCCTGCGCTAAATGAATAATGAAGCGCACATTCGCGCCATTATCCCAATAAAGCGTCACGGGCTGCTCTGGTGTAAGGGCCTCCTGCCCACCATCGACCTGCCAGAGGGATTGCTCATCAGGCACACGGGTTTTATCCCCCTCCCCATTCTGCCAGCCTAACACAAGATAGGTCGGCATTTTGCTGCCTGCTTTATCCAGCAACCGCACGAGCGGACTATCATGGGCGATCGTTTCGCGATAGCGCGTAAGCTCCAAATCATCCAACCGCGCCCCGCGCAGATTGAAGGAGCCTTGCACATCAGGACTCCGCACCGCTAGACGATGCTCTTTGTGGTCGTCCTGTGCTGCCTCTGCCACAGCCGGAGAGGCCATAGGAGTCGTAACAGCGGGCGATTGATTCGCCACAACAGAGGCCGGAGCCGGTGGGGGCGCGGCCTCTGGCTTATGCGCTTTCTGCGGCACAAGAAAATTAAAGCCAATCAGAATTAACGCTGATAAGCCAAAAGCGAGGATAAATCTTTTGCTACTTTCCATCGGGCTAGAGCCGCTCTTTCGTTGAACTGGAAGGGTAGATGGCCCTTCACTGGCGTAAAATCATCCCTAAAACAATAGCCGGGTTCATTTTTTTATCCATCCCGCCCTTATTAAATAGGCTGCTAAGGGGGATGATCCACACCCCCCGGATGAAAGGGATGACATTTTAAAATACGGCGTATCGTCAACCAAGAGCCATAAAACGGCCCATATCGGCGTATCGATTCCTCACCATAAGCACTGCAAGACGGGTAAAAACGACAACGCCCACCCATAAGCGGCCCTAGCAAAATCTGGTACAGCTTTATTAAACCGACCAAAAAGACACTAAGCACATGCCTCATCTCCCCTCACCCTCTAAGGCGCGGAGGACTTTCCGAACATCTTTCTTTAAAAGAGAGAAAGGCCGTTGCCTCGTTGCAGCACGGCCTATCAAAACAAGGTCACCAGAAGGAGGGCAGCCCTCCTCCTTCACGCTCACACGTAAAGCCTCACGCAGACGGCGGCGGGTGCGATTACGCACAACAGAATTACCGACCTTTTTCGTTACGGTAAAACCAGCACGCACCCCCACATCCCCCTCTCGCGGCAGAACCTGCCCAATGAGACCGGGAGACACGACCTTCTGCCCCTTACGGGCTAAATATAGAAACTGCGACCGCTTTTTGAGACGGTCAAGCCGCTCCATAATTAGGCAGAAAGCTTCTTACGACCTTTTGCACGGCGGTTAGCCAGCACGCGACGCCCGCCAACAGTAGCGGAGCGTGTACGGAAGCCGTGACGACGCTTACGAACCAGACGGGAAGGCTGATATGTGCGCTTCATTCTTTCTATCCTCTAATCTTTAGAACATGCTCAATGGCACGTTTTAGAACAGGACGCACCCAATAACGCCCCTCCACTTAGGGGTGGCTTTTAAGGGGCTGGCCCTGCTCTGTCAATCCTACAATGCCCACTCATTGCTTATAAGGCATTAGAACTTAGGCAGGCTTCGGAGCGTCAGCTTTCTCAATCAGCTCAATCTTATAGCCATCAGGGTCCTGCACGAAGGCAATCACAATGCCCGTATTGCCCATCGGCCCAGCCTCACGCGTAACGCGCCCACCTCCCTGGCGAACAACCTCTACCGCCTCCGCAACATTTGGCACCCCAACAGCAAAATGCCCGAAGCCCGTGCCGTGAGTATAATCTTCTGTTTGGTCCCAATTATAGGTGAACTCAATTTCCGCTTCACCATGCTCATTGCCGCCATAGCCAATATAAACCAGCGTAAACCGCCCCTCTGGCACTTCTAACCGCCGCAGCTCACGCATGCCTAGCAGCCGGTAAAAGCTTAAACTACGCTCAAGGTCACGTACACGAACCATTGTGTGAAGATAAATGCTCATATCTCTTTCGTCCTACTCTCTATAAAGAGGGTGTTTCCGCCCCCAAGCCATAAAGAAATAATCCTAAACGGTCTGCCTCTTTTATACAGTGCTTCTCATCCAGCACCAAGGTCAGCTGTGGGGGAAAAGCGACCCCACGCAACCCAGCCTCTGCCGCCCTTACAAGAGTCATCGGACCGATTGTTGGCATATCAGCACGCAGCTCTTGCCCCGCTTTGGGCATTTTAACGAGCACCCCGCCTGCCCCCTCCTGCTGCAAAGCCGCACAACGCTGGAGCATCGCATCCGTCCCCTCCAGAGCTTCTACCGCCAAGGTCAGCCCTTGCTGAACAACACAGCCCTGCCCAATATCTAGCGGTCCCATCACGGATAAAATATGCACCGCTTGCTTTATATCCGCTAACGCTTGTTCATCAGGCTGAAACCTGCCCCATGCTCCCTTCTGGCAACATGACGGTGTGAGAAACTCATGCGCCCCACGGATGCGAAAGCCTTCCTCCTCCAATAGGCGTACAATCGCAGCAAGAAGGCCATCATCCCCCGCAAAGAGGGCACGGCCTAACCGGCCTATCAAGCGCATCCCCTCTGCATCAGGCCGTAAAGCCCGCCATGAGGGTCGCTTAATTGGGCCTATTAAAACAAGCTCTCGGCAATGCTGCGCCCTCAAAGCGCGCAGAATCGCCCCAGCCTCACCGAGGCGTATAACCTCATGAGGGTAGGGCGTAAGCAACGCCTCATCTACAAAATCTTGAAAACCGATAAGAAACGGCTCACGCCCTTGCTGGCGTAGGGCCGCAGCAACACGAGCAGGCAAGGGACCACCACCGGCTAAAATCCCAACCCGCTCTTGCTGGATCACCCCTCATCATCCTTTTCCCACGCAGCCCCTCTCCCCGGGCGGGTCAGACCGCGGCGCGTTGGGGCCTCCATAAAGTGGAGCATCTCCGCCACACGCTCAATATGCCCATATTTTTGGCGAACAGCCTTCACACGCTCCCCTAAAAGGGCGTCCCCTCCACGAATACGAGGGTATAATTCCCGAAAAGCGAGGCGCATCTTCTGGATTTCCCCTGCATCCACCCCCGCACGTTTCAGCCCTACCCAATTAAGCCCTACGAGACGAGCACGGTTACCTAAAACACTCCCATAGGGGATAACATCCATCTCCACACCGCACAGCCCCCCCACAACGGCCCCACGGCCAATGCGGACAAACTGATGCAACGCAGCCGATCCCATAATGCGTGCTTGCTCCCCAATAATCACGTGACCGCCCATCACCACATTATTGACAATGATAACACCATCACCCAACACACAATCATGCGCGATATGGGCATTGGCCATGATGAGACAATCTCGCCCGATATGGGTCTCCCCCGCGCCTTGGGCTGTACCACGATGAATTGTGACACTCTCCCGCACGATGGTCCGCGCCCCAATATGGCACCGTGTCGGCTCATTTTTATATTTTAAGTCTTGCGGGGGATACCCCACTGTCGTGAAGGGATAAATCTCCACCCCTTCCTCCACAACAGTATGCCCCTCTATCATAACAGACGCATGCAGGCGGACATCATCGCCCATACGCACATGCGGACCCACCACACACCAAGGGCCTATCTGTACCCCTCGGCCTAAAGTCGCTTGTGGGTCCACAAAGGAGGTGGGGTGAATCTCCGTCTTTTTAGGGAGATGTCCCGGTTCTGGCATCAAAGTCAGTCCACAATCATCGCGCTGAATGATGCCTCAGCCACAACGACATCATCAACCTTTGCCACCCCACGAAAACGCCACACAGTCCCCCGTGCGCGCTCTTTTTTAACATGAATCCGCAACTGGTCGCCCGGACCAACAGGACGGCGGAACTTCGCGTTCTCCACCGTCATGAAATAAACCAACTTCCCCTCGAAAGCCTTCCCGAGGGTTAGCACCACCAAGGTTGCCGCTGTTTGCGCCATGGCCTCAATGATGAGAACACCTGGCATAACAGGCCGCGCCGGGAAATGCCCCTGAAAGAAAGGTTCATTAACTGTCACATTCTTAATGCCGACAGCGGATTCCCCTGCCTCAATGTCTTCCATCTTGTCCAGCAAGAGGAAAGGATAGCGATGCGGAATCGCCTTCATAATCTGCATGACATCAACGCTCTCTGGCACTTGATGTGTCTGCTCAGCAGCCTCTCCCACCTATTTCATCTCCCGGATTTTTTTGACAAAACGCGACCAGCCCTCATCACCTTAGGATGAAGGGAGCAATCTTTGCCCCTTTTACCAAAAAAATCCCCAAAAACCAATCCGGGAATGTTATTTGCGCGACAACTTCCTTAATGTCGCCACATTGCGAAAAAACTCTCGGAAAGGCATCGCGGGGCTACCAATCACATCGGCCCCCGCTTCCACATCATTCATAACGCCGCATTGCGCACCAATCCGCGCCTTACGGCCAATATGAATATGGCCAATCAGACCCGCCTGCGCGGCAATCGTTACGAAATCCTCAATCACGGTGGACCCAGATACACCCGCTTGGGACACAACAATACAGCAACGGCCAAGCTGTGCATTATGGCCTATTTGCACCAGATTATCGATGCGTGTCCCCGCCCCAATCACCGTGTCACGCATTGATCCACGATCAATAGTTGAGTTCGCTCCAACCTCAACACCATCACCCAGCACAACACGACCTAGCTGCGGGACCGTCTCAAACCCTTCCGGCCCCACGGCAAAGCCAAAACCATCTTGCCCAATCCGCGCACCGGGATACAAAACCACGCGCTCCCCCAACAAGGCGTGGCTAAGTGAAACATGCGCCCCAATCCGGCACCCTGCCCCTATAACAACATGGTCGCCCACCGAGGCATGCGCGCCAACCACACAGCCATCCCCAAGGCTCACCCCATCACCAATAACAGCGAACGGCCCTATCTCCACCCGCTCCCCAATCGTAACATCCTGCCCAATAACGGCAGTAGGATGCCGTTTGGCTTGAACAGGCGGTAAAGGATGGAATAAACGCGCAACACGGGACCAGAGCAAATAAGGCTCACGACTCACCAGCGCGGTACAGCCCTCAGGCACTTTATCAACAAAAGCAGGCCCTAGCACGACCAGACCCGCCCCCGTTTTCTCTAACAAAGGCAGATAACGGCGGTTATCACAAAAACTAACATGCTGCGGCCCGGCTGCATGGAGCGGAGCGACCCCCTCAAAGAGGGTTCCTCCCCCAGCAGGACCCGTTGCCTCCGCCCCGGTGGCCTTCACCAACTCATCTAGAGAAAACGGCCCAGCACGCGTGAAGAAACGAGAATCACCCGGTAATTGTGTTTTCTGTGCATCCGCCACCATGGCCACCGCCCTCTGGTTTTAGTGACGCCGCACTACAGAGCCTGCTGCTGGTGTTTGCGCAGGTGCAGGTGGTTGCTGTGCAGCCTGCATCATACGCTCCTCATCAGCAGTAGTCGGCATTTTACCAGATTTTGCCAGAACCTCCGGGTCCACACCATCAGCAGGGATGAACACATGGGGCAAAACCTTGTTCAAGCGGTCTGCCACTTCCTCGGTAATATCCTGACCATCAACATGAAGAACTGCCTGCTCCGCATGGAGGATGAGATTCATGCCATGGGCAGCCGCAACCTTGGCAATAATGCCATCGCGTTGCTCCAACACCCGCTCAATCTGATGGAAGGCCACTTGATAAGCCTCTTGAATGATTCGTGCTTGATTGCCAAAATCATGCTGATCCTTCGCGCGGCGTTCTTGCAAATGCCGTACACGCAGCTGAAGTTGGTCGGATGTCAGACTACGCGCTTGCACTTGGAGCTTCTGCTGCTCCTCCCGCCATGCCGCTTCTTCCTTTTGGACCTGCTGTGCGAGGCGATCACGCCGTGCCCCAAGGACCTGCTGCATCTCTTGCGCTGCTGTAGAAAGCTGCATCACACCTTGGACACTAATCAACCCCAATGTAAGCGGTGGTGGAGCATCCTCCCGTGGAACAGCTGGTGAGCTAGGCACAGCAGGAAGTGGCAAAATAGCCGGGGCCTGCTGTGGTGCATCACCCTCACCTTCATCAGAGGCTCCATCATCCACACCAGCGGCATTTTGTGAAGCCACAGGCACCGTAGGAGCCGCCGCAGCATGGTGATGCACTGCTGGGGTGGCTGGCTGAGCCGCCTTCGGCACGAACCATGCCCCACTTCCATTATTGTCAGCAGCAACAGCCTGCCCTAGCGGCAAAAGAGCCACCGTGCTGGCGAGCATCAAAGAGACGGAAAAGCGTGACATGAAACCCTCTTATTCAAAAAGTCCTAGCGTAACGAAAAGACTGCTCAACAGATTTTAAAATTGCTGCCCAAAGCCAAAGCGAATTGGATACAGGCGGTCCCCTCTCTCACGCCGAATCGGCACAGCACCATCAATATTAACCAATCCGAAAGGACTTTTCCATGAAATCCCCAAACCACCAGAGACACGCGGCGTCATCGTGCTACCACCGATTGGCGTATAATAGGGGTCATTAAAATTACGATAATGGCTACGGTCCTTCACGCGCTTGCCAGAGAGGCTACCTGCGTCAATAAAGCCACGCCCAGAAATACCGAGACTCTCGCCAAATGGCAGCGGGAAGTTCACCTGCGCTGAGGCTGTGTACATGAAAGTACCCCCTAACAGGTCATCCTGCCCAGCACCGGGGCAATAACCATTACGCGCTTGTGCGAGCGTATTATTCGCTGCGGTTGGATGACAGGGTGCAGGATAGTGGGAGCTACGCGGCCCCACACCACCTTGCAGGAAGCCGCGCAGATTCTCACCACCGAGATAGAAGTTATCAACGATGTTTCTATCCCCGCTAGAGCTCCAGTCATGCATATAACCCACGCCACCTTTAAATTGGAGGCCCCAATTATGCGTTCCTGTCAAATCATCCAACGGTACATAATACGCACCATTTGCCTTTACGCGGTAATATTTCTCATTACCCCCTAAGCCAGCAAACTCCCCGCCCGCGCTCACAACATAACCAGAGCGTGGGTTCATGCGGTTATCGCGCCGATCATATGTAATCGTAGTACCAATCTGCGATAGCAGAGACCAACCCGCCGCATTACGCACATAGACAGAAGGCGTATCATCCTGCCACCCTGCATAATCTTGATTCGGCACGCCATTACCCACATGACGATCCACCACCGTGTAAGTCCACGATTGGGAAAGATAGCGGTTATAAGCGTAGCCTAGACGGATGGAGGCACCATACTGCCCCTCATTATAGCTCTGATACGTTTGATAATTATTCTGAACCGTATAAATATCAAACCCAGCAACAAAGTTACGCCCTAAAAAGTAAGGGTCTGTAAAAGACAAATCCGCCTGCTTCTCGTAATACGCAACCGTACCGGAGAACCCAGCATCCACACCTGTCCCTAAAAGGTTATGCTGCTTGAGGCCCACATTCCCCATCACACCGGCATCTGTCGAGTACCCACCACCAAGGGAGAACTCCCCTGTTGGCTTCTCCACCACATTAGCACTGACATTAACCTTATCTGGAGCAGAGCCTTGGCTTTGATCCACATTTGTACTGCTAAAATAGCCCATATCTTGCAGGGCCATCTTTGTATATTTGCGGTTGAAGGGCGTATAAGCATCCCCCTCGACCATAGGCAGATTACGGCGGATGACATGGTCACGCGTGACAGTATTGCCGTTGATATCAATCCGCTCCACATAAACATGTGGACCTTCCACAATATCAAAAAGGAGGTCAACCACCTTCTTTTCTGGGTTGCGTGCAATCTCTGGACGGACCATCGCGAAGGGATGACCGTTTGCCTGCAACCATTCCTGCATATCGGTCGCATTATCTTGCACGGCTGTGCCGTCATAATACTGGTTTTTATAAACCTCGATATGCTTCTTCACCATCTCTGGGGTGACATGATGCACATTAGAGCGCACGCCAATCTTATTCAGCTTATAACGTGGTCCCTCATGGATCGTGAAGGTGATATAGAAACTCTTATGATCCGGTGATAACTCGCCTGTGGAATCAACAAGATGAAAATCCACAAAACCATTATGCAAATAGAACCGCCTTAACAGCTCTGCATCATACCGGACGCGCTCTGGATTATACTCATCAGAGGATGAGAAAAAGCGATACCATGCAGATTCCTTGGAGGAGATCGCATGCGATAATACAGCCTCGCTATAGGTATTATTCCCCACAAAGGAGATTTTCCGCACTAGCGTCTGCTGCGCTTCGTTAATATTAAAAATGACATCAACACGATTATGCGATAGCCGAATCACTTGCGGGACCACCGTTGCCCCGTAGCGGGCACGGGCAGCATACATATTCAAAATCTTCTGACGGTCTGCGGCAACAATTTGTGTTGAGAAGACCGCACGCGTCCGCAAGCTAATCTCTTTTCTCAAATCAGCATCTTTGAGGGTATGATTTCCCTCAAAAACAATCCGATTCACCACCGGATTTTCTACCAAATTGACAATCAACGTGCTGCCTTGACGCTGCAAAGTAACGTCCCGAAACAAACCCGTTGCGTATAATGTTTTTAAGGAGCGATTAAGAGCATCGCGGTTAAAGCTATCGCCCGGCTGCACCACTAAATATGATAAGACGGTGCTGGTCTCAATCCGCGTATTCCCACGAACATCAATAGACTGAATCATCCCCCCTAAGGCGAGCCCCCCCGGCTCGGCCTGATTCGCTACGGGATGAGCATGCCCCCCACGCCCATGACCTCCCAGAGGCGCAGCCTGTGCAGCACTAAGCAGGGTTGGTGCCGTACAGACAGACGCCAGCAGAGCCAGTCGAACGGCCATTGGCCGAAAGCTTTTTGTACGCAATCCTGACAAAACCGGTATTCCTCGTCTCAAAGTTCTACGAACAGCCATCCCACATCATTCCGATGCAAGCCGCTCAACACAGTCCTATACGCATAGCGCAACCCACCGCAGCTCTTTAACCATATAATGACCAAAGACCCACTTATTTTAGTTATAATACGCTACCCAAGTATGGTCTTTTCCCTCATTGAGGGGGCAAAAATCAACCCCCATGTGCAAACAACCAGTGAAAAACACCCAACCCCCTGAGATCATTCACTGTTGAATAGACAAAAAGAGCCACAACGAGCAATAATCCAAATTGCAGCGCGTAACCTTGTGTCCGTTCTGATAAAGGACGACCTAAGACAGCCTCGCAGGCATAAAACAGCAAATGCCCGCCATCAAGCATCGGCACGGGGAACAGATTAATCAAACCTAAATTAAGCGACAAAAGTGCCACAAACCCAACTGCGCTCGCCACCCCATAGTCCACCGCTTGGCCGGACATATGAATAATGCCTATCGTCCCCGAGAGCTGCTTCGCGCTCCGCTGCCCACTGACAATCTGCCAAATGCCCTCCAGCATATTAGCGCACATATCCCATGTTTGCCCAAACGCTGCGGGAATAGCCTTGTAAACAGGCAAAGGTGCCCCATGCTTCAACATAAAGCCCACGCCTAAACGGCCGACCTCATGCCCATCTTGTGTGAGACGATCCAACGTCACGGGGAGTTCTAGCTCTTTGCCCTCCCGCATCACGCTGACCTGCATCACTGCCCCCGGATGAGCCGCTACTTGCGTCTGAATATCACCAATGCTGAGGATACGATGCCCATCCAGCTTGGTAATCTCATCCCCCAACTTTAAGCCCGCACGGCTAGCGGCACCATTAGCAGCGAGGCTACCAATATCGGGCTTTGCCTCTGGTTTGCCGAAGCAAGAAAGCAAAACAGCAAATAATATGATGGTCAGTAAGAAATTGAACACCGGCCCTGCGACAGTTACAAGCGCACGGGAGAGAACGGACTTGCGGTTGAAGGCGTTCTCATCGCCTTCCTCAGCGGGGGCATCAGGGTGCTTCTCAAAGCCATGCAGCTTAACATATCCCCCCAGTGGCAAGAGGCTAATTTGCCATTTTGTCCCTACCCGGTCCTGCCATGATGTCAGAGCTGGGCCGAAACCAATGGAGAATACATCCACCTGCACCCCACGCCAGCGCGCGGCCAAATAATGCCCCATCTCGTGAACGAACACGACAATCCCAAAAACGACTAACCCGGCAATAACCGTATATACGGTATGCATCATCAGCTCATACGCTCCATTTGCTCACGGGCGAGGACGCGACCACGTTCATCCCAATGATAAATATCCTCCAAAGAGGTTGGCTCTGGATTCTCGGGCATAGCCTGCAAACTTGCCTCAATAAGCTGGCCAATACCGAGGAAACGAATCTTCCCTGCTAAAAACGCCTCAACGGCAATCTCATTCGCTGCGGAGAACACCGTTGGGGCCACACCGCCTGCTCGCAATACTTGGCGAGCTAGACCGAGAGGGCGGAAACGGTCCTCATCAACGGCCTCAAACTCCATCCGGCCAAGCTTTACAAAATCCAACCGCTCGCATTTTGTCTCCATCCGCGTAGGGGCCGCTAATGTGTGAGCGATGGGAATCCGCATATCAGCCGTACCCATCTGGGCTACGAAGCTCCCATCCCGAAAACACACCATCCCATGCACGACCGATTGCGGATGAACCAGAACATCTATCTGATGCTCCGGCAGCGAAAAGAGGCGTGCGGCCTCAATGACCTCTAACCCTTTATTGGCCATAGAGGCTGAGTCAATCGTAATCTTCGCCCCCATAGACCATGTTGGATGCTTTAAAGCCTGCTCTGGCGTGGCTTTGGCCATCTCCTCCTTGCTCGCCCGGCGGAATGGCCCGCCAGAAGCGGTAAGGACGATCTTCTCCACTAAAGACATATCCGCCCCGCCGAGGGATTGGACAATCGCATTATGCTCGGAGTCAACCGGCAGCAACTCTGCCCCGGCATCGCGCACGGCCTTGAGCATGACATCCCCCGCGCAAACGAGGGCTTCTTTATTGGCTAAAGCGACCTGATGCCCATTTTGCACCGCTGCCAATGTAGGGGCGAGACCCGCCGCCCCTGTGATGGCGGCCATGGTCCAATCTGCCTCTAGCGCGCCTGCCTCAATCACAGCTTGCCGCCCTGCTGCGACCTTTGTAGATGTCCCGGCTAGACGCTCTTTAAGCTCGGCATAATGGCTCTCATCATTTAAGACGGCTAGCTCCGCATTTAACGCACGCGCTTGCTCTGCCAAAAGAGCCGCATTCCGCCCGCCTACCAGAGCCCGCACTTGGATGGACTCTGCCTGCGTTTTTAAAAGGTCAACGGTAGAAACACCAATACTGCCCGTGCTGCCTAATACGCTGACCCGCCGCCGCTCAGAACCTCCACCCATAAACACCCTCTCCTTTAATTGTTCCATCATCTCGCATAAAAGCCTCTGCCCTATAGCAGATCACCCACCAAATCCTTAAAGAAATAAGCCTAAAATAGCGTCCAAAAGGCTGCCTGACCGCTGCATAGAGCACATAACGCCGCAATGGGGGCTGCCAGTAACAGCGCATCTAGCCTATCTAGCAACCCGCCATGACCGGGAATCAGCTTACCCGAGTCCTTTACCCCTAAACGCCGCTTAAAGGCACTCTCCATCAAGTCCCCACATTGGGCCGCAATGGCTAAAATGCCCCCCATAAGACAGGCACTAACAGACCAACCCGCCCCCGCAGCATGAGCAATGACCCCGCCCATCACCACAGCTCCTATAATCCCTCCGATAGAGCCAGAAATGGTCTTACCGGGGGAGATCGCTGGGGCAAGCTTAGGCCCGCCAATCAAACGGCCTGTCGCATAAGCGCAACTATCACTCGCAATCACGGCAAATATGACAAAGAGTGTCTCATACAAGCCTTCTGGGCGACTACGCAGCCATAAAAGGGCAATCCCCCCAAAAATGGAGACCAACACCGGCCCGCAAGTGGGGAGACCAAACAAAAGACTCGCCCCCACCAAAGACGCCACAGCCAACCATTGCCCCTTAATCGCGATCAACCCCGCGCAAAGCGGCCATAACATCAACAAGACACCACGCAGAGTTTTCATCCGTTGGCCGAGCAGGCTTTCACCCTCCCAGACCAGACCTATCATAACCAGAAGCACTAATGCCCGGTACACCCATCCGCCCGACCATAAGCAAAACAGCACGATAGGCACTAAAACGAGGCTAGAGAGAATACGCTTTTGCAGCTCCGTCATGATGGCCGTCCTCCAAACCGCCGTTGGCGGCTTTTATAATGCTGGAGAACCTCTGCAAAATCAGCCTCGCTAAAATCCGGCCAGAACACATCAAGAAAAATCAGTTCCGCATAGGCAGACTGCCATAAGAGGAAGTTGGACAGGCGTGCCTCTCCACTTGTACGGACCACAATATCCGGGTCTGGGACATCATGTGTCTGCAAAGCGGAGGCAAAGCGGCCCTCATCAATCGCTTCTGGCTGTAATGTCCCGGCTTTTACTTGCTCTGCCAAAGCGCGCGCACTTGCGGCAATTTCTGCACGCCCCCCGTAAGACAAAGCCAAAATTAGCGTTAGCCGCGTATTCTGTGCGGTTTTATCTTCCGCACGGCGTAACTCTTTACAAAAAGCTGCCCCAAAACGCTCAGGCTCACCAATAATCCGCAGCCGTACCCCTTGCTCATCCAGCTCCTTAAAGCGATGGCGCAAGTAAAATTGCATCAGACCGGTAAGGTCCTTGATCTCATCACCAGAGCGCCGCCAATTCTCGGAGGAGAAAGCATAAAGGGTGAGATACTTCACCCCATTTTGTATGGCAGCCCGCACACAACGCTGCACAGCCTCCCCACCAGCGCGGTGGCCCTGCACTGTAGGTAAGCCGCGCTGCTGCGCCCAACGCCCATTACCATCCATAATCACAGCCATATGGCGCGGCACGGCGGGAACATCCTTAGCAGATGATGAGAGGGAAGAAGCCACCACGACTCTAGCGATCAGACCTGCTTAATATCACGCTCTTTATCAGCAAGCAGCGTATCAACCCGGCCAATATAATCATCGGTTAGTTTTTGGATGGCAGCTGTCCAGACCTTCAGGTCATCTTGGCTGATATCGCCATCCTTCTCTAGCCCTTTGGCTTTATCCATCCCATCACGGCGGACACCACGCACAGCAACACGTCCGCCTTCGGCATAGCGTGCCGCGGCTTTGGCCATCTCATTGCGGCGTTCTTCCGTCAATTGAGGGATGGGTACACGAATCGTCTGACCCTCAGCGGCAGGGTTCAGCCCCAGCCCGCTATCGCGAATCGCTTTCTCAACAGAGGACACAACGCTAGCATCCCATACGGAGACTGTTAGCATACGCGCTTCTGGCACAGCGACAGAGCCAACCTGCGAGAGCGGCACAACAGAGCCATAAACCTCCACCCGCACCGGCTCCAACAAATTAGGGCTAGCCCGACCAGAACGCAGGCCGGAGAGGTCTCGCCGCAAACTCTCTATCGCGCCTTCCATGCGGCGTTTTAGGTCATCTAGCAGGGTGTTTAATTCTGTACTCATAACATGCTTCCTCAAAAACCATTCTTTTAAACGCGCTTAGCGCGTCTTACCTCAGCCTTCAACAATGCGCGTAAAGGGTCCTTCCCCCTTCATCGCCGCAGCAAAGGCACCCGGTGCATGAATGTTAAAAACAATAATGGGCAGCGTATTCTCTCGCGCAAGGCTCACAGCGGCAGCGTCCATAACCTTCAGGTTGCGTGCTAAAGCATCCATATAGGTAAGCTGCTCATACCGCGTGGCTTCAGGATTGCGGCGTGGGTCGTCAGAGTAAACACCATCAACCTGCGTCCCTTTAAAGAGGGCATCGCACTCCATCTCATTTGCGCGTAACGCCGCGGCGGTGTCGGTCGTGAAGAAAGGATTACCCGTCCCCGCAGCGAAAATAACAACTCGCCCCTTCTCCATATGCCGCAAAGCACGCCGCCGGATGTAAGGCTCAGCGATAGACGCCATATGAATAGCCGTCATCACGCGGGTTTCAACCTCGCGCTTCTCCAACGCATTTTGCAACATGAGCGCATTGATAACCGTTGCCAACATCCCGGCATAATCGCCCTGTACGCGGTCCATCCCCTTGGCTGCTGCGGCTAACCCGCGAAAGATATTGCCGCCCCCAACAACAAGGCACACCTCCCCTCCCATCGCGACCACGGCGGCAATATCGGCCGCGACCATATCCACCATCTCCGGGTCTACACCGGCTGTCCCTTTGCCCATGAGGGCCTCACCAGACACTTTGAGGAGAACACGTTTATAAGGGAAGGAAGGGTTTTGTGGGGCGGAACTCATAATCGTAGGGGCTCTCTAGCTTAGGGGTGTCCGGATATTTGTCAGCCCTCTCATACAGAGCCAACTCTCAGCAAACAAGAAAAACTCATAACCCTCAGCTATGCTCAGCAAGACCAAGGGCACGGAGGCGGGCTGTTTCTTCATCCCATGCTGCACGTTCCTTCACATTCAGGAAAAGATGGCACGGCGCGCCAAGCAAGCCTGATAGCTGCTTCCGCGCCCGCATCCCAATCTCCCGGATGCGCTGGCCGCGCTCGCCAATCAAAATCGCTTTATGACCAGACCGCGAGACATAAACTGTTACATCAATACGGATTGACCCATCAGGCCGCACTTTAAACGATTCCGTCTCCACAGTGGCATGATAAGGAATCTCCTCATGGGTCTGTAAAAACACCTGCTCCCGCACAATCTCAGCAGCAAGAAAACGGTCAGGCAGGTCCGTTAGGTCATCCTCTGGATAATGGTATGGCCCTGCAGGCAAGACTTTGGCCAGCCCATCTAACAACCCATCCACCCCGTCACCAGAGCGCGCACTGACCATATACACCTCCTCCACCCGCAGCAAATCCGTAACGGCTTTGGTCAGGGGGAGAAGCTGATCATGGGCGATGAGGTCGGTTTTATTCAGCACCAACCAGACAGGACGTTTGCTTTCCTTTAGCGTGGTGATGATGTCGCGGATTTCATCCGTCAAACCAATGCGGCTATCAATCAATAAAAGGCTTAAATCAGCATCTTGCACACCGCTCCAAGCCGCTTTTACCATCGCGCGGTCCAACCGCCGACGGGGTTTAAAAATCCCCGGCAAATCCACAAACACAATCTGCGCTGCCCCACGCATGACAATGCCTAAAGTCCGAAAGCGTGTCGTCTGTGCTTTAGGGCTAACGATGGAAAGCTTGGTCCCCACGATATAATTCATCAAGGTGGATTTACCAGCATTAGGAGCCCCTACTAGAGCCACAAACCCGCAACGAGCCACACCATCATGAGCGGGGGATAATGTCTCTGGATGGGTAAAAGCCTCAGTCATGGTCCACCTCCCGTCCTAACTGCTTTAACAACGCTTTTGCAGCAGCACTTTCTGCCGCGCGTTTACTGCCCGCCTGCCCAACACCGACCTGCCCTAGCGCATGCACTTCCACACAAAATACAGGCGCATGAGATGGCCCCTCAGCAGACGTCAGCTCATAATGCGGCAAAGCTTCCCCACGGCCTAGCAAAAACTCTTGTAATAACGTTTTAGGCTCTTTATGCGGCTGGCCGCTCCGCTCAATATCCCTATCCCATAAGCGGCGGACAACATGCCGTGCAGGCTCCAGCCCAGCATCAAGATATAACGCCCCTAAAAGGGCCTCCATCCCATCGGCAAGGACACTCGCTAACTCGCGAATCCCGGCATGTTCCTCATGTTGGGCAATTTGTATAGCCTCAGAAAGTTCAATCCGCTCCGCAATGCGGGCTAAAACAGGGCGTGAGACCAAATGTGCATGGCGCGCCCCTAAGGCCCCTTCTTGCTCCTCTGGGTACCGCTCAAACAGCCATTCAGCCATGAGCAAGCCCAAAACACGGTCACCTATAAACTCCAACCGCTCATTAGAGCCTTGCCCACGGGGCTTCTTTACGCCCTTTTGGTCCTTCTTCTGTCCCCGATTCCGCCCTGCCCGCCGAGGCACGGCAGAGCGATGGGTCAAAGCTTCATGCAACAGAGCTGAATCCTCAAAATGATGATTCAGCTTAGCTTCCACAAGGCGAACGGCGTCCTCTCGTGTCATCATTAGTCGATACCGTGTAAAAAGCGGCCCCACCGAATCTCCACAGGCCAGTACCAAAATTGCCATGCTGGATGGCGCATCTCTACAGAGAAAAGAACAACCTTCGCCTTACCCACCAGATTTCCTACAGGGACGAATCCGAGGTCATGCCCGCTACTATCGCTGAGATACGCATTCCCCGGTGGGGCCGCACATGCCCCTGTCTCACGCCCCCCTTGGAAGCGGCTATCAGAGCTATCATCTCGATCATCCCCCATAGCGAAAAGACAGCCCTGCGGGACGATATATTCCGGCGTATTATTAGCGAGGTCATGGTCACGCATTTTCAAAATATCATGCGCAACAACGCGACCATCCTCCCGCGGTATCACCTCACGATAACGCGTGCCAGAAAGCACATAGCCGCGCTCATCCTGCACGCTATAAGGGCCTTTATCCTGCCTTGGCACGGCCTGCCCATTGATGAAGAGCCGCCCCTCCTCCATACGAATCCGGTCCCCCGGCAAGCCAACAATACGCTTGATATAATCAATGGAGGTATTCTGCGTATAACGGAACACCGCTACATCCCCACGATGAGGCATACTGGCAAAATAACGCCCAGAGATGAAAGAAGGCGACATCGGGAAGGAATAGCGGGAATAGCCGTAGCTCATCTTAGAGACAGCAACAAAATCCCCCACTTGCAGCGTAGGCACCATCGAGGCGGAGGGAATATTAAAAGGCTCCACCAATAAAGACCGCACAGCCACAATCAGCACAATCCATAAGATAATCTGCCGAATAGAGGCCCCAAGGCTCTCCTTCTGCTCTGATGGCTCTAATGATGTCTCTGCGCTCATATCTCTCTATATCCTAAATCTAACCCACCCGGCATAGCCTGCTTGGCCTGTGGGGTCATGCGTTAATTTACCGTGCTGCGCTTTTCTCTACATCACCTATAGGGACAAGCTGTATCAAAACCTGTGCCATTGCGAGAGGGGCATCATCACTCATACTCACCAAAATCTCAGCATAATGGCCCGCTGGCGTACGCTTTTGCAAAAGAGCCGCAGCCTTACCAGAGAGACTCATAAACGGCGCACCCTTCGCGTTACGCTCCACAGCTATATCCTGCATCTGCACGCCCTCGGCAAAGCCTGTCCCCAAAGCTTTAGCACAAGCCTCCTTTGCGGCCCAACGCTTGGCACAAGCCCCCGCTTGGGCCGTAGGGGCGAGGCTACGTATGTAAGATTGCTCCGCTGGCGTAAAAACACGCTGCAAAAACGCCTCCCCATGCCGCGCCAAGGCTCCCTCTATCCGCGCTATGGCGCAGACATCCACCCCAATACCCAAAATCATACGGGTTATCCCTTCGTCCGCTCTGCTTGGAGGACGCCTTTCTCGGAGCGGAAACTCGCTAAAACCGTAGCAAGATGGCCTTTATTACGGACCTCCAAATCCACCAAAATCTCCATAAAATCGAGCTGACGATTCACAATCCGCAAATTCACCACACTCGCCTCATGCCGCGTTGCGAGATTGGTAAGAGCCGCAAGAACAGCCGGGTCACTCCCTGCCACAACAGAGAGCCGCGCCATATAGCGGGGGGCATCCCGCCCGACACGCCCCATAGCCTCATCGCTCCACGAAATCTCCAAAAAACGCTCCGGCATGTCGGAGAACATGCTGAGATTATGACATTTCCGCCGATGCACCGTCACCCCTTTTGAGGGCGCAATAATCCCGACAATCCGGTCCCCCGGCAGAGGGCGACAACACCCCGCGAAATTAATCTCAATCCCACTCCCGATGCCCTCAATCAAGGGGCTATCATGGCTATTAAGGGGTTTGGGTGGTGCAGGCCGCTGGCCTAACCGCTCCTCCAAACGCGGAGATAAGCCGGGGACAATCCGCGGGGCGCGCCCTTGGCGGGAAAGCTCGGGATATGCCGCCCCAACAACATCTTTCGGGTCTATATGACCCGCCCCAACAGCCCCGTATAAATCTATAAGGCTATTCTGCTTTAAGGTGCCTAAAATACCCTCCAACACCTTTTCAGAGCCATCCACCCCTTTTTGACGGAAGGCCCGCGCCACCGCACCACGGCCATTTTCTACATTATTCTGCCGCTGTTGGAGAGCAACAAACCGCCGTACACGCGCCCGCGCTTTGCCGGTAACGACAAACCGCTCCCACGAGGGTGAAGGTGTGCCCCCCCGTGCGGTCATGATGTCGATTTGGTCCCCATTTTGCAAAATATGCTTTAGCGGGACGAGCCTACCATTCACCTTAGCCCCAACGCAGCGATCCCCTATCTGGCTATGCACCGCATAGGCAAAATCCACCGGGGTCGCCCCACGCGGGAGAGAGATAAGCTGCCCTTTGGGGGTAAAGCAAAAGACTTGGTCTTGATAAAGCTCTAACTTCGTATTCTCTAAGAACTCATCAGGGCCTTGGCTATCCTCCAAAATATCCAACAAATCTTGCACCCAACGCAGCTTACGCGTGTAAGCCCCGAAGGTCTCAGACAAGACAGCCGTTTCATATTCACTCGGGTTAGAGCCATCTTTATAGCTCCAATGCGAGGCCACGCCATTTTCGGCAAGGTCGTGCATCTCTGGCGTGCGGATTTGCACTTCAATCTTTTGGCTATGAGGGCGGTAAAGCGTCACCCCTGTATGCAAGGATTGATAACCGTTTGTTTTCGGCGTGGAGATATAATCCTTAAACCGCCCGGCAATCATCGGGTAAGCCCCATGCACAGCCCCCAGGGCCGCATAACATGCCTCCCGCGTAGGCACGAGGATACGAAAGGCCATAATATCCGAGAGCTGCTCAAAGGCGACATTGCGCCGCTTCATCTTCTCCCAGATGGAATAAGGCGTCTTTTCTCGGCCAACAACCTCCGCCCCCTCTACCCCAGCTTCTTTACAAAGAGTGAGCAACTCACAACGTATTTGCTCAATCATATCCGCGCCTTGGCCACGCAGATAATTCAACCGGGCGCGAATAGTCGCATCAGCATCAGGCTCCAGATTCGCAAAAGCGACATCCTGCAATTCTGTCTTAACGCGGTCCATACCGATGCGCTCGGCAAGGGGAGCGTAAATATCCAACGTCTCACGCGCAATACGCTGGCGGCGATCCGTCCGCTGCACATAATGCAAGGTCCGCATATTATGCAGCCTATCGGCCAACTTGACGATGAGGACGCGAATATCACGCGACATCGCCAAAACGAGCTTACGGAAGTTCTCTGCTTGTTTTGTCCGGTCGGATTGCAGCTCCAAACGCGTAAGCTTGGTCACGCCATCCACAATAGCAGCAACATCTTTACCAAATTGGTGCGTTAAGCTCTCCAGCGTAACGCCCGTATCCTCCACCGTATCATGGAGCAAACCCACCATGATGGAGACAGGGTCCATATGAAACCCCGCCAAAATATTCGCTACGGCGATAGGGTGCGTGATGTAAGGGTCGCCATTATCACGGCATTGCCCCTCATGTGCTTTTGCCGCTAGGTCATAGGCTTTTTCTATCTGGGCAAGGTCGGCATAAGCATCATATTGCCGAATACGCTCTAACAGACCATGAATAGGCGGATGAAAGTCTTTAGGCGCGGGGTTGGCCGTCTCACCCGTTTTTCCCTCTGAACCTCCAGATGAAAGCAACGACTCACCACCCACGACCCCGCCTCCATTCCATCCCGCTAGCCCCCTAATTGGGAGAACAGTGCGAGAACAACCCCCTCCCCCGCTTACAGAGGAGGCGGCCTTTTAAAGATTAGCGACGTCTCCGGCCAGAACCAGCTTCATCAGCAGCCATATTAGCGGCTTCTTCCTCAGCGGAGACATCCTGCAAACCAAAGATATTCTGGTCTGTTGGGATCAAATCTAGCACTTCCTCATCCGAAGGCTCAACTTCTGGCTGATGGCCCATGGAGCGGACAATCCCATTCTTCAGCCCTTCAAGGCTGACATGGTCCTCCGCAATTTCACGCAGGGCTACAACAGTATTTTTATCATTATCGCGTGGGACCTGTAACTCCTCCCCACGGGAGAGACCACGCGCCCGCTGAGCAGCCAGCAATACGAGGTCAAAACGGTTTGAAACCTTCTCAATGCAATCCTCTACGGTCACACGTGCCATAAAACTGGCTCTCCCCCTGTAATATCACACCGAGCAGACTTTGCTCTCTCGCAAAACCGCCCCAGCCTAGCACGAAAAGAATGGCATCACACCCACCTATCGCACAATCTGTGCGAGCAACTATCATAAATCTCTTTATTGATGCAACGTAAAGCTGTAAGAAGGGGCATAGGGGCTGTCCTGTCCTCCATGCGGCATGCCTTTACCACAGATGATGCTACATCATCACAAAAGCCATTTATGGAGCAGGGAAAGAAAAAGGTGTTTACCACCACATAAGCCAAGAGTATTTGACGGTCTAAACCTGAGCAAACAGGACGTTCCTCCTAGCATAACCCCATCAACTTAAAATCCTATAGTGAGCTATATGTCTAACCTTCTGCTACGCAAAAACGATCGCACGTCACTTTTCATCAACGGGGCCAGCCTCCACCATGCAGCCCGCAATCTTGGCTTTGAGGTGGACTTCCTAGCACTGCGGGATTTGTTTGAGCAGCAATCAGCCTTTCAACGCGCCTTTTATTACGCTGCTATGCCAGAGACAGAGGATTACTCCCCCCTACGCCCCTTGACAGATTGGCTTGCTTATAATGGCTACCATCTCGTCACTAAAACAGCACGGGAGTTCACCAACCAATCTGGCCAACGCCGCATCAAAGGGAATATGAATGTCGAGCTGGCTGTGGACCTTATCGAGCAGGCCCCACGGTTGGACCACATCGTCATCATCAGTGGCGATTCCGACCTTCGCCGTGCTGTAGAGGCGGTGCAAGCTTGTGGTGTCCGTGTGACAGTCATCTCCTCCGTTAAAACCACCCCCCCAATGATTGGTGATGACCTCCGCCGCCAGACCGACCATTTTGTGGAATTAGCGGATATTGCCCATCATTTCACCCGCCGCAATGCCGATAACCGCTCCCGCCCGCCTATTCGTCATCCTGCTGATGTCGATGATGATTATGATGATGGGGAATAATTCTCCCCTCCCTAAAAGCCCCGCCCTGCTAGAGCGGGGCTTTTTTGATACGATTTCTCAATTATAAGATTATTTGGACCATTTTACTCTTTTTTTTGCCCATCTCTCCTCTCGCTCCCTTGACGTTCCCGCACCGCCGCCATAGCTAAAGGGACGTCATGAGGGGGTCGGTACTCCGTGCCTCCCCTCTCCTATAAGTAAGGAAGATTCACAATGGCTTTTGAGCTCCCCAAACTCCCCTATGCGGAAAATGCTTTGGCTGCTGCTGGCATGTGCCAAGAAACGCTGGAGCTGCATCACGGTAAACATCATCAAGCCTATGTTACGGCCCTTAATGGGTTTATTGAAAGTAAACCAGAACTTGCTGGTAAATCCCTTGAGGAAATTATCGCCCTCTCCCATACAGATTCCGCCCTCACTCCAGTCTTTAATAATGCTGGCCAGCATTGGAACCACATCATCTTCTGGAACTGCCTCAGCCCTAAAGGCGGGCGCATCCCCGGTGCGTTAGAGAAGAAGCTGGTTGAGGATTTCGGCTCTGTCGATGCTTTTAAGGCCGCCTTTAAACAAGCCGCAACAACGCAGTTCGGCTCCGGCTGGGCGTGGCTGGTTTTAGGCTCTGATGGCAAGCTGAAGGTTACCAAAACCGCTAATGCCGCCAACCCCCTCTCCGAGGATGAAGGGCGTACACTCCTTGGGCTAGATGTGTGGGAACATTCCTATTATCTGGACTTCCGCAATCGCCGCCCTGATTATGTGACAAACTTCCTCGATAAGCTCGCTAATTACGACTATGCCGAGGCCTGCCTTAAAGGGGCCTAAACCTCCTGCCCCACGGCATCTATAAAAGAAACCCCGCCATGATTACTCGTGGCGGGGGTTCTTTAGGGCATCGTTTATAACGATTATGAATCGTTAGCCGCTTTGCCTTCGCGTGAAAGGACGGTGTTAATCGTGCTGCGGATGACCTTCACCTTCACACCGGGGGCAATCTCCACATCCACTTCCTGCGAATCATCACGGGTTGCTTGCACAGTCCCCACAATGCCGCCCGAGGTCACGATGCGGTCACCACGGCGCAAATTGCTTTGCTCCTCACGCAGCTTCTGCTGGCGTTTTTGCTGAGGGCGAATCAGCAAGAAATAGAACACAACACACACCAAAAGGATTGGAGCAAATTGCACCAATCCCGCTGCACTAAACGGGCTAGCTGCTGCATCAGCCGCATAGGCTGTAGAGAAAAGAAGATTGTTCATAAGTCAGTTTAGTTCCATCTTAGGGAGAAACGCTTGGCGACCATATAGTGCCGACACCACACGTCAACCTTCATTCTAGGAAAAGACCATGCCTTCCGCTGCATTCCTCCCCCTTTTAACCCGCATCGCCGAGAGTTTGGAGCGCATCGCCCCACCCCCAGCAGACCCTACCGTATTAGAGGATGAACGCAGCGACATCTTCCTCTGGCAAGGCACAACAGCCAACCTACAACCACTTAAAGCTATGCAGACCGTCCCACTCTCTTTGTTAAAAGGGATCGACCAGCAAATGCAAAAAGTGCTGGCCAATACGCGCTTTTTTGCCCAAGGCTTAGCGGCAAATAATGTCATGCTATGGGGCGCACGCGGGATGGGAAAATCCTCCCTCGTCAAAGCTTGCCTTCTCCGGGTGAATGAGGAGCAGCGCAAGGCAGGCCAGCCTCCCCTCGCCCTCATCGAAATCCCCCGCGATGACCTCCACACTCTCCCGCAGCTTCTCGCCCTATTGCGCTGTAGCACCCGCCGGGTCATCCTCTTTTGTGATGACCTCTCCTTTGAGGCACAAGATGCCGATTATAAATCGCTCAAATCCATCCTAGATGGTGGCATTGCAGGCAGGCCAGAGCATGTATTGGTCTATGCAACCTCTAACCGCCGCCATCTCATGCCGCGTCATATGATTGAGAATGAAGCCGGAGATGCCATCAATCCGGGGGAAGCGATTGAGGAAAAACTCTCCCTCTCCGACCGCTTCGGCCTCTGGATTGGCCTGTATGGGGCAACGCAGGAGCATTATCTCAGCATCATTGATGCCTATGCCGCAGAAAGGCACCTCCCCATCGCTCAGGAGGACCTCCACCGCCGTGCCCTCCAATGGGCTATCCAACGAGGAAGCCGCTCTGGCCGGGTCGCCGCTCAGTTTATAACCGCCCTTGCTGCAGAGCTTGCAACAGCACAACGCTAGCACAATCGGTCCAGCCTCTCATAATACAGGCTGGGCCTTCCCCTTAAAACGCTGCGCTAATCGTCCCGAAATATTCCCGCGTGGCCCCACGCTCTAGGGACTGATAATCCCCTACAGGTGGGTTATTATTCTCACCCATCATGGCAATATATTTTGTATTTAAGAGGTTATAGACGTTAAAACTCACTGTAACATCACGCACGCCAGCCAGTTTCTTAAACGTATAGCTAGCCCCTGTATTGGCCAGCCAATAACCACCAATAGAGGTATCATTCATAAAGCTATAATAACGCCGGCCGAAATAATTCGCATCAAGATGCGCGTTCAATCCATGCCATGTATAGGCAATAGAGGCTTTATACATCCATGTTGGGTAATTAGCGATGCTCTTACCTTTGAGCGGATAATAATTCCCCGCGCTAGAGGTAATATTACGCTCATATCGCCCCCTATTATAGCTAAGCGTATTGGTAATCACCAAGCCCGGCAATGGACGGATGGCAATACTCCCATTCGCCCCCGTCATAGAGATACGCCCGAAGTCAAACTCCTCAGAGATCGGGTTAAACATCGTCCCGCGTGCCCCAGCGAGAAGCTCGTGCATTAAGGTGGAGTGATAAACGGTAGCATCTAGCTGCACAATGGAGGTCGTAAAACGATACCCCCCTAGATAGGTCCATGCTCTTGCAGGCTTGCTCTGCGCCTTTTGCCGTAGGAACTCCTGCTGATTCGGGACGGAAAAGAGGGAGTTTGCCACCCCTGTACCGGAGACCTCATAAGCACGCATATTCTTAGAGACATCAATATAGAACTCATGATGGCGATTCACCCGCCAATCAAGATTGAAATGCGGCAAAAATGCCCCTGTCGCATGTAAGGAGCCAGAAGACAGCCCCCCTGCATCCAGCGCAGCCCATGAATTATCATTCTCATGCCCACCACCAGATGTCTGGGAGATAAGAGAACGGAAGCCCGCTGTCAGCGTCAAATTACGCGTGATGCTATAAATATCCTGTAGATGCGTCTGCACCACATTGGTACGCCAGCGGAAGTTATATACCCGGTCAGCTGGGCCATACACATTATATGGCCCAACGGCTTTAACAGGATTCCCCGCCCCTAATTCTGGCTCTAGGTAATTATATAAACCTGCTGTTTGGTTATTATTCTCATACCAAATACCGGTCTCAATTTTATGATGAGCAATACGATATTGCAGGCTACTATTAACCCCAAAACGCTGCTGGCTATTCTTCCACACCTCTTGATAAAGCGGTACACCATTAGGTGTTGCTACTTGGAGGTCCGGGTCGGTCGAAGCAGCAGAGGCGGCGGCTGTGTAGCTATAATTACCCGACTGCCCATGCCCATAAACAGTTGTGTGCCATGTGAGATGGTCAGTTAATGCGAAATCGAAGTTCAACCCACCTAAAAAGTTTGTCTCACGCTGCCCCCCGTCATAATACGGCATTTGGCATGCATTGACCTGCCCATTAGACCCCGGATAAGCGAGAAAATTATTCGGGCTATTATTGCATTGCTGCGCCCATTGATAGGCTTTTTTGTAATCAGGATAGAGATGAGGCACACGCCATCCCAGATTATGAATCATCCCCAAAGAGAGGTCTGGGTAATTTTGCTGTTGCAGGTCTGTCCAGTCAAAAAAAGCAGAGATTTTGCTACGCTCACCAACAGGTTGCACTAACTTCGCATTCACTTGTTGGAGGAACTGATCACCCTTCCCTTCCCACATTCCCTCATCTGTACGCGCATAAGAGGTGTAAAACTTCGTCCCCGACTCATTCAGCCGTCCAGAATCAAACCGAGCATAAGTCCGATAGGAGCCATAGCTCCCAAAAGCTTGGCTAACCTTCCCCCCCAATTTATCGGCCGGGTCGCTTGAGGTAAAACGAATTGTCCCGCCCAGCGTGTTGGTCGAGGGGACATCCACCCCACCCCCACCTTGGGACATAGTGATGCTATCAATATCATCAGGGATGATAGCAGAGGCCAAGCTCAACCCATTAACCGATTGATAGGTCTGGTCATTTAGCGGGATGCCATCAAGCGTTACGCCTAGCTGATTCATAAAGAAACCACGGACGTAAAGATTGGCCCCAAAACTATCCACACCGAAAGGGTCAGTCGAGGTAAAACTAACCCCCGGCATACGGTCCAACGCCTTATAAGGGCTGGTACCGGGGACATATTGCTTCATCACGCTTTTCGGCACCACCATCTCTGCCGCGCGGCTAACATGCCCTGCATGAACAGAGAGCGTCTGCACGCCTTTTGCGATAACATATTTCGGCTTGTGATGAGTTGGAGCAGCGTGAGCCCCCGCCTGCTGGGCAGGCGCAGCCCCCTTCTTTGCCGGATGCGCAGCCATAGAGGACGCCAACTTCTTGCCTGCTGTTCCATGTGCTAAAGCAGGCTTCTGCGGCTTTGTCTGTGCAAAAGCAGACGCGCCCCCCAAGCCAACAGACATCACAACAGACGATAAAAGAAGATGACGGCGCACTATGCTCAAATCCCTCGCATATTCCAATGGTGATAAACTAGCCACACACTGTTACAGAATAACCGATGATTATCCTTTCATAACAGGCCGGTTTCCTTACCGGCCTACTGCGCTTACGCCAAGGATTCTATCCTTTTTTTAACTTTTCCTCTTTTCCCTGTGGCATAAAAGGCGCATTTTAACCTTATCTTTCCTCTGGTCAGTCCATCTTAATGGGAATATTGCATGACGACACCTTTCCGTCCCCGTACCTTACTCGTCACAGCAGCCGCTCTCATAAAAGATAATGGCACGGTCCTGCTGGCCCAACGTCCAGAGGGCAAAAGCTTTGCAGGATTATGGGAGTTTCCCGGTGGGAAGGTCGAAGTCCCCGAATCACCAGAGGCCGCCTTAGTGCGCGAACTCCATGAGGAACTGGGCCTCATTGTGGCACCAGAAGCCCTAAAGCCCCTTACTTTTGTGAGTGAGGATTGCGCAACCTTCCATCTCCTCATGGTGCTATATGTCGTCCGGCAATGGGAGAACGACCCTATCGGGCGGGAAGGGCAAACCCTCGCTTGGGTCTCTGCTGAAGATTTAGGGACGTATCCTATGCCAAAGGCGGATGCGCCCCTCATCCCCCACATCCAAGAATTGCTCACTCACTAATAGCGGGCATAATGGCTGAGACGCCGCCTTATAGCGGCTCCAGCGCGAAGCTATGTTGGGGGTTACCAGCAATATCGGTACGGAAGGCAAAAATCCCCCCCGCTTGAGGCTGCGCCTCTGCCATACCAGGGGTTAAGCCCTTCCGTGCGGTCGTTACAAAAACGGTCTTATAATCCACGCCCCCAAAAGCAACCTTCGTTACATTAGAGACTGGCAAAGCGATAGGCTCCATCATCGTTCCATCAGGCCGGAAACGCGTAATCTGACCACCAGCCCATGTGCCGCACCATAAATTACCTTCACTATCGGTCACCACACCATCGGGATACCCTTTCGTCAGGGTTGCGAAGATACGCTTATTTTTAAGCTCGCCTGCCTCTGTAATATCAAACGCATAAATACGTTGGCGCGGGCTATCGCAAGCATAAAGTACCTTGCCACAAGGTGAGAGTGCTGGCCCGTTTGAGACCGTATAGCCACTATCCCAATGAGACACGCTAAGTTGACCCTTTTTATGCTCAACATGGTAAAGGGCACCACTCTCCCGGCTCTCGCCTTCATCCATCGTGCCAAACCAGATGCGCCCTTTTTGGTCCACACAGCCATCATTAAGGCGGTTATCGGGATCCTCTGCCTCTATCGTGCACGCATGTTCAAAATATCCGGTTTTAACATCAAACCGATGCAACCCATCAGGCAACCCCGCCAAAAATGTGCCATCACTGACAGGGAGGAGAAAGCCAATCCGATTAGGGGCATTCCAACTCTTGAGCGTAGCATCTGCAAGGCAATAGCGATGGACACGATGGCTATGAATATCCACAAAATAAAAGGACTGCTCTGCCGCTATCCAAACTGGTCCCTCCCCTAGCATGGCACGGAGGTCCGAGAGACAAACAGGTTTGTGATATTCTAGCTCCATAGCGAACACTCCTTTTCTTACCACCGTAATAGGCCCATAGTGAGGGTGGTTCATACATCCTTCATCACGTCCCTAGGCTGATAGGACACCCTACAACCTATGGGGATGTGGCTATTATAAGGTAATTCTAAGCTTATGGCTTCCCGTACAGCGTGTTTTCTTGTCATTGGTAATGAGATTCTCTCCGGCCGCACACAAGATGCAAATGTGCGCGTCCTTGCTCAAGCCCTCAATCATCAAGGGATTCGGTTGGTAGAGGTCCGTGTCATCCCCGATATTCCTGCTCATATCATCACAACGGTTAATGAATGTCGCGCCCGGTTCGACCTCCTCTTTACAAGCGGGGGCATTGGCCCCACCCATGATGATATTACCGCCGCGTGCATTGCCGAGGCGTTTAACGTCCCGCTGATATGCCATGAGGAAAGCTTCCGCCAGCTTGAAGCCCTTTTCCCTGCCGGGAGCTTTAATAAAGCCCGCCAGCGTATGGCGTGGCTCCCCCAAGGAGCAACGCCTATTAAAAACAGCGTCTCCACCGCGCCGGGTTTCTCTTTAGGCAATGTCCATGTCATGGCGGGGGTGCCGCGTATTTTTCAAGCCATGGTCTCATGGCTCATCCCGCAATTAGAGGCAGGCTCCCCTTTATCCAGCGTAAGCTGGTATAGCTATGATGTGTATGAAGGCGACCTTGCTGAGCCCCTCACTGCCCTGCAACATAACTACCCTATGCTAGATATTGGCTCTTACCCCTTTGATGCCGGCCCAAAACGCGGCGTGGCTCTTGTAGCCAAAGGGTATGATGACCAAGCCGTCTCCCATGCAGGGGCCGCCCTTAAGCACTTATTGCAAGGCCTCGGCTTCACACCGCTAGAAGGCGACCCTCCCCGTCATACAGACTAAACACGCCTTTAAGCGGCCCCTTCCCCCAACGGGGAGTCAGTGCGTTTATTCGTCATCTGTTAGTGGGATACCTATTTGCGCGCCAGAGACCTTATGTAAGGAAGACTTAGCCTTGGCATTAGGCTCGAAGAGTTTCCTCACTAAATCTTTGCGCGCATAAAATGCACGGGTCTTAGGGTTAGGCTGCCCAGTTCTTGGATTAACCCCTCCTTGACCTTTTGTTCTTGGTTGAATCCATGTTCCATCTTTTCCACTTAAACTATGGAAACCATCTTTTATAGATTTCTCTCTAATATCCTCATAGTCTTTCTTTATCTCCTTTATTGTCTCATCACCATCTAAAAACTCAAAAGAGGTTACGCTTAATAATTTACTTGTCTTCGCCCCGCTCCCCTCAAAAGAGGTAGCGCAGCATATTAATTTTTCTAACTTGCTCCATAGATGAGTTTTATAAAAATCATCCTCTTTCGCTAAGGACGCTTCATCTATCATCGTAATGGCCATTGTTTCCTTGGGGTCCCATTTATCGCCTTTTCTTGTATGCACTACAGATTTTAACTCAAAATCTCCTCCGTCTGGTGCCCTAATATTGTTATTATCCAAACCCGCTAACTGTTCTAAAACCTGCCCTTTCCACCCTTTATTAATCTTTCCATCTTTTTCTATAGTAATGTTATATTTCTCAGCGTAAAGCCCTAAATCATGGCCTATATATTTTCGTAAATTATGTAAAGCCTCATCCCTTGATATGGTCTTTTTTGTCATCTTATATCCCCTACTCATGTTTTTTAGTAAGCTGAAGCCACAACGCTATAAAGATAGACCGTTAAAAAACGCCCTGTCCTAAGATAGAGAATGTATTAAAGCTTATGTCAATCTAAGATATTTTCTATAATAGCCATACATAAATAGGTATGATATATCATTAAACAAGGTATTCCTTTGTTCCTTTGTCTGGAAGAAAATCAGCAAAATGCCTCTCTCAAGAGACAAAAGCAATTTTATCCACCCCAAACCATTTGTGAAATGGGCTGGCGGTAAACGTCAATTAGTTGCTATCCTGCAAGAGGAACTGCCAGAGGCGTTCAATACATATTATGAACCTTTCTTAGGCGGTGGCGCACTCTTTTTTAGCCAACTGCCCCAAAAGGCGGCCATCTCGGACATTAACTCTCACCTCATCAACGCTTATACGATCATCAGAGATGAGTTGCCCTGCCTATTGCAGGCTCTCAGCAAACATCAGAACACCCCTGATTATTTTTACGCCATACGCGCCCAAGACCCGACTACGCTCTCCAAGGTAGAGCAAGCCAGCCGGTTTATATTCTTGAATAAAACATGCTTTAACGGCCTGTATCGAGAGAATAAAAAGGGCCAATTCAATACCCCATTCGGCAAATATAAAAATCCAAACATCCTAGATGCGACAAACTTAACCGCTATCCATGGCTATCTTAATGAAAAATCTATATCCATTAGCCGCCATGATTATAAAAAAGTGCGTTCTACCGCTCAAAAAGGGGATTTTGTGTATCTCGACCCCCCCTATGTGCCGCTGACACCAACAGCTAACTTTTCTAGCTACACAAAGCAGGGGTTTACTCTGCAAGACCAAGAAGACCTTGCCGCACTCTTTAAAGAGCTTTCACACAAAGGGGTCAAAGCCATGCTCTCTAACTCTAATACCGAGATTGTTAGAGAGCTATATCGCGATTTTGATATCAAAACAGTATCCGCCAAAAGAGCCATTAACTGCAAAGGGGGAAGCAGAGGAAAAGAGCCAAACGAGGTTATTGTGAAGAATTATTGATGTAATACAGAGCGTTCCAAGATACTAAAAAACTCCCTTAAAGCTGCCACATACCAGTCTCACCATAAAAAAACCGCCCCTATAATGGGAGGGGCG
This sequence comes from Bombella sp. ESL0378, assembly GCF_009725845.1. Taxonomy (NCBI): domain Bacteria; kingdom Pseudomonadati; phylum Pseudomonadota; class Alphaproteobacteria; order Acetobacterales; family Acetobacteraceae; genus Bombella; species Bombella sp. ESL0378. The sequence goes on along the minus strand of NZ_WNIF01000005.1, from coordinate 186,580 downwards.
GCCTTATACGGCGTAATACTACCTACATATCAATGAGCGCGCGTCATCTCCAAATAACGCTCCCTGCGGGATGGCAGCAAATCCTCTTTAGGGATTGCCTTCACAGCGGCCAAAGCCTCTGCGATGGCCTCACCAACACGGTCAATCGCCTCGGCAGGCATACGCTGTGCACCACCAACAGGCTCCTCAATAATCTGATCAATCAGCCCTAATTTCTTCAAATCATGAGCTGTCAATTTCAAAGCTTCAGCGGCATTAGGGGCCATCTTCGGGTCCCGCCACAAAATAGAAGCCGCCGCTTCTGGCGAAATAACCGAGTAAATCGCATGTTCTAACATCAACACACGGTCCCCTGCGGCAATGGCAATCGCCCCACCAGAGCCACCCTCACCAATTACGGTAGCAATCAACGGCACTTTTACTTGCAGGCATGTATCAATCGCCCGCGCAATCGCCTCGGCCTGACCGCGTGCCTCAGCATCAATCCCCGGCCATGCGCCAGCAGTATCCACAAAAGTGAGAATCGGTAGGCCAAAACGCTCTGCCAGACGCATCAAACGCTGCGCCTTACGATACCCCTCTGGCCGTGCCATCCCAAAATTATGACGCAAACGGCTCTCTGTATCAGAGCCACGCTCTGTGCCAATCACCACAACAGGCTGACCCCGAAAGCGCGCAAGCCCCCCGATAAGAGCTTGGTCATCCCCAAAAAGACGATCCCCCGCAAGAGGGGTGTATTCTGTCATGAGGGATTCGATGTAATCCAAAGCGTGAGGCCGCTGTGCATGGCGTGCAACTTGTACCTTCTGCAATGGCGTTAATTTGCCATACAAAGTGCGAAGCTGCTTATCCGCCTTTTCAGACAGACGGGTCATTTCCTCATCAATATTCAGACCATCCAGGCCGGCCCCATTTTCTTGGCGGCTAACCTGACGAAGTTCACCGATCTTGGTCTCAAGCTCGGCAACTGATTTTTCAAAATCTAGGAACTGGCGCATACCCTGCCCGATAGCACGCCAAGAGAGCCTAAAATAGCCCTTATTTGCATTTCCTAACGAGAAACTCGTCCCCTCATCCCCCTCGTCCTAAGGGATGATATTGCCGAACTGTTTCTTTCAACCGTTCTGTCATCACCTGTGTGTAGATTTGCGTGGTCGTAATATCAGCATGGCCTAACAACATCTGTAACGCTCTAAGGTCAGCACCGCGATTGAGCAAATGTGTGGCAAAGGAATGACGCAATACATGCGGGCTAACCCGTTGCGGGTCTATTCCCGCTTGAAGCGCACAAGCGTGCAAAATCTTATCAAAACCCTGCCGGGTTAAGGGCTTTTGGGGGTTACGACCAGGGAACAGCCACGGGCTATCCAACACGCTATCATAAGCTATCAAGGCCTCTGCCGCTTCTCGCGCAGCATGAGAGAACGGCACCAATCGCTCCCGCCCGCCTTTGCCGCGGATGGGCAACATCCCTCCCTTATGACGCACTGCCTGCGCAGGAAGGGTGAGGAGTTCGCTAATCCGCAGGCCCGTTGTATAGAGCAGCTCTAACGCTACGCGAGCCAGTAAATCGCGCCGCACATCAGCATGGCCGCGTGTGCCTTTCTCCAACAGTTTTTGCACCTCAGCTTCGCTAAGCGGATGAGGCAAGCCCGCCTGATAACGTGGCGTTGCTTGGCCTGCTGTAAAATCATCCTCACGCACACCCATTTGAAGCAAAAAGCGGGCAAATTGTTTAAGGGCAGAAAGCCGCCGCGCTTGTGTGCGTGCGGCAAGCCCCGCGCGCCCTAACGCCGCAAAATAGGCGTGAACACGCATTGCTGGCACTACAGCTACGGACTCCGGCGCACACCAACGGGCGAAATCCTCCAAATCAGCGCGATAAGCTTGCCGCGTCTTTTGAGCCGCCCCGCGCTCGGCCAACATCGTCTCCAAGAACGAATCTATAAGAGCCGCAGACTCCACCATAAAAGTGCGATGCTTCAATGCCCTCCAACAGGGGGTAGCTCCGGCAAGCTTGCCCCCCCGCTTGTCTGTGCTGGCGCGCTAGGTGCAGCATGGGGCACTAAGTCATGATGAACCATAACAGGAGCAGGAGCATGCTCCCCATGCGTTAAGATATAGCCGCCCCCTGCCAGTATAATCAGGACCAATAAGGCCACAGCCAAACGCACAATGACTTTCATAAAATCACTCCCCAAAGGATATGACACACTTATAAAGGGAAGAAGCCATTTTAAAAACCCTCCTTCTCCAACATGCTCTTAAACATAGAGGAGACCTACCCCCGCCTCTTTAGCCGTGATAGAAAAACGCTATGTCGCACTCTCCTTCCCCGCGCGCTTCGTCAGAGAAGCCCCCTTTTCATATTATTGTGCTTGTTGGCCTCATGGGGGCTGGCAAAACCACGCTAGGCCGCCAACTTGCGCACTATTACGGTATCCCTTTTATCGATACTGATGCCGAAATTGAAAAAGCAAGCCGCCAAAGCATTGCAGAAATCTTCTCCCAACATGGAGAGGCCCATTTCCGTGCGGGAGAGCATCGGGTCATACGCCGCCTCCTCAAGGGGGGGCCATGTATCCTTGCCACAGGCGGCGGAGCGTGGATGCACCCACGCACCCGCGCCCTTAGCCATAAACGAACAGACATTTGCACTATATGGTTGCATGTCCCCATGCCAACCCTCCTCAAACGTCTCCTCCATAATCGCCATAACCGGCCTCTCTTAGCCCAAGGCGACCCAGAAGCAACCCTCCGCCGCCTCGCCCAAGAGCGTTACCCTTATTACGCAGAGGCCGACCTTATCATCGAATGTGGAGATGAAAGCGTGGAACACGCCACACACACCATCACAACCCAACTCGCCACAGCCACACCACCGCATCATGTTCCCGTTACATTGGCAGGCCATAGCTATGAAGTACTCACCGGCCCTCAGCTTTTGCATGATGCAGGCTTACGCATCCGCCCTCACCTGCCCAATAACCGCGCTGTTATCCTCACAGATAGCACGGTCGCCTCCTTGCATCTCGCTGCGCTAGAAGAAAGCCTCACCCGCGCTGGCATCCATTTTGCCACCATCACCGTACCGCCCGGGGAAAGCAGCAAATCCCTCAAGCGATTTGAAGACGTCATTGAAACGATTCTCGCCCAAGGGATAGAGCGCGGCACAACCATCATAGCCTTTGGCGGTGGTGTTGTAGGGGATCTTGCTGGCTTTGTTGCTGCAAGCATTTTGCGCGGCGTACCCTTTATCCAAATCCCCACCACATTGCTTGCTCAAGTTGATAGCTCTGTCGGCGGGAAAACCGGCATCAACGCAAAAGCCGGGAAGAATCTCATCGGAGCCTTCTGGCAGCCTAACCTCGTTCTAGCTGATACAACCGTGCTGGACACACTCCCCCCACGCCAGCTCGTAGCGGGGTATGCAGAAATCGTTAAGTCAGGCTTAATTGCGGATGAAAGATTATTCGCATGGTGTGAGCAACATGGCCATGCCGTCTTAAAAGGCGACCCTGCCGCTCTAGGCGAAGCGGTACGCCGTGCCTGCCTCTTTAAAACCGGAGTCGTACAAGACGATGAGCGGGAATCTGCCCACTCTGGCGGGCGCGCCTTGCTTAATCTGGGCCATACCTTCGCCCACGCTTTTGAGGCCGAGTTTCATTATGATGGGCGGCTCTTACATGGGGAGGCTGTATCTATCGGCCTACATATGGCTCTTGCTCTTTCGGTCAAAATGGGACTCGCCCCACAAGACGATCTCGCACGCCTAGATGCCCATCTACATAAGCTCAATATGCCTGTAGGAAAGGCCGACTTGCCCCATAATCTCAGTACAGCGACTCTTCTGGCACATATGGGGCGGGATAAAAAACTCCGCGAAGGAAAAGTAACCTTCATCCTCCTCCACGGCATTGGCAAAGCCTTCACCTGTCGTGATGTCGCCTTGGAGGATGTTCGCGCTCTCCTTCTTGCCGAAGGGTTCGCCCCTTAATCAATCTGTGTTCAATTAGACACAGTATCTACTTCTTCGCAACAGAGATGCCTAAAAGCTCTTAACTTTGAGGCATCTTTCCCCTAAATCAGACTCATCGGCCGCGCTGGCTTCACACGGTGATCATTCCGATGCCCGCCAACCGTAATGGCCGTATGTTACACAATGTTAAGGACTGATGAAGTAAATGCGTATTCGTAATGCACTTCTCGCCATGACCTCGATGGTGGCTCTGCCCTCCCTCGCCATGGCCAGCACGATCACCGGCCCGTATGTCGATATGGCAGCCGGCTATAACCTGGTTCAGCACCAGAGTGCCCGCGTTGGCACAGGCCGCAGCATCAAGCGCGATGCTACGCAAGACTACGGCAAAATGCACTCCGGCACAGGCTTTAACGGCTATCTGTCCGCTGGTTATGGCTTCGGCAACGGCCTGCGTGCTGAGGTTGAGGGTAACTACAACCAGACACATATCAATCGTCTGACAGGCACCTTCGCTGATGGTGGAACACGTCACGCTCATGGTAAGAGCGAAGGCTATGGCGCGTTCGTCAACGTCCTGTATGACATTGACCTCGGCATGTTCGGCCTGAACAACTTCCCTGTCACACCGTTCGTTGGTATCGGTGCTGGCTATATGTGGCAGAACTACCGTAAGGTTTACAACCGCGGCACAAACTATCCTAACTTCAACAACACCACAGGTGGCCTCGCTGCTCAGGGTATCGTTGGTGCGGCTTACGACATCCCAGGCGTTCCCGGTTTGGCTCTGACCACCCAGTATCGTTTCATCGGTCAGGCTGGTTCTTCAGGGGGGGGCTCCAACGGCCGTCACTACCTGCATCATGACGGTGAACGCGGTGATCGCGTTGGTTATGGCACACGCTATACCCACCAGTTCCTCTTCGGTGTTCGTTACGCCTTCAACAGCGCACCGCCAGCTCCGCCAGCTGCACCGCATGTTGTCGTTCCGCCGCCGGCTCAGGCTGCTCGCACTTACCTCGTCTTCTTCGACTGGGATAAGTCCAACCTGACAGGTCGCGCTCGTGAGATCGTTGCTCAGGCTGCTCAAGCTTCCACACACGTCCAGACAACACGCATCGAAGTTAACGGTTACACCGATAACTCCGCTGCTCATCCTGGCCCGCGTGGTGAGAAGTACAACATGGGTCTCTCCATCAAGCGCGCTAACAGCGTGAAGGCTGAGCTGGTCCGTCTCGGCGTGCCTGCTACAGCTATCGACATCCACGGTTACGGCGATGCCAAGCCGCTGGTTACAACAGCTAAAAACACACGTGAGCCGCAGAACCGTCGTGTTGAGATCATCCTGAAGTAAGTTCAGATGAACACTCAGCGGACCATCTAAGGTTTGTGAAAGAGGGCACCTCCGGGTGCCCTTTTTTGTGGGCTTTTTATCTCTAAAACCGTTCTAGAAATCCTTACGTCTAGAGCCAAGCTATGCTAAGCCCCTAGCTATTCCATCCCTCACAGCGTTGGCACCTAAAAGAAGCAATGCACCTCATCAAACAAAACTGGCAAAAATATTATCCCCTCCTCCAACGGTTCTTCTATTTTGGTATCGTTGGTGCGATAGGCTTCCTGGTAGATTGGGCTACATTATCGCTCTTTCGTCATGCCCTTGGCCTGCGCCTCGCCGCTTTGCTTGCTTATATTGTGGCCTCTAGCAATAACTGGTTGTTAAATCGTTATTGGACATTCCGCGACCGTTGCCGCGAAAGCTATACACTTCATCACCAATGGGGACGATTCATCCTCGCTAACTTACCCGGATTTATCATCAATCGCGGAATTGTGCTGGCTCTGTTCAGCCTCTGGCCCCTTACACGCCATTATACTTTTATCGCCCTTCTTTGCGGCACGGCTGGCGGCATGTTCATCAATTTCGCCTTCTGTCATCATTTCGTCTTTCACAAAAAGAAAGACTAATCCGACTAAGAATCCTGCCATTTCCAATAACGCGGGAATCCTCTAACATACGGAAAGCATTCCTCCTTTCCGCCCTTCGGACTTATAGGCTCATGATCAGCACCAACGATATCCGCTCTCAATTCCTCAGCTACTTTGAATCTCACGGTCATCAGATTCTACCCTCTGCGTCTCTTGTGCCACAAAATGACCCATCCCTTCTTTTTACCAATGCGGGGATGGTCCCTTTTAAAAACGTCTTTACCGGGCAAGAGAGCTTACCCTTCAAGCGTGCAACAACAGCCCAAAAGGTCGTCCGGGCAGGCGGGAAGCATAACGACCTTGATAATGTTGGCTATACAGCCCGGCATCATACTTTCTTTGAGATGATGGGTAATTTCAGCTTTGGAGACTACTTCAAAGCGGAAGTGATTGAATTCGCTTGGACACTCCTAACCAAGGGCTTCTCCATCCCTGCGGAAAAGCTGCTTGTTACTGTCTATGCAGATGACCATGAAGCCGCAGAATTGTGGAAAAAAATCGCGGGTCTTACGGACGAAAAAATCATCCGCATTGCTACCTCTGATAATTTCTGGCGCATGGGCGATACTGGCCCTTGTGGCCCCTCCTCCGAAATCTTTTACGACCACGGCCCCTCTGTTGCTGGGGGCCCTCCCGGTAGCCCTGATGAAGATGGCGACCGCTTTGTCGAGATTTGGAATCTCGTCTTTATGCAATTCTTTGAGGAAGGTGAGGGCAAGCGCTCCAACCTCCCCCATCCTTCTATTGATACCGGCATGGGGCTAGAGCGGTTCGCTGCCGTTATGCAGGGTAAGAAGGATAATTACGATACAGATACCCTCCGCGCTTTAATTGAGGCCTCTGCGGAGTTAATGCATCAAGATGCTGATGGGCGTTTTAAAACCAGCCATCGCGTTGTGGCTGACCATTTACGCTCTACAGCCTTCCTCATCTCCGATGGTGTTCTCCCCTCCCGCGAAGGGCGCGGCTATGTCTTACGCCGCATTATGCGCCGTGCCATGCGCCATCTCCATCTCATGGGCGCGAAGGAGCCCGTTTTTTATCGCCTCCTCCCCGCGCTCATCCAACAGATGGGCCATGCCTACCCAGAGCTAAACCAGCATAAAGCCCTCATTGCTGAGACCATGAAAGGCGAGGAAGAACGCTTCACCGCCTTACTTGGCCGTGGGATGGCTCTGCTGGAAGAGGAAATGGGACGACTCTCCAGCAAAGGGCAGCTCCCCGGTGATGTGGCTTTTAAGCTTTACGACACATTTGGCTTCCCGCTGGACCTTACCCAAGATGTCCTCCGTGAGCGCGGCCATAAAGTGGATGAGGCAGGCTTTGAAAATGCCATGGCTGAGCAACGCCAACGTGCCCGTGCGGCCTGGGTGGGCTCTGGCGATAGTGCTGTAGAGACTGTGTGGTTTGATGCGCGCGACCGCTTCGGGGGGACGGAGTTCCTCGGCTATGTAAGTGAAGCCGCGGATGCCCAAGTGCAAGCTATCTTCCGCGGTAGTGATGAACTCGCCGAGGCAAAAGCGGGTGATGAAGTCGCTATTCTTCTCAACCAATCGCCTTTTTATGGGGAGAGTGGTGGGCAAGTGGGCGACCACGGCACGCTCACAGGCCCCGGTTTGAAAATCGACATCACCGATACGCAAAAGAAGAACGGCACGCTCATCGTGCATTATGGCCGCGTGGTGGAGGGTGTCCTCAAACCCGGTATGGATGTCCATGCCGAAATCGACCATACACGCCGGACGGCCGTGCGCGGGCATCACTCTGCCACACATTTATTGCATGAGGCCTTGCGCCGTCACATTGGCGAGCATGTCACCCAAAAAGGTAGCCTCAACACGCCGGATCGTTTGCGGTTTGACATCAGCCAGCCCCGTCCCCTCACTGAGGAGGAGCTAAAGCACATTGAGGCTGAGGTTAATGCGCGCATCCGGCAAAATAGCCCGGTTGAAACGCGCCTCATGACGCAGGAGCAAGCCATTGAGAGCGGGGCTATGGCCCTCTTTGGTGAGAAATATGGCGACGAGGTGCGCGTTGTCTTCATGGGGGATGAGGATGAGAAAAACCGCCAAGCCTACTCCATCGAGCTTTGCGGCGGAACGCATGTAAACCGTCTGGGTGAGATTGGCCTTTTCCGCATCCTGTCCGAAAGCGGGGTCTCATCTGGTGTGCGCCGCATTGAGGCCGTATGTGGGGCCGCAGCAGAACAGGCTATTCGCACTAGTGAGGACCGCCTTGCCGAGATGGCCGCTCTGCTCAAGGTCACACCGGCTGAGGCTCCCGCTCGTCTTGCCGCTTTGTTAGAGGAGCGCAAAGCCTTAAATGCGCAGATTTCCTCTCTGCAACATAAGCTAACAACGGGGGATGGTGCGGCATCAAGCGAGACAATCAACGGTGTTACGCTTGCAGCCCGCTTCTTGGAGGATGTAAACCCCAAGGACCTCAAAGGACTAGCTGAGGGGCTGCTCAAACAGATTTCCTCCGGCGTTGTCGCGTTAATCTCCGGGGCGAATGAGCGTGGCAGCATCGTCATTGCCATTAGCAAAGACCTCACCACACGTTTTGATGCTGTAGCCCTTGTCCGTGAGGCTTCTGCCCTCATGGATGGTAAAGGTGGCGGTGGCCGTCCCGACATGGCCCAAGCCGGTGGGACTGAACCCGCTGCTGAAGCTGTGTTTGAGATGATTCGCCGTAAACTTACAGAGGGTTAAGGTCTTTTCAGCTAGACGGAGATTAAAAATCTTTTTAAGGGTGCGGAGCGATAGGGCTGTATCTCTCTATCGCTCCACCTGCCATTACGCCATCTTTTATTTTTGTATGAGGCGTCTTAACCGGGGAAACAAAAATATGGTCTTTCACCGTAACACTCTGCTAGAGCTGCTGGATGGCGTGCAGACTTTCGAGAGCGAAGTGTATCCACAAAAGCAGGATCTATTCCAGAGTCTAGCTTACGATCAGACCCCGCCAACCTTGTTCATCACCTGTGCGGATAGCCGCATCAGCCCTAGCCTGATTACACAGACAGAGCCGGGTGAGCTGTTCCTCATCCGCAATGTCGGTAATATCGTCCCCGCCTATGGCAATATGGTTGGGGCAATCGCCTCAGCCATTGAATATGCTGTCGGTGCGCTCAAGGTAAAGAACATCATCATCTGCGGTCATTCTAACTGCGGGGCTATGTCGGCTCTCATCGACTTAGCTACGGAACCGGACAAGCTAAAACATATGCCCACCGTCCGCCGTTGGTTGCATAATGCAGAGGCCGCCGCTGCGACTATTAGTGACCTCCGTGCCGAAGATGTCGGCCCTAAGGATGTGCGCGACCTTGCGGAAGCAAATGTTCGTTTGCAGATTACACATCTAAAAACCCATCCCATCGTTGCCAAAGCCCTCTCCCGTGGGGAGCTAAATGTACAAGGATGGTATTACGATATTAAGAAGGGCCGTGTTTATATTCTTACTGAGGATGCCAAAACAGAACATTCCGTCAAAGAGGCTATCGCTATCCTTAGAAAAAATAAAAACCCCAATGATGTTTAATCATGCCATCATGACAAACTATAAAAACCGCCTGCGCGCGCTCGTAGGCGGTTTTTTATGTGCCATGCTCTTTGGCTTCCTCTCATCCGCTCAAGCCTCTACCCCGCTTAAACTCACAAGCTGGAATATGGATTGGCTCACCCTCCGCCCCGCTAATGACCCCGCCTTACCGCCCAACGTCCCTACCCGGACACAGGCCGATTTTGCTGCCTTGCGCGCTTATGCAGAGAAGCTCCAAAGCGACCTTATCGCCTTTGAGGAAGTCGATGGCCCAGACGCAGCACGACAGGTTTTCCCCCCGCAGGATTATGATCTGTTCTTTGCGCCTGACCCCATCATCCAGCAAGTCGGCCTTGCTATGCGGCGCGATAAGGGGCTGACAGCAACCCTCAACCCGGAGCTTACGGCCCTCAATATACTACAAGAGGGCCATCACCACCCCCTAAGAGGGGGGCTAGACATCACCATCCATCATGGGGATGCCCATTTACGCCTCCTCATCCTGCACTTAAAAACAGGCTGCTGGGCCCAGCCACTGACCTCTAAAAAACGGGCTTGTCGGCTGCTTTATCAACAATTTCACGTCATTGAAAATTGGATTTTAGACCGTCAAGATGACGGTATCCCTTTTGCCATTCTAGGCGATTTTAACCGCCGCCTCACCCCGCTCGACCCACTTATGCAAACCCTGCAAAGCGATGCCCCCCTCACCCTGACCACTGCTGGCTTCTCCAGCCCATGTTTAGGAGGGCGGCAATTTATCGACCATATTATCCTCGGCAACCAAGCGCGGGAGTGGCTTATTGCCGATAGTCTAAGGGTTATGGTCTTTCCCCATACAGCACGGGGCATAACCCTCTCGGATCATTGCCCCGTTTCTGTCCAGCTAGCTTTGCCTTAAGCCTTCTCAACAAGCCCAATCTGCTTAATATCATGGAAGCTGAGGGCCTCATTCATCTCCATAGCGCGATTCATCATAAAGCCTGAACCAGCGAGAAAGACGGGGTCTCCATCCAAATCATCAGCCATGGCACTACGATTGACAGCCGTAAATTGCTCCAACGCCGCCTTTTCGCCCGTAACCCAACGCGCTAGAGTGAAGGGCGTGCTCTCAAAACCAACAGGCACGTTATATTCAGCATTCAGGCGGGATTGTAGAACATCAAGCTGCAAGGTACCCACCACCCCGACAATCGGCGGTGCTCCATCTTGAGGGCGAAAGAGCTGGACAACCCCTTCCTCTGCTAATTCAACCAATGCTTGGCGGAGTTTCTTGGCCTTCATAGCATCATCTAAACGCACACGGCGAAGAATTTCTGGTGCAAAATGAGGCACACCGGTAAAGCGCAGCTCCTCGCCATCGGTTAATGTATCCCCAATCCGCAATGTGCCATGGTTCGGGATGCCCACCACATCACCTGCAAAGGCTTCCTCCACTAACTGACGGTCTTGGGCGAAGAAGAATTGCGGTGTGTGCAGGGCGAATTGTTTACCAACCCGCACATGTTTAAGGCGCATACCACGCGTTAAACGGCCAGAGCACACACGCGCAAAGGCCATGCGGTCCCGATGGTTAGGGTCCATATTGGCTTGAATCTTAAAGATTAAGGCCGTGACATTCTCCTCCGTTGCCTCAACCTCACGCGTTTCAGAGGATTGCGCGCGCGGTGGCGGCCCGTACGCAACAAGCGCATCCAGCAAATCCGTAACGCCAATTTCCTTCATCGCGGAGCCGAAAAAGACGGGCGTTAAATGGCCCTCATCAAAAAACTCTTGCTCAAAGGGGGGCAATACGCCCTCAGCAAGCTCTACCTCCTCCCGCATCAGCTGCAAGCGTTCATCATCCTCTGCTAACTCCTCTTTGAGATGCAGAGATTTGGTGCGGATATCATAAATCCCGGCAAATTTTGCAGCACGCCCAACCGGCCATGTCGCAGGGGAGACATCCAACGCCAATGCGCTAGAAATCTCATCAAGCAGCTCAAAGCAATCTTGTGCCTCACGGTCCATCTTATTGATGAAGGTGACGATGGGAATATCCCTCAACCGGCAAATCTCAAAGAGTTTCCGCGTCCGTGCCTCAATCCCCTTTGCCGCGTCAATCACCATCACGGCGCAATCCACCGCCGTTAGCGTGCGGTATGTATCTTCGGAGAAATCCTCATGGCCCGGTGTGTCTAGCAGGTTAAAGACACAGCCCCCGTAATTGAAGGTCATCACCGAGGTAACAACAGAAATACCACGGTCCTTCTCAATGCTCATCCAGTCCGAACGGGTGCGCCGCCGCTCCCCCTTGGCCCGCACATTCCCAGCTAGCTGAATCGCCCCACCAGCGCGAAGGATACGCTCTGTCAACGTGGTTTTACCAGCGTCAGGATGGGAGATGATGGCAAATGTGCGCCGGCGTGACACCTCCGCTGCAATATCACCAGCTTTAGGAGACTCGGACATAGGGACTTTCCTCACTTATGAGCATGAAACAGCAAACGCCGGACGGTACAAACCGCCCGGCGTCTCTTATACGGCTCAAAAACCGTCTCTTAGCGGGAGTAGAACTCGACCACCAGATTCGGCTCCATCTGCACCGGATACGGCACATCGGAAAGCTGCGGCACGCGGATGAAGGTACCCTTCATCTGGCGATGATCAACCTCGATATATTCAGGCACATCGCGCTCAGCACTCTGGACGGAATCCAGAACAATCGCGAGCTGCTTGGACTTCTCACGCACCTCAATCACATCCCCTTCCTTCACGAGGTAAGAAGGAATATTGACGCGCTTACCATTCACCAACACATGGCCGTGGCTGACAAACTGACGCGCAGCAAATGGCGTCATAGCAAATTTCAGGCGGTAAATAACCGCATCCAGACGACGCTCCAACAGACCAATCAGGTTCTCAGACGTATCACCCTTGCGGCGCACAGCCTCATCATAATAACGGCGGAACTGCTTCTCGCTGATGTTACCGTAATAACCCTTCAGCTTCTGCTTCGCCATCAACTGAACAGAATAGTCAGATGGCTTCTGACGGCGACGCTGCCCATGCTGGCCGGGGCCATATTCACGGCGATTAACGGGGGATTTTGCACGGCCCCACAGGTTAACTCCAAGGCGGCGGTTAATTTTATACTTGCTCTCAAGACGTTTTGACATCGGTTAAACCCGTATTCTCTCTCAGACGTACCGATTCTGCGCGGCAGCCCTTTGTTGCACCGGTAGGCTCTCTCCCCATGTTCAACAATGGTTAGACAAAACGGAATCGCCTACGACCATACGGAAGAACAACGCCACAGCGCGCTGCCTCCCAGCCAGACCATCCACATTCCCGGCAATGGGGTTGCGAGTACATGAAGGGATGAGGAATGTCAAGAAACAGGAAGCAATCGCTACCATCGCCTTATAAAAACTATAAAATTAAGATGCGTTTTTATAAGTCCATCTTGGAAAACGCCTTCGCTATCCCGTAATATTGCCCCATATACCTCTTTGTCATTAAGGGAGAATGCTTCCTCATGGAGCAAACCCAAACCAACACCGGGCCACAGCTTACCCCACCACATGGGTTTGCCCCGGCCATTGCAGCCCTCATGCTGGGTACCTTCACCATTGGCACGGGCGAATTCGCCATGATGGGCATTCTGCCCGCCTTCTCCAAGGCACTTCATATCTCTGTCGAGCATGCAAGTTCCGTCATCTCCGCCTATGCCTTAGGGGTCGTCATTGGCGCACCTGTAATGGCGATTGCTGGGGCGCATCTATCACGCCGTACCATTCTGCTTCTCTTGCTCACCCTCTTTTGCATCGGCAATATCGGCACTGTTCTTTGCTCCGCTCTACTTCCGATTGAGGTCATGCGCTTTATCACCGGGCTTCCACACGGGGCCTATTTTGGTATCGCCGCCTTGACCGGGGCTTCCATGACCGTACGCGCCCGGCGTGGGCGAGCCATTGGCATGGTCCTCTCCGGGATTATGATTTCCACCGTTATTGGAGCTCCCCTCAGCACCTTCCTCTCCCATTATATCTCATGGGAGGTCATTTATGGGGCTTTGTCCGTCCTAGGCCTGCTCTGTATTGCAGGAGTATGGGCTCTCATCCCGGCCGATAAACCGCGCCATGATAATAATGCCCTCTCAGAACTTACTGCCTTTAAAAACCCTCATGTTCTGCTCACCCTCCTTACAGGGGCTATCGGCTTTGGAGGGATGTTTGGGGTTTATACCTTCCTCACCTCCGCGCTTGCCCAAGTTACGCATCTAAGCCCTTGGATGGTTACGCTGTATCAAGTCATCTGGGGCTGTGGCATGGTCGCTGGCAATGCCTTTGGCGGGGCCATGATTGATAAAAACCTCGACCTCACAACCATTTTCAGCCTCATTGCTAGCATTATCTTCATGCTTGCCTTCTGGGTTTTTCTCCCATCCCCTGCGGCAATGGTTGTGATTTGTTTCTTCCTCCCGGCTGCCACAGTCATCCTTAGCCCTGCTATGCAAGCGCGCCTTATGGATGTTGCAGGGAATGCGCAAACACTCTCCGCCTCGCTTAATCATTCCGCCTTTAATATTGCTAATGCGTTAGGGGCATCCTTTGGGGCGTTCCTCGTTGGGCATGGGCTGGGGATGAATGCAGTCGGCTGGGGCGGGGCCATACTCTCCGCTGGAGGGCTGGTGATTTACCTTCTCACCCTCCATGTTGGCCGCCGCCATCCCCTTTAACCCCAAAACGCAGCGCGTGCCTTACGGATGTTGTGTTGCAACGGGCACTGGCTCTGGTGCTGTTTCAGCCAAAGAGCCTTCAATATCCGCCAAGGCTGCGCTGCTGCCCAACGTCCCTGCTGCATAAGCGAGGGATGCAGCAGCACTCAACATACCGTAATAGCTGTCAGAAACGGAAAGACGCGCATTAAGAAGTGTATTTTGCAGCTCTAGCATACGCGTCATCGTCCCATCACCAGAACGGTAAGCGGTCAGAGCAGCATCAAAGCCCGTTTGGCTAGCCTTTTGCAAGCTAAGAGCCGCTTGATAGGCGGTAATCCCCGTATGGAGCATCGCCTCCGCGCTCACGATAGTTCGTACTGCGTTATTTTGTGCATCTTGCAGCGCAGCACGGGCACTATCCTCGCGCTCATGAGCTTGCCGCAAACGGTTACGGCGTAGCCCACCATCATAAATTGGGACAGAAATCCCCGCCGTGATCGTACTCCCAAAGGCATGGATACGGTCATTCAAAGACGCAACCGGCCCTAAAGGTAAATCGCGAAAATGCAGGTCATCAAAATTATACCCCACATTCCCATTCATGAAGATTTGTGGCCGATAACTCGCCCGCGCCCCCTCAACAGCACTTTGTGCCGCCCGCAAACTTGTATAAGCAGCCAAAACATCCGGCCTGCGCGAGACAGCTTGATGAACCATCTCCTCACTAAGGCGAATATCATCAACCTTAATATCGCGCTTATTATCTGTCTGCACATGCAAAGGTTGCGAAGGATTCAACCCAACGGCTGTAAGCAGCTCTAGCCGATAGGTTTCGACATCGCCTTCCGTGCGTGCCAGAACCAACTCCGCCTCGGCAACGGCTTGTTCAGCCTGAGACGTATCCACCACAGTCCCTTCGCCATTGCGTAAATTAGCCGCCGCAGCGCGAGAAATCTCATGCGCGTTCTCAAGCGATTGCTTCACTAAGGCAACGTTATTTAACGCAGCAGAATAGCGATAATACGCCAACGCTACTTGATGAATAACCTTCTGATGCTCACCAGTAAAAAGAATATTCTTACCTAAGCTAATCTGGCTGGCTTCCTCCATCGTGGCACGACGTTTGCCGAAGTCGAACAATAACCATTCCAGTCCCACTTGTTGCCGCTCGATTGTGCCATGAATCTTCGTATTACTATTCGTTGAGGCGTCACCGCGAATCCTGTTATGCGGCTCCAACACCATATATCCCCCCATAGCACTTGCCGTTAAATGAGGGAGATATTGCGAGCGCGCGATGCCTGTCTCCGCCGCGCTCTGACGTGCCGCATCCCACGCCATACGCGTTGAGGGGTTAAGGGACTGCGCTGCATCAATCAAATCCGCCAAATTATAAGCGTGATCGACCTGAACGGAAGCTAAAGCAGGAGCCTGAGGCATACTATGGTCCGCCGCCAACCTAAATCCCGCTGGCATACGCAAGCCCCGCGCGCCACGCTCTGCATGAGGGGTAGCCTCTCCCCCTGCAAGGAGATGACCTTGCGCATTAGTCCGCTGTGCCCAAGGGCGGTCTGGTGCCGTGGGCGCATCCTTCATCGCCCCTGTTTGGCAACCGCTAAGAGCTGTGCTGCCTACCAACCATGCACACAGCCACACCGCCTTGCGCCACCGCCCGCCCGGCGCGCTATATTGGCAAGATGACACAACTGGCCAGCTTTGTGCCTTTTGTCCTTTATTATGCCTCATGCGTTTTTCCCAATCCCTGCCCATCATCACGATTGCCCCTCTCCTTGTGCAGAGGCTGGCGCATCTTCTTTTAAAATCTGGTCCAACCGAATGACCTTTTTCTCCTGATGCTCTGCTGTGGCCCCAAATAAGCATCCTGCATTCATAACAGCCCGCCGTAAAAACACCTTATATTGCCGCAGCCTATGTTGTGTTGGGCGCATATAAGAAGGCTCTAACATAGCAGAACGCAACGAACTCATCGCACCACTAGCAGCCTCCTGCACCCGAGCGGCCTGAAGCATACGTTGGTCATGATTCCACTGCGTTACGTCTTGCCCTAATAAAGCATCTAACGCTTTGAGCTTTTTCATCGCCCCTGTCATCGCACTGCATGGCCAAAAGACCGTGTGCACAACAAAGGTAATGGTTAGTCCAATCAAAATCCCGATAATACGATCGCGCGGGATGGTAAGATCTGTCGCTGGGGCAAATTGCACAAGGTCCGATAAAGCAAAGGCTATGATCATCTGCAAACCCATATAGGAAATCCGCTGATCACCGGCCTTTACCCACGACCCGATAAAAATCATAATCCCAACAACGATCAATAATTCTGCCACACTCGTTAGGTGAGGCATCACCCACACGATGAGCCCCATCGCCATACTACAGCCAATCAGTGCCCCAAAAATACGAAGCCGCTGCTTATCCAACACAGCCCCCATTGTTGGGAGAGACACAACAAAGCAGGTGATGATGCACGTATGCACCCCTGTCCAATTCAACTGCTTATAAGTGATAATCGCTATACAGACAGAAACAGTCCCCTTGACGGCAAAGCGGACATTCTCCTTATCCCAAAACGCCCCCGGTATAAAGAAACCCGGCTTTTTGGGAGGGTTTTTTGCTGGCGGCTGATTAGGAGGGAGCTGGACCTCCTCTGCCGTGAGCGGTTGCGTAAACGCCTGAATTAATCGCTCTATCTCTTGCGCTAAAGGACCAGAGCAAACCGTTTGCTCGTCTATCTCGGTTGGTCGCCTATTCTCGGCAAAACAATCCCCCAATGCCTTCACCTTACCAGCAAGATGAGCGCAATCCTCATCGCTGATAGGCGCATTATTCGTCAAACATTGCTCAACGACTTGCAAAATACCAAAGCTATTTAAAGCAGCACGCCGTAGATAAGAAAGATCCATCCCCGTCCAGCGATGCTCTAACGCTGCAAGGCCGAGAACGCCAAACATACCGCTTACACCCTCACCGACACTATCGGTGATTGCCTCTTGCAAACCTATCGGAATTGGCTGGCCTTTTGCACGGCGGGTTAGGCATTTTGCTGATAAGAACAACCGCTCCACAATCTGATCGGTCAAAACATGCTCTGGCGAGGGCGAAAGCCAACTCCCAATGAACCCTATCAATCCCCCAATAATGAGGAACACACGCCACGCATAAAGTACAAGACGAGCAACTGCATCGCCTATTTGCATACTATCTAAGGTTACAAGCAGGTAAGACAACACCAACCCACCCACAACACTAATGAGACCTAATATGGTGGTGGTACTCAAAAAGAAAAACACAAAGCTCAGCAACAAGTTAAACACCAATGTTGCAAAGAAGTTGTTGATAGTTGTCGCCACACCAACGTAAAGGACACCCGTTACGACCGAGAAAAAGACCACATACATCACGGCGACTTTCATATTCGCCACTCTGTTATTCTGCCATAAGGCGGCCAAGCTCAGGGTAAGCAGGCTCAACATTGGCAGCTGC
Organism: Bombella sp. ESL0378; assembly: GCF_009725845.1. Lineage (NCBI taxonomy): Bacteria > Pseudomonadati > Pseudomonadota > Alphaproteobacteria > Acetobacterales > Acetobacteraceae > Bombella > Bombella sp. ESL0378. The sequence continues at coordinate 168,869 of NZ_WNIF01000005.1, read as the reverse complement.
CATATCTCACCAATCAGCACAGCCCCCATACAAATGAGAGCATTGCGCAAGGCCAAAGCAGTGCGGCCGCGTGTCGGCCTAATCGCCAACCGCCATACCCGCAAAACCGCATCAATGTACGGTTTAAGCATGGCAAGCAGCACCATGGAGAATCTCCACATTGGCCGTCGCCCCTAATCGTAATAAATGTTGGTTTTCAGCGGCATGCTCAATCCGTATCCGCACAGGGAAACGCTGCGCAATATGCACCCAGTCCATTTGCCGCTCCACATACGGAGCCCCGCGGTCATTTTCCTTCATGTAATCAGTCAACACACCCCAACCGACACTCTCCACAACCCCACGGAGTGGGTGGCTACGGTCGATCATGGAATACACAGTGGCACAATCCCCTTTATGAATCGGGGCAAGATTGATTTCACGAATAGGGGCAAGAGCATACCATTGGTCTTTTGATACCAACGTAAACAGCACCTGATTGGCCGCAAGGACCTCCCCTTCCCGCACGCCTAGGCTGGTTACAAAGCCATCAAGATTCGCTGTAACGCGCGTTTGGCGTAGTTCATAACGAGCATGCTCCACCGCTGCGACAGCTTCTTTGAGAATCGCTTCAGCATGCTTCACATCACCAACGGCGACTTGGCTCGCCTGCTCGGCATGTTGGGCTTCGGCCAAGGCATCAACAGCCGAGTTAAACCGCGTCACAGCTTGGTCATAAACCTGCCATGAGACATAATGTTGCTCAGCCAAAGGTTTAAGACGCGTCACCGTGCGCCATGCAAGGTCTTTCTCATCCTCTGCTTGATGGTGCCTACGTTCACTTGTTGCAGCCTCTGCCATACGCACAGCCAAAGCACGGCGGGCGTCATTAAGGTCTGCCTCGGCTTGCGCTTGGCTCGCCTCGGCCCGATGCAAGGCAATCTCGTAAGGTTCAGGGTCGATTTGATAAAGCAAATCCCCCTTATGAACAGGCTGGTTAGGCTCCACAGCCAGATGCTGCAAACGCCCCCCTACCAGAGCCGCAACATGAACGCTCTCTGTATAGATAATCGAACTATCACTATCAGGATGCAGCCCTGATTCATGATCCACATACAGGGCCACAAGCAACGCCCCCACAAGGGCAGAAAGGGCCAACACGCTCCCCACAGGGAAGCTGCCTTTAATTCGTTCTGTTTTCATCAAAGCACCCTTACTGCCCAAAAAGCACCAGCCAGCCTATCAGACCGACCAATGACCCAAGGGAAAGATACGTCACCAAATGAAAGCGCAATAAGCCATCCACATGCAAAGCAAGGAAGATTGTCCGCAGCAAAACCGCCCCGATCCCCCCAATAACAAGGCAGATTAACCAAGCGGGGAAATACGCACCCACTATGGGAAAACTAGGCGCACCCACCCATGCCCATCCTTTTGATGGAACAAGACTTAAAGACACAACCCACCATGGTATGCCATCACGAGAGGGAAAAGCGACCTTAGGCAACTTCATACAAGATTCTACTCCAACCATCAGAAAAATACATACTGTCGCAATATGGGGTGCTTACCCTCTTGGATGAATACGCTACAGCGACCACACACGCTTTGTTCACTGAATTATATATGTTTTAGCAGGTACGATGCGTTAAGGATATAGAGGACCAAGCCGTCTTTCAAACAGATTGAACCCATCACATACACAAACCCTACCCCCTAAAGCCCTTCCTTATACAGTCCCTATAACGCTATGACGATACGCTCCCAACACGGCGATAGAGCAGCATATAGAGGCGTAACCCTAATGCCACAGCAGTAACCCCTAGCCCTGCTGCAAGGCCAATCCACAAACCTTTAACACCATAACCCTGACAAAAAGCCAGCCAATACCCCAAACCAATGCCGACCAAGCCATAAGTTACAATGCTAATGACCATGGGTACCACCGTATCACCACAGCCACGCAAGGCACCGTTACACACTGCTTGTATCCCATCTACAATCTGGAAAATCCCCGCTATTTTTAAAAGCAGAACCGTTGTTGCAAACGTCCCAGCATCGGGCGGCGTCCCCGTATAATAAAGCCGTGCAATCCAATCCGGGCTAAGCATCAATACAAGGCCTGTCAGAATCGTCCACAACAATACAAGCAGCAACGCCCCGCTAGAGGCCCGGCAGGCTTCTAATGGTCGTTTTGCCCCACGCCAATAAGCCACCCGCACATTCGCCGCTTGCCCAATGGCTAAACACACCATGAAAAAGAGGGAAATCGTGTTCAATGCCACTTGGTGCGCTGCCAGACTATGCGTCCCTAACCGCCCTGCATTTAATGTAGTGATTTGAAAGAGCAAAAGCTCTGCCGTGGCGGTCACCATCATCGGCAAACCAAGGTGCAAAAGCTCCTTAATAAGCGACAGACGCACCTTCATAGGCTTCAATAACGCCCGTAAATTGGCTTTACGCAGGCATAGCCCCAACAAAACAAGGCTCGCCCCCCACCCTGTGAGCATGGTGGCATGGGCCGAGCCGAACAGCCCATAAGCCGGTAGACCAAACCAACCATGAATTAGAGCCGCATTCAGCACCCCATTGCACACGGCCATAATCGGCATTGTCCATAATAAGAGCGATTCTGCTCCCAAGGACGGCAAGGCCACACGGCATAACCCTAACAGAACGAGATTCGGCAATAGGGCATAGAGCAATACATCAATAAACCGCCCCCCTTGCGTGACGACAAGGTCGGGCTCTCCCATCCATGTGAAAATCGGGCTGGAGCATAATAAAATCAACAAGCACGGTATAAAGGCCAGCAAGGCGACCATAACCCCAGCACTGATGATGCTACGTTTATCATGCCCTCCATGATGGCCATGCTCCACCCCACCACGCGCATGGGAGAGCAGCACGCCGACTCCACCCAACACCGCTTGGAAGGAAATCATGGTCGTAAAAAAGAAATTGTTGGAAATCCCACCAATGGCAACCGCATCGACCCCTAAACTCCCGAGAAGGATCGTATCTGTCACCCCCATGGCCATCTCTGCCAACTGAGCGAGGGCAAGAGGCAAACTAACCTGAATGAGAGTGCGAATATGCGCGGACATCCCTACTCTAGGGTGTTTTATGTGGATTTTTGATGCAGACATACCATTCTCTTAACGCATATAACCCAAGACGCAACTATGAAAGTCGTAATTCCCCTGTTGCACCAGACGCATCTCTGTCGCATTGAACAGATTATGACTACGAAGCAGAGCCACATCACCGTGCCCCCCGCCTTGTTCAGCCTAAAGCTGCATGACAGCCACCGCCGTGAGACTGTCCCCTTTCTTCCCGAAGACCCGGCGCATATCCGCCTCTATTTTTGTGGACCAACGGTTTATGACCGCGTCCATCTGGGCAATCTGCGCTCTATGCTTAGTGCAGATATTATGGTGCGCCTGCTTCATGCTCTTTATGAGCGCGTCACTTACGTCCGCAACATTACTGATATTGATGATAAAATCATTCAACGTGCCGCAGAGAATGGGGAGGACATCACCCACCTTACCGAACGCACAACAAAGGACTTCCACCAAGACCTCGCTGCACTAAATATCCTACCCCCCACTATTGAGCCGCGTGCTACGCATCATATCCCTGACATGCTGGCGATGATTGAGCGTCTCATCACCCAAGGCCACGCTTATGAAGCTGACGGGCATGTGTTGTTTGATGTTACCTCCTTCCCCAGTTACGGCGCGCTCTCTGGTCGGTCGCTAGAGGATATGCAGGCCGGAGCACGTGTGGAGGTTGCCGATTATAAACGCCATCCCGGTGATTTTGTCCTCTGGAAGCCTTCCAACGCAACAGAACCCGGCTGGGATAGCCCCTATGGGCGCGGGCGGCCCGGCTGGCATATTGAATGTTCCGCCATGGCAGAACGCTATCTAGGGGAGAGTTTTGATATTCATGGCGGGGGCAATGACCTCCTATTCCCTCATCATGAAAATGAGCGTGCCCAATCGCTTTGCTGCCATCCTCATAGCCATTTCGCCCGCCATTGGCTCCATACGGGGATGCTGCTCTCTGGTGGGGAGAAGATGTCCAAATCGCTGGGCAATTTCCATACAATCCATGAGGTGTTAGAGCGCGCACCCGCAGAGGCCCTCCGCCTGCTTTTCCTTGGGGCGCATTATCGCTCTACTTTGGACTTCACATGGGAGAAGCTGGAGGAAGCACGCCATATTATGGACCGCTTCTACCGTGCTTTGGAGAAAACCCCCGCCACGAAAGACGATTCACGCCCTGTTGATGTCCTTAATGCGTTATGTGACGACCTCAATACACCACAGGCACTCAGTATTCTGCATCGTTATGCTGATGCGGCGTTAGAGGGCCAACAAGAGGCCGCTAATCAGCTCCTCGCAGGGGGGCAGCTTTTGGGCCTCTTTACCATGAGCCCGACTGAATGGTTCCAAGGGGGAACAGAGCTAGACCCTGCTACGATTGATGCCCTCATTGAAAAACGCCTCGCAGCGCGTAAGGTGCGCGATTTTGCCCTTGCCGACCAGATACGCAATGACCTCGCCGCCCAAGGGATTCTGCTCGAAGATGGCCCTAACGGCACCACTTGGCGCAAAGGATAAACAACAATGACAGGCCGTAATGGTGGGGCAGACCTCGCCCCACCCGCTCCATTCGACCCCGTTATCATCCTCGTGCGCCCGCAATTAGCGGAGAATATCGGCACCACAGCGCGCGCTATGGCTAATGGGGGATTATTTCACCTCCGCCTTGTTGCCCCGCGTGATGGCTGGCCCCAAGCACGCGCATGGTACGCGTCCTCTGGGGCTGACCGCATCTTAGAAGCTGCAACTGTTTTTGATACAGTCGATGACGCGATTGCAGACCTTCACCGTGTTTTTGCCACCTGTCCACGGCCTCGCCACGTCATTAAACCGGTGATGACAGCCCGTGGAGCGGCGGCTGAGTTACGCGCTATCAGTTCCCGCCACCTTAAAGCGGGCATCCTTTTTGGGCCAGAGCGCGCAGGGTTGGATAATGAGGATATGGCCCGTGCCGATACGCTCATCCGTTACCCGCTGAATCCGCGCTTTATGTCGCTTAATCTGGCACAAGCGGTCTTAGTCATGGCTTATGAATGGTATCTTACAGAAGATACCGTACCTGAGCGTTATTTTATGACGAATGAAACACACGTCGCCACAAAGGGGGAAGTTGAGACCTTTATGACCCACCTCATCCACGACCTTGACGAATGTGGCTTCCTCCATCATGAACAAAAGCGGCCCGGTATGGTCCGCAATCTCCGCCATCTCTTTGCCCGTGGCGAAGTGACTGAGCAAGAGTTACGGACCCTCCATGGGGTCGTCAGTGAACTCTCCCGCGCGCGTAAAGCCCGCCACTTGAAAAAGTAACGCTCTCTTTATGTTCTTCCAAAGCCCGCATGACCTCCTCCTACGTTATAAACAAAAGCGGCAACAACAACGCCCTCCGGCACAAAGTAGTTTTCTCTCGCAAGATAATATCTTTAACATCCCTGTAAAAAGGCGTACGGGGGTACGTCTCTTAGGGGACCTATATCATATCAGCCTAAGCATAGGCTGGACTGCCTTTTTTGCCGCCACCACAGGGGCTTATTTCTTCATCAATCTCCTCTTTAGTCTTTGCTTTTTTTGCCTACCCCATGGGGTTAGCAACGTCCAAAAGAACGATTTTTGGGCGGATTTCTTCTTTAGTGTGCAAACGCTCTCAACTGTGGGGTATGGCTACCTCTACCCGCAAGGCTATCTGGCGAATGCCATTGCCTCTATAGAAGTATTCGTTGGCGTGGTGTTTACCGCCATCATCACCGGCTTAGTCTATGCACGCTTTTCTCGCCCTCGTGCAGCCGTCCTCTTTAGCCGCGTGGCCACGCTTTCCCAGCGGGGCGAGCATATGTGCCTCAATTTCCGTGTTGGTAATTTGCGGCGCACCCCCCTCATCAATGTAGAGCTTGAAGCAATTATCGCCCGCACACAACAAGATGATACAGGCCGGGAAACCCTCCAGCTAGACACATTGCCATTAACCCATGGCCATATTCCGCTGCTCCCTGTTAGTCTCTCCTTCACCCATACCGTTACGGAAGAAAGCCCGATTTATGAGCGGGATAAAGAGGCTCTGCTGCAACAACAAGCGGTCATCCTGCTCACCCTCACCGCAACGGACCCCGTATCCGCACAAAGTGTGTTTTCATACCGCATGTATAAAGCCGATGACCTTCTCCCAAAGTCACGCTTTGTTAGTCTGCTCCAGCCAAATAATGATGGTGTCTTAGAGGTCGATTTCAGCCTCTTTCACTCGACCATCCCTGATGGCACAAGCGATACAAACAACGCACCTTCCCCACAAGAGCCAGTGGAGGCCCAGCAGCAACCAGAAGATGCTCCTACTCCTCCCTCCGAGCCGCAGGGATAAATTATCCCTGCACCGCGTCCTCTAAGCGTTGCAGCACACGCCCGCGGCCCATAAGCGGTAAAAGCGCGGCAAGCTCTGGCCCAGCATCCTCACCTGTTAGAGCCAAACGTAAGGGCAGGAAGAGCTTCTTGCCTTTACGGCCTGTCTCAGCCTTTATGAGGTCGATCCAGCGTTTCCACACTGTTTCATCCCACGGCTCTGCGGGTAAAAGCTGTGCTGCTTGGCGGAGGAACGCGCCATCTTCAGGCTGCGAGGGCGCGACAATATCCCCCTGCACCACAGCCCACCAATGTGCAATCTCTACCGCAAGGTCGATATTCCCACGGATGGCCAACCAGAATGCCTCATCAGCCCCCTCTGGCAAACGTGGCCGGATTTCCTCATACGACATGCTATGCAGCACGCGCCGGTTCAATCCCAAAAGCTGTGGGACATCAAACCGTGCGGCAGAGCGTGATACATGGCTAATATCATAGCCTTGAATAATCTCCGCCATATCTGCCACTTGCGGGTCGTCCGAACTTCCCAACCGGGCAAGATAAGCCACTAAGGCCCGTGGCTCTATCCCATCATGCCGCAAGGTGGAGAGAGACAAACCGCCTAAACGTTTGGAGAGCTTACCGCCATCCTGCCCCAAAAGCAGCGGCAGATGCCCAAAGGTGAAATGCCCCACTTTGGTGCCGATAGCCTCGGCAATATCCAACTGCACACCCGTATTGGTCACATGGTCTTCCCCACGCAGAATATGGGTGATGCCCATATCCACATCATCAATAACAGAAGCCAATGTATAAAGGATGCTCCCATCCGCACGGACCAATACCGGGTCGGACACGGCACTTAACTTTACATGGCACTCCCCCATCACAAGGTCTTGCCATGTTCGCGTTGTCCCGCTGAGCTTAAACCGCCAATAAGGCACCTTGCCATTTGCCTCGGCGCGAGCGCGTTGCTCCTCTGTCATCCGCAGCATCGCACGGTCATAAAGCGGGGGCTTCCCCTCTCGCAGACGTTGCTCGCGCTTATATTTCAGCTCCAACTCACTCTCAAAACAAGGATATAACCGCCCATCAGCTTTAAGCTGAGCAATGACTTCCTCATAACGGGCTAAACGCTCAGACTGCCGAGCATATTCGTCCCAGTCTAACCCAAGCCATGTGAGGTCCCGGCCAATCCCCTCCTCATACGCTTTGCTGCCGCGTTGTGTATCTGTATCATCCATCCGCAGCAAAAAGCGGCCCCCATGCCGCCGCGCGAACAGCCAATTCGCTACGGCAAGACGTGCATTACCAACATGGAGCTGCCCTGTGGGCGAAGGAGCAAAGCGTACTTTCATAATCATTCCGTCTTTTGGTCTCATAAATCTAAAAACTAAGGGGCGGCGTTAGGGTTAGGACTCAGCCTGCTTGCGGCGGATGATTTCCGTCACAAAGGCCTCGTCATCATCCTCATCAGCAAGGTCATCATCATGCGCAGTGTCCGAAAAACCCTCAAGAGCGGCTTCATCAACAAGGCGGCGCGGGTCTAAGGCACGCCAATCACGCTCCATCGGAGTGGCAGGGCTGGAGACAAAATCATCCAGCTCCGTGCTGGCCTTCCATCCATCCTCACCAGCATCCACAACCTCAGCATTCTCCCCAAAGGCGAACCAACTTTCCAGCACATCGCGCTCTGCAGCCCCGGGGATACGGCACCGCTCTATACTATCGCGCACATAAGCACGCGCAAAAGCATTGGCATGGGCGAGGTCTAAAAAACCTTTGACCTCCTCCACCACGTCATCATCACCCGCACTCGCCCCGGATTGGTCGAGGATACGCACCACCCAGCCAGTCTCCCCCGGCTTGGCAGTGGCGGCTTGCTCTGGCTCCTCCCCTTCGCTCACTTCCCCGCGAATACCAGTGATGAAAGCGCGCTGCGCCTCTTTATCAGCCTCATCCATCATTTGGCTCTCTCCTGAAGTTTCTGCAAAAGGAACTCACGGCCAATCTTCACCCGTGGCACCTCATCATAAGCAACAATATCCGCCGTTGCATAAGTCTCCGACCAGCGATCAGGCAGAAAAGACCCAGTGCCCACAATATCAATCGGGGCAGACGCATCATGCATGGCTGTGCATTTAGCGATGCCAAAGCCAGAGGAGACAATAATCTTTACCTTTGTAAAGCCTGCCTCATCCAACGCTTCACGCATCCGCCATATCGCTGCGGCAGAGACCCCCGTCCCCACCAAATAACGCAGTTCTTTCTCCGAGCGATAACGCCGAATCGTACCCGGCGTGTGACGCTCCAACACTTCATAAGAGCGTTGCGGGTCTAACCCTTCTAAAAACCGCCCGCCATGCGTATCTAGCCGCACACTCACATTCCCCGCTGCTGCACGCTCTGGGAAGCGGCGGCAGACAGCCAGCGCATCGCTCACCTCTTGGCCAAAATAATCAACTAGAACGGTTAAACCTTCATCGGGGAAGCGTTCCACATACATTTCTGCGGCCCGCAAGGTAGAGCCTGCATAGCCAATAAAGGCATGTGGCATCGTCCCTAGCCCACGCTCCTGCCCAAAAAAGCGTGCCGTATCGTGATTCGCATTGCCGATAAAGCCAACAGCCCCTTCCTTCTGCGCGGCGCGAGAGCCCACAGCGGCGGCATAAGCCATAAGCTCTTGCATCTCCGCCCCCGCGCAATGGCGTGCATCCATCGCGAGGAAGGGCACTTTGGGTAAGGCCAAAGCCATTTGATACGCGTTATGTGCCGCAACACAAGCCGCCCCTGTTTTTTGGAGCAACAATGTCTCTAACGGCGCAAGGGCCTCCAACGATCCTGTAAGGTAAAAGAGCGGGTCACCCGCCCCAACCCATGTCCCCTCTGGATGGACCTCTGTAATCTCCACCGCAAAACCTTGATGCTGGGCAACATTCTCTACCCAGCGCAGAGCCAAGCCATAAGCCGCCACAACCGGGCGACGGATAAAGACGGCATAGGTTACTCGACTATCCCCAAACTGGCGGACAATATCGCGCATTCTTAAAAAATACGCATCCGTCCGCCCCTCAATCTGGGCCGTCTCCAACTCTTGCCGCGGGGTTTTTGCCTGTTTGAGGGCCTGATTCCAACTGCTCACACGACCACTCCCTTATAAAGAGCCCGCCAGCACGCGATGGGCTGGCCGTTCTGCTCACCCTTTTGCAAAGATACGCGCCATCCGCTCGGAGAGCTGGAAGGCAATCTCCAAAGATTGCTCCGCATTCAACCGTGGGTCACAGAATGTTTTATAGCATGTTGGCAAGTCAGCATCGGTCAAACCGCGCGGGCCGCCGGTGCATTCTGTCACGTTATAGCCTGTCATCTCCAGATGAATCCCGCCAGGGATACGCCCTGCTTGCTCAAACACATCCATAAAGCCGGTAATCTCCCCCAATACATGCTCAAACGCACGCGTTTTATACTTATTGGAGGATGTCGTGGTGTTACCATGCATCGGGTCGCACACCCATGTCACACGGCGGCCTGTTTGGGAAACAGCCTCCAATAAAGGCGGCAGAAGCTCCCGCACCTTTTGATGCCCCATACGGGAAATCAAGGTAATGCGACCGGCCTCATCCTCTGGGTTGAGAATATCTAAGAGTTTTTTCAAATCCTCCACTGTGGTGGTCGGCCCGACCTTGATCCCAATCGGGTTATCCACCCCACGGAGGAACTCCACATGCGCGCCATCAGGCTGTCGCGTGCGATCCCCAATCCAAAGGAAATGAGCCGAGAGGCCATAATGCCGCCCGGTCGTCTCATCAATACGTGTCAAAGCTTGCTCATAAGGCAGCAGCAATGCCTCATGAGAGGTAAAGAACTCCACCTCATCATATTGAGGGGCATTATCATCCACACCACAGGCCTTCATAAAAGCAAGGCTGCCTTCAATCTGGCTGGCAAGCTGCGCGTAACGCTCCCCTTGGGGGGATTGCTGCACATAATCCAACATCCAGCGATGCACATCATGCAGATTAGCAAAACCGCCATGGGAGAAAGCCCGCAATAGATTCAACACACCAGCGGCTTGAAAATACCCCATCTCCATCCGGGCGGGGTCTGCTTTACGCGCTTCAGCGGTGAAGTCCGGACTATTGACGTTATCCCCGCGATAGCATGGCAGCTCCACCCCATCGCGTGTCTCGATATCAGAAGAGCGCGGCTTCGCATATTGCCCGGCCATGCGTCCGATTTTCACCACAGGCACTTTGGCTGAAAAAGTCAGCACGGCAGCCATTTGCAGCAGAACGCGGAAGGTATCGCGAATAATATCGCCGGTGAACTCCCCAAAACTCTCCGCACATGGGCCGCCTTGCAAGACAAAGGCCTCCCCGCGTGAAGCCGCTGCTAACCGCGCTTTGAGCCTGCGCGCTTCCTCCCCAAAAACGAGTGGTGGATAGCGATGCAGCCGCGCCTCAACCTCGGCAAGAGCGTTCTGGTCCTCATAATGCGGGGCTTGGCGGATGGGCCGCGTGCGCCAACTCTCGGGAGACCATGAAGCTTTGCTCTGCCTATCTGACTGCTGCATCTTACTCTCCTACAACATGGGGAACGGGGCGGATTTACCATACCTTTTAGGGCATGATCAGGCTGTTGGCACCTTGTTTTATGGCTGAAATACGTTGCAAATGGTAGAGTTTGCAGCAAATTAATCGGCTATCTTCACGCAGATCTGCCATCTTTCTCTCTGAAAAAACTTGATTATTACGCCCCATATAGCGAGTATAATGCCCTAGAAGTAGCTTTACCACGCAGGACGTAATCACATATGGCTTCGCGCTTTTCTTTCCCCCTCATGCGGCTGACAACACTCGCAGCCTTGGGGCTTGCCACCTCTCTTAGCTCTCACGCTGTTGCGCAGAGCGTCCATTTTAGCACCCCTTATCAGGACGACTCCTCCAGCAAAGTTAGCAGCAAAAAATCGACACAAAAAACCACAGCACCTACCACCCATGGTGGTGAGCATTTCCACGCTACAGGCCATCGTCCCCCACCGCCGGGTTATCAGGATGTACCCTCCACAGAATTTGAAAATGGGCCAGACCCGGACCACGAAGCCCATCTGCGCTCTAACCGAGATGCTGTCACAGGGAGCAACCTTGGGCATTTCGGTAGCGCGTATCAAGATAGCAACCCCATCCAAGGCGGCAAAATGGGCGATGCAACAGGCAATGGCTGGGTTGCCCCGCGTGGCAACGGCTTTTAATCGCCCTGTGCCTCTCTAAAAGCAGGGCGTTACCCCCGGTTACGCCCGCGTGCGAGTAGGAACTCATATTCTTTACGGAAGAAGTTTCTACTCGCCATATATTCAAAATGAATAATCCGCAACGAGCCAATCCCCACGGCTAGATCATGCCGTGTTGTACTTGTACTGTGGCTTTGCTGGTATTTTTCTATTAGAAACTGTTGTTCCTCTAAAAAAGCTTTACTGGTAGAGCGCGGAAGATGGCCGCCTGCTTCTGTCAGATGGATAATATCTTTCACCATCTGCTCACCTGTTTGTAGCGCATTTTCGGGCAATCGCTTTTGCAACGCCAAATCCCGCAAGGTGATGAGATGCCGTCCTACCGTCATCACCGCCAATGTCCCACGGACCATACTATTCACGTCATGCTGGGGTAATTTCCCTGCAAAACGTATGACCTGCTCCATGCGTTGTGTGGTTTGGCTTGTCCAGTCATTTTGAGCTTTCTTACGACCTTGCAAAGGCTGTTTTAGCTGACGAATCTCCTCCACCAGCTGGCGGCGTAACTGCGCCCATGCTTGCTTAGTGGAAAATGGCATTACCGTTTTAAAAATCTGCACCCCACTGCATAACGCCAAAAGCAAAGCAAGGGATTGGTTAAACCACTCTACCTCATTAATGCGCGCCTGATTATCCAACCCCAATACCCAAGGGAAGAAATTAACATAAGAGGCTGCAATACCAATCGTTGGAGGATAGCGTAAAGCCACCCCGCCCAGAAACATAAACACCGCAAAAGGAAGAGAAAATACCAGGTAATTAGAGGTCAGCGGCATTACAAAAAAGACGGGAATAATACTGGCCAATACCGCCCATACCGCTCCGTAAAAGAAGGATTTACTCACTAGGATCATATTATCCATAATGGAGAAACGGGCGCAAACCACAGCCAATAGGCTTAAATAAGCCCACCCGTAGGACCATGCGGTTACTTCCCATATTAATGCACCTAAAATCATAGCCACTGCAGCACGCACCGCATTGGTAAAGGCCAACCTCCCATCCGCAATACGGTGAATATGATGCCGCACCAAGACATGCCGCTTCCGCTTCTGTAACCCTACAAATTGGGATTCCACAGCCGAGCGGAAATCCACCAACATGGCTTCCACCCCCACCCCGGCGATGCTTTGCTGGATGGAATCATCATCATTCAGCGGCAGGCAACGTTCTAATTCCTCCCGATTCTCCTGCAACATAACATCCAACCGCCCCAACCCCGCGACCACTTGGAGAATGTCTTTTTTCAATAAATTGGAGAGGTCATCCATTTCCTCAGCAACACGCTCCAGCCCCTTGGCTAAACGCTCTGGAATATGCGAGGCAGAAGCAAGGCGGGAGCTCAGCCCCACCCCACGCGCAAGAACAAGAGCTACACGCTCTAACGTGACATAAGCGCGGTCCGCATCTTCCCCTGCTAAGCGGGAATCAATACGGATAAACTCTAACTGGTCATTAAAACTTTGAAGTGAGCCAAGCAACCGCGTCAGCCTCTTAATCCCCTCATCATCACGTCGTAAAACATGCCCTAATGCGATGGCTGTTTGGCTCAACAACTCTGCAATACGCTTTTGCAATTCCGCCTGTGCCGCACGGTCCGCCCCCGGTACAGCAATCATTCCCGCGACCATCTCACAAACAACGCCGAGTAAAATATAAGAGCCGCGCGCCATGGCGATATAGAACACATGATCCGGCTGCTCGGCTGAGGCAAGGGCGATAATGGCCCCCGTATAGCCAGCGAGAACCATCGCATAACCACGGAAGTTATCCAGCAAACAGGCAATACCCGTACACCAGCCAACCCATCCTGCTAAAAGTAAGAAGAAAATCCATGGATGTTGCGGGGCAATGGCGATGAGGCCAATCCCCCCCACCATCCCCAGCATGGTCCCAGCAATACGCCACCGCCCTTTAGAGAGACTCATCCCGCGAGAATTCTGGGCGACAATCCACACCGTCATAGCCGCCCATTGCGGCCCGCCCATCTCCATCTTCAAAGCGATGGCAAGAGCGACTAAGCAGGCGATGGTTGTTCTAAGGGAGAAGAAAACGGCACTCAGAGTTGTGGGCTGTAACTTGGGCCAACTCATGCCTATCTCACCCCTTTAATAAAGCCTTATTGCTTATCCACCATACGGGTTGGGGTTCTCATCGTCACGAACTCCTCTGCAGTGCTAGGATGCAAAGCAATCGTTTGGTCCAACTGCTTCTTCGTCAGCTTTGCCGTTACAGCAATAGCCAGCATTTGGATAATCTCTGGCGCATCAGGCCCGACCATATGCGCGCCCAACACAATGTCGCTCTGGCGGTCCACCACCAGCTTCATCAACACCTTCCCGGCCCGTTTCGGCAATGTTTGGCGCATGGGGGTGAAGGTGGATGTATAAATAGCGAGGTCATGCTTTTGGGCCGCTTCCTCCTCACTCAGCCCCACAACCCCTATAGGGGAGGAGAAGAACACCGCCTTAGGTAGCGTCTCAAACGACCATGTGCGCCCTTGCGGGTTAAAAAGCTGCTCGGCCAACATATGGCCTTCTGCAATCGCCGTGGGGGTCAGGTTATATTCATCACGAATATCCCCAATCGCATAGATAGAAGGGATATTCGTCCGCCCATCAATCCCAGCGACAACATGGCCCTTCTCCATCACTACGCCAACAGAATCAAGGCCTAGCTTATCAATAGCGGCCCGGCGACCCGTTGCCATAATGACAGCATCAACCTCATAAGCTGTGCCATCATCCAACACAAGGCGAACAGCTTTACCACCGCCAACATCCTCTAACCGCACGGGGCTCGTGCCGGGATGTTGCGTAATGCCATATAGGTCTATCAACTCTTTTAGATGAACGCGGACCTCACCATCAAAGCCGCGCAAGGGCAACGTCTGACGGTAGAATAAATCCACCTGAGAGCCCATACCGACTAAGATACCAGCAAACTCCACCCCAATATACCCGCTGCCAATAATCGCAACCCTTTGGGGCCGCTCCGGGAGGTGAAATAGCTCATCAGAGGTAATGGCCAGCTCTGCACCGGGAATGTCCAACCGTATTGGGGTCGAGCCTGTGGCGAGAACAATCTTCTTAGCCCGCACGCGCTGTACCGGGGCATCCGGTGCAAGGACAGAAGGGCCAATCTCGATCGTATGAGCATCAATCAGACGGGCATCCCCCGTATAAAGGGTGATGCCTGCTTTCTCCAACATAGAGATGTAAATACCATTTAGGCGTTCAATCTCACGGTCTTTCGCGGCAAGGAAGCTATACCAATCGAATATTTCAGGCCGTTGGACATCCCAACCAAAAGCTGGGGCATCCTCAATCATACGGCCTGTCTCTGCAGCATAGACCATCAGTTTTTTGGGGACACAACCGAGATTGACACAGGTCCCACCCCAATGACGACGTTCGGCAATGCCCACGCGGGCCCCGTTCTGCGCGGCAATACGCGCACAACGCACCCCACCTGAGCCAGCACCAATGACAAAGAGATCCAATTCCTGCATAGCGTGCCTTCCTCCCCGCAAAGACTCCTGCCTTTACAGCGCGGCTTTACCGCTCTGCAAACGCTTTCTCGACCACATAAGAGCCTTGGCGGCTCATATTACCTTCCTCAAAACCGCGCTCTTCCAGCAGTTTTTGTGTATCTGCAAGCATCTCTGGAGAGCCACAAATCATCACACGATCATGCTCTGGGTCTAGCTCATCAATATTCAGGTCACGGAAGATGCGGCCATTATTGATCAATGCCGTGATACGCTCCTGCACGGGAAACTCCTCACGCGTCACAGCGGGATAATATTTCAGCTTCGCAGCAACATCTTCACCAAGGAACTCATGCTTTGGCAGGATATTGGTGATGTAATCCCGGTAGGCCAACTCCCCACGCTCACGCACTGTATGGGTGAGGATGACATTCTCATAGCGATCATATGCATCAGGGTCTTTAATCAAGCTCATGAAAGGAGCAAGACCCGTCCCGGTGGAGAGGAAATATAGATTCCGCCCCGGTTTGAGATTATCGAGCAACAAAGTGCCAACTGGCTTACGGCCAATCAATACCGTATCACCAACCTTTACATGGCGCAGGCGGGAAGTGAGTGGGCCATTCTCCACCGCAATGGAGAGGAACTCCATCTGATCCTCATAATTCGCAGAGGCAAGGGAGTAAGCACGCAATAACGGCTTGCCCTCTACCTCAATCCCAATCATCGCAAATTGCCCGTTGGAGAAGCGCAAACCGGGGTCGCGAGTCGTGGTGAAGCTGAAGAGCCGGTTTGTCCAATGATGCACTTGCTTCACCGTGGCCGGATAAAGATGGCCATATTCTTGCGTTGGGACAGCAAGGCGATATTGGCCCTCATACCCTTCAAAAGGGACGAGGCCCGTCAATGGCTCAGCAATAACAGGGGTCGGAGCTGATTCAGCAGGATAAGGTGTGCTCATGAATCCGTCTTTCTCTCCAAAATGACGCTAGGTCACAATCTTTTATCTCAAGGGGGTGATACTAGCGAGAGGCCATCATTACCACCCATCATGCCCCGTACCATGCCTATCTTTTCCTCTTTTGTCATCACAAACACAGTCATACCCGCCTTTTTGCTTGACTTCCCTACCCACCACTCCCGAAAACACCCCTATGACAGATGCTTCCTCCTATGATTCCGCCAATACAACGCCTCTCTCCCCTGCGGAGTTCGCCTTAACACAGGCTGAAGAAGCCTTTGGCACGCATCTTGCCATCACCCCGCGTGAACGTGCCGCTTTGCTCCGGCAAGTGGCGCGCCGTTTAGGGGCTGATAAAACCAGCATTAATGAAGCCGAGCTCCTCCACGCGCTCTGCCAAGTCCGCCGCCGTGGTTGGGCTAACAGCATGATGAACCATGCTCATCGCAGCGGGGCGGTTTGGGTACGTAAAGCTGATGTCCTCCTCGCAGCGGAACGGATTCACGACCCCCTCATTGATGAGGAAGGCCAAGCCGCCGTGCTGGAAAGCCTCTTGGAGGAACGCTGGCGGGATATGGCCGATACCCCCTTGCGCGTCCTTGATGATGTGCGTGCCGACCTAGCCGATGCGGGAACGTACCTCTCTGGTGCGCAAATTGAGCGTCTCTCCCACAGCATTGCCCGTGCCTTTGGTGGGGTTGATCTCGGCTTTGAAGATGAGCTGATCCTTGAGGAAGAACGCCGCGCACGCGAGCAAGAGGACATCCGCGCCAAAGCCGAGGCCCGCCGCGCACGCGAGCTACAGAAAATTAAAGACTGGGAAGCCACACTTGTCGGGTTTGAGAAACTCCCCGCCCTTCTGCATTGCTCCCGCCGCGAAGCCCTACGTTGGATTGCAGAACAGCGCATCCCCATCGCCAAACGCGACCAACAGCCAGACGGGTTGGAGATTTTCTATTTTGACCCAGCCGAGCTTAAAAAATGCCGCCCGCTCCTCAATAGCTGGCGACGTGGGACAAGCCAAAAACGCGATGAAGAGTATGATGATAGCCCCCAAGCCCGCAAAGGCAATGCAGCTATCGCGCGTGTAGCGGCATTAGACCGCTTTGCAGCGCATTTCCGCACGGCACGCGCGCTTAATCGCCGCATCACGCTTGTGACAGGGCCGACCAACTCCGGCAAATCTCATACAGCGTTAGAGGCCCTCGCCCAAGCAGAAAGTGGGCTGGCCCTCGCCCCGCTGCGCCTCTTAGCCCATGAGTTCCGCGAGGCTATGCTAAGCCGCGGCGTGCCTGCCTCCCTCACCACGGGGGAGGAGCGCATCATCGACCCCACCGCTCGCCATCTTGCCGCTACCGTGGAGATGTGCCCATTTAACAACCCTGTTGATGTGGCCATCATTGATGAAGCCCAAATGCTCAGCGACCCTGACCGAGGTGCGGCATGGACAGCGGCCATTATGGGGGTGCCTGCCCGCCATGTGTTCATCTTAGGCGCGGCAGATTGCATCCCCCTCGTCAAACGCATTGCCGAACTCTGTAATGACCCCGTTGATGAGATCCATCTAGAGCGTAAAAGCCCGCTACGCCCTGCGGGCACACTTGCCTTAACGGACCTCCGCGCAGGGGATGCCCTCATCGCTTTCTCTCGCCGGGATGTGCTAGACCTCCGCGCCGAGCTAATGGCCCATAACCGCCGGGTAGCCGTTATTTACGGGGCGTTGAGCCCAGAGGTCCGCCGGGCCGAGGCAGCACGCTTTAACCGTGGTGAAGCGGACATCCTCATCGCGACTGATGCGATTGGCATGGGGCTTAATCTCTCCATTCGCCGGGTGGTATTCAGCACGCTGCGCAAATATGATGGGCGGCAAACGCGCAATCTCGTCTCTCAAGAGGTCAAGCAAATTGGCGGGCGCGCGGGCCGTTTTGGTAAACATGAGGAAGGCTTGGTCTGCGTGCTAGAAGGGGCGGGCCGTCCCAGCTTCATCCGCCATATGCTCGAAGCCCCACCAGAGCCTATGCTAGAGCTACGCCCCCTTGTGCAGCCCGATGCTGACATTGTGCAAGCCGTTGCTCAAGAGATGGAATCAGACAGCCTCTATGGTGTGCTAACCCGCATTAAACGGGCTGTTTTACGCCCTGATGACCCCAATTACCGCCTTGCGGATATGGAGCAAGCGTTAGAGATTGCCGCAGCCTTGGAGGGGGTAGATGGGTTAGACCTCTCCACCCGCTGGACCTACGCCATGTGTCCTATCAACACACGCGATAACGGCATCCCCCGCCTTGTGGAATGGGCGGCCCTCCATGCGCGCGGGCAATCCATCTTCCCCCCCGGCACGGGCCGCCTTCCCCAAGCCTCTACCGCCGGGCGTGAAGAATTAGAACGCGCTGAAAAACGCCATCGCCGCCTTGTGACATGGCGGTGGCTGGCAATGCGCTTCCCCGATAATTACCCAGAGCTCATCGTGGCGGAACGAAATGCCGCTATCTTAGATGAATGGATTGAGCATGTCCTCCGCACTCAAAGCCGGATGCGCGAGACCTCCCGCCGCCATCAGGGCCGCCCGGGGCGAGCATCACCCAAAACCCCATGCAGGAGAACGCGGCCATCATAAAGCCTCCCATGGTAAGAAAAGCAACTTAAGCTCTAAAAAACCACATCACAAACGCAAAACGCATTAGCCCCACAAAAAAGGGCGTGCCCAAATGTAGAACACGCCCTTTTTGCGACAACGCTAAACCCTCACCTTACCGGCTCGGAATAGTGACCATCGCCCCCTTGGACGTTGCTGTCTCAGCAATCGCATGGATGAATTGCAGCATGGAGAAAGCAAGCTTACTGGCAAGGTCGCTCTTTGCAATCCAGTACCAAGAACCTTCATACTCCACAGCTGTATAAGCGACATCATCACCCGGGCGCGCTGCGCTACAATGGATGAGAATCGCTGGTTGCGGCTCATTAGGACCACGCACAACAGAGGGAGCTGTAATGCCCTTCTCTACCATTTTTTTGGGCACTTCCATCGTACTGGCCACGTCCTCCCAAATGGACAACATGGAACGCGTCACCATTGCCACCTGGCCGGGATGGTCCGCCGTACGGCCATAAATAACCTCAGCTTGATCGCTGCCTGCGGGGAGTTGCAAAGCTTGGCGCACTTGGTTCTGCAACTCCGTAATCTCTGGAGAACTGCTCTTAGGTAAGAGAATAAAGGTCCGCTCTGGCTGGGCTGGCTGTGTCTTTGTTGCGGGTGTAGGGGCAACGCTACGGATACTCAACGCATTACCAGCCTGCAATTTACGCAACGCGCGCAGTAAATACGTAAAGCGGATGGAGGCTTCTTTACCCTCCGTCCCTGCAATCGTGCTAGTTGTATTGCTCGCCGGGCCGATAGATTGCATCGTCATTTGCAATAATGTATCCACCGGCAACCCGCTGGAAATCAACGGAAGAAGCGTCTGTGGCGAAATCGGCCGCAAAATATTCACCGAGAATTGCACACCAGAAACAGGCTGATACGTCACAGTCGGGCTATCACTATAGGAATAGCCTAAAGAGCCACCCAGCGACCCACCTGCCCCTTGAATCCACGGCGTACCGCTAATATTCGCGCTAGAACTCGTCTCAGCTGTGTAAGCCGAGATGATTTGTGTCGTCTCAATCAAGGTCGGCGACAGAGAATAACGAAGCTGCACAATGTTAAAGAGCATCTCCTGATTCTGCTGTCGGCTCATTTCCCTTTCATAATCCAAGCGGTCCCGCCGCATATTATGCGGACCGACTGAAGACGCGCAGGACGTAAGAGCAAGCGCACTAACCGCCAACACACGCCCCATAGAACGAAGCAAGGTCATACTTTATCCCGAAAATATAACACTGAGGATATACCACCCCCGGTGCATCAAAAATTATGATGCTGTTAACTTATCACAGCCCCTTATAAGCCTACCAGCAAAAAGAGGAACAAAAACAAGGGGTCGCACACGTCACCTGCATAGGTTACGAACGAATAACATCAATACCCCCCATATAAGGGCGCAAGGCCTCCGGCACGATGATGCTGCCACCCTCCTGCTGATACACTTCCATCAGGGCAATCATCACGCGCCCCACCGCAAGACCGGAGCCATTTAGTGTATGCACAAAAGCAATCGTCTTCTCCTTACGCAAACGGGCATTCATCCGCCGCGCTTGGAAGTCCCGCGTATTGGAGCAAGAGGAGACCTCCCGCCATGCTTGCTGCCCCGGCAACCATGCCTCTAGGTCATATGTTTTAGCCGCCCCAAAGCCTGTATCACCCGCACAAAGCAACACACGGCGGAAGGGCAGGCCCAGCCGCTCCAACACGGTCTCGGCTGCACGGGTCATGCGCTCATGCTCTGCCTCACTCTCCTCTGGTGCGACAATGGAGACAAGCTCGCATTTCGTAAATTGATGTTGGCGCAACATACCCCGCACATCCCGCCCCGCAGAGCCAGCCTCAGAGCGGAAGCAGGTGGAGAGGGTTGTCATGCGCCGTGGCAAACTCTCCGCCGTGAGAATCTCCCCCATAACTGAGGCTGTCAGCGGCACTTCCCCCGTAGGGATGAGCCAACGATCATCATCTGTATGGAACGAATCTTCCGCAAATTTGGGTAATTTATCCGTGCCATACATAGCCGCTTCATTCACCAAAAGCGGTACAGTGACCTCCTCATAACCAAACTCCCCCGTATGCACATCGAGCATAAACTGCCCTAAGGCCCGCTCTAGCCGCGCTAGGGCTCCACGCAACATCACAAACCGCGAGCCTGCAATCTTACCCGCCGCGGTAAAATCCATCAGCCCCAAAGCTTCACCAAGCTCAAAATGTTGTTTGGCCTCAAACGCAAAGGACGGCACCTCCCCACGTTGATGCACCACGACATTATCGCTCTCATCCTTGCCATCAGGCACGGAAGCATCAAGCTGGTTTGGCAAGCGTTGGAGGACACCATCAATGCGCGCTTGGATTTCGCTCGCACGGGCCTCTAACTCAGCAATCTGTTCCCGCAATGCCGCACCGCGGGCCTCGATGGCGGTTGTATCCTCCCCTGCCCGTTTGGCTTGGCCAATCTCTTTTGCCAAGCCTTTCCTTTGCCCTTGGGCCTCCTGCAATGCAGCTAAAGCCGCCCGGCGTTGTTCATCCTCTTTCACCAAACTCTCCGCCACAGCAGGGAGGTTACGCCGTGCCAAAGCGGCATCGAAAGCAGCAGGATCAGCGCGTAGGGCTTTAAGGTCGTGCATAAGGTCAGATACTCCGTATAAGCTCTTAATTATGGGAGGGTGGATGAGGTCTCATCGTCATCATCAGCGGTGATAGGCTTAGGCTCTACCAAGCGAGCGGTTAGGATAGAGACCTCATACAACCCTACAAGCGGGATAGCGAGGCCCAGCATCGTAATTGCATCCGGCGGGGCCAATACCGCTGCAACCGCAAAAGCCGCCACATACGCATAACGGCGAACACGCCTTAGCTGCCCCGTCCCCACAAGCCCGGCCCGGACAAGGAGGGTTAATATCACGGGGAGCTCAAAGCAAATCCCAAAGGCCATAATCATCTTGGTGACAAGATTAAGATATTCCGAGACACGCGCTTGCAGCTCTATGCCCATCTGATTCGCCCCCCCTAATTGTTGGAAGGAGAGGAAGAACTTCCACGCAAAGGGGAAGACGAGGTAATAGGCCAACGCCCCCCCTGCGACAAACAACACCGGTGTGGCAATCAAAAAGGGCGCGAAGGCCTTTTTCTCATTCTTATACAAACCCGGTGCGATGAATATCCATGCCTGGATAGCAATCATCGGGAAGGAGAGGAAGAAAGCCCCAAAAACCGCTACACGCACATAGGTAAAAAAAGCCTCATAAAGGGCTGTATAAATCAAATGCGGTTGCTCACCCTTCTGCCGCATAATGCTCGCTAAAGGGGCGGCCAGAAAGCGGTAAATCTCACCCGAGAAGTGATAACATAGCAAAAACGCCACTACAAAAGTCGCTAAAGACCAAATTAACCGTCGCCGAAGCTCCATCAAATGCTCCAGCAACGGCATAGGTTTATCCTCTACAGCCCCATTATCCTGCACTTCTGCTGTGGGGAGGGGTTGGGAGGTCGGCTCATTTATTTTAGAGGGGTCATGCTGGGTCATGAGGTCGCTGTCTCCCTCGTTTTATGAGGCTGTGATGGCGCAAGAATGGTCGTGCGTTTACCATGATGCAAAGCAATTTCAGGCGGCAAGAAAGCAGGACGATGCCAATAACGTGCTTCTTCAATCAAGCGTAGAGCCGTCGTCGGGGGGAGGAGTGCGGGCGCGCGCTCCAACGCTGCGGCTTGCTCTTGCATACGGGCATTATGCGGCTGGGGGTTTGTATAAGAACGCGGCTGTCCTAACTCCTCACTCCCCGGTGCAGGCGGCGGAGGCGGGGGTGGTGGAGGGGGCGGCGGTGCCATAGGCATCCCCTCCTGAGGGCTACCTCCCATTTGCCTTTCTAATGTGCGGTCAGGGTCAATCGCCTTGCGTAACTGCTCGCGTGGGCTAAATTGCCTAATCTCTCGTAATTGATCTCGTGCTTCACTGAGATCGGCCTCTTTAACCATCTCATCAATATGATGCTGAAACTCCGCCCCCATCTTCCGAATGGCTTTAAGCGTCTTAGAGAGCGTCCGCATCGCCACGGGGAGGTCTTTAGGGCCAATACAGACGAGTGCTACAATCACCAATAAGGCAATTTCCGTCCAGCTCAGGTCAAACATCGTCCCATCTCCCCCTTATGAAGGCCGAATGGTTTCTTCTAGCTCACTTCCCCCCTCATCGGAAGGCGGCTCAAAGAGCAATTCTTCCCGTCTGGGGAGGTCATTAAGGCTCGCAAGGCCAAAAATCCGTAAAAATTGTGGCGTTGTCCCCCAAAGAACAGGCCGCCCCGGCACCTCTTTACGCCCTTTAGGGGTTATCAATCCCTCCTCAAGCAATGTATCAAGAATACTTTGCCCAAGCCGTACCCCGCGTATTGTCTCAATCTCCACCCGCGTGCAAGGCTGATGATACGCCACAATCGCCAAAGCCTCCAACGTGCCTTGGCTCAACCGCCTTGGTCGCTCAATCACCCGCGCAAGGGCGGGGCCAAACATAGCGCGTGTCCGTAATTGCCAACCACCAGATACCGCCTGAAGCTCCACCGCATGGCCTTTATAACGCTGGGCCAGCCCATCAAGAACAGCACCGGGATTATCTGCCTGTTCCTCTAACCCTTGCTCCCGCAATATCGCCACAATAGCACTAGCAGAAACCGGCCCCGCATTGGCAAATAGCAGAGCCTCTACAAAGCTAACTGCCATTGCGGCTCTATCATGCTCCACCATGTCCGGCGGAATCTCCAGCATGGTTGACGGCATCTCACGCTCACTCATGCCCGCTCTCCTCTCTCTGCCGCCATTCTATGACGCCAAACGCATTTTCCTGCCGTAACTCCACCTGCCCCCCACGGGCCATCTCCAACCCAGCCATCAAAGCCCCAGCGAGGGCGGCGCGCTGGCTAAGGGGGCCGCCTTCTGTTAGCTCTGGCAAAACAGACGCCAAAGATTGCCACCCGGCCACATGCGCCCGCCCTAAAAGCCGTGCGAGTGCAGAGCGCGCTTGCTGGATGCTCCAATACCGCGCCACGCGTGGAGAATAAGAGCGTTTGCGCCCGCTCCGCCGCCGCGCAGCAAGATAAGCCAGAACCAAAGCCGGCATATCCCCCTTGAGCGGGGCCATCTCAATACGCGTATGATTTTCCGGCTCTGGTCGGGCAAACACATCACGCCCTAAGCGCGGTTGCTCCTCCAACCATGCCGCAGCACGGTGCATCTGTTCTAGGTCAATCAACCGCTCATGCAACTGCCCAGCGGCATCTTCCGCCTCATCATCCTGCGTAGCAGATGGCAGCAAAAGGCGAGATTTTAACCATGCGAGCCACGCCGCCATGACCAACCAATCCGCCGCTATCTCCAACCGTAACGCCTCCGCCCCACGGCGGGCGCGCTCTACAACATCCAGATATTGCTCTGTGAGTTGCAGAATGGAGATTTTCTGGAGGTCCACCTTCTGAGAGCGCGCAAGGTCTAAAAGGAGGTCCAACGGCCCCTCAAACCCCTCCAACACCAAATGCAATGCGTCACTCACAAGCGATAGGCCATTGCGTTAGTTTGTCACCACAGCACAAGCCTGCGCTTGCGCATGCAGCTTCACACAGAATTGCCGCGCCGCTGCCCGGTCAGCAAAGCCTCCCACCCGCAAACGGATGAAGTGCTTACCATCGCGCTCCACCGTCCGCAAAATAGGCTCACGCCCGCCTAAAAGGTCTGGCAAGCGGTTACGCAGATGCGCCCATTCCTGCCGAGCTTGCGCCTCATTTTGTAAAGCAGCAAGCTGTACTTCATATAATGTCGCAGAGGCCGGGGCTGGTGCTTCGGCCTGCGCCGCCTTGGCCTCTTTCCCCTGCCCTGCTGCATTATCGGGTATAGCCGGTGGCAAGGGAGCAACTTTTGCCGGGGGAGGAAGCTCCCCTTCCTGAACGGCTGAGGTTTGCGCTGCTGGAGCTTTCACAGCCTCTTGCTTCGCTTCAGTCTTTGTTTCCCCATCCATAGGGGAAGCCCCTGCATTATCTGCCCCAGACGGCGGCTTCGTTTCCGACAGTGACGAGGCTTCACCCTCTTTATGAGCGGTAGCGTCAGAGGCCGCTACTTTCTCCTCCCCATTGGTTGCAGGCTGGTCCAACCGTCCCGCAAGCAAGCCCGCATCAGGCTGTTCTGGCGGGGGGGCTAAATGCACCGCACCGCGACCGGTAACGTCACTTTTGGTTGTATCATCCCCCATAATCATCATACCGCCGGGGTCAGCGGGGCGATCCTTCACAGCATAGGGCGGCGGGCCAATCACAGGCACACCAGCGGGATGACTGCCCACAACCCAATTCCACACCCCGCCAATCACAAGCAGCAAGACCGCTCCCGCAAGGGCAAGAATCATCAAACCACGCGTGCCGAATTGACCTGTTAGAAATGATGAGACAAACCCCGCACGACCCGCTGCATCGCCACCACGCACGTTGCGCTCTCTGCGCGGCGGCCGCTGCGCCCCACCAGCTAAGCGTTCGCGCCCTTGTGGGAGTGTATCATCCTCATACTCATCATCCGGCCTAGCCATGGCTTAGCGTAGCTCCTCTACCGCCTCAACACCTAGAAGCCCTAGCCCGATGCGCAATGTCGCCGCAATGGCCGCAACAAGGGCCAAGCGTGCCTTGCTTGCCTCTGGGGCATCATCTTGAATAAAGCGCAAGCTCGTCTCCTCACGCCCGCGATTCCAAAGCGCATGGAAGTCCGCCGCAAGGTCAATGCAATAGGTTGCAATACGGTGCGGCTCCCGCGCGAGAGCAGCGGCCTCGATCTGGCGGGGCAATTCTGCAATGCGGCGTAAGACGGCTAATTCCTCATCCGCTGTAAGGGAAGATAAATCCTGCCCTGCAAGGGCGGCCTCTGTCATAGCCTCCGCCCCGTAACGCTCCTCCCCCAACCGTAGAACAGACCGACAACGTGCATGAGCGTAATTGACGTAAAAGACCGGGTTATCCCGCGTCTGCGCAACAACGGCATTGAGGTCGAATTCCATCTGCGCATCGGCTTTACGGGTCAGCATGGTAAAGCGCACGGCATCCTTGCCGACTTCATCAATCAAATCCCGCAAGGTCACAAAGGTGCCAGCCCGTTTGGACATACGCACTGGCTCGCCATCTTTTACGACACGCACAATCTGGCACATCACGACTTCAAAAGCCGTCTTACCCTCCGTCAACGCCGTAATGGCTGCACGCATCCGCGAGACATAGCCGCCATGGTCAGCCCCCAATACGTCAATCAAAAGGTCCGAACGGGATGCTTTATCAGCATGATAGCCGACATCATTGGCAAAATATGTGTTCGACCCATCAGACTTCCGCAAGGCGCGGTCTTGGTCATCCCCAAACTCTGTCGAGCGGAAAAGCGTCTGAGGGCGCGCCTCCCAATCCTCGAGCTTCTTACCCTTTGGGGGCTCTAACACGCCTTCATAAAGCAGGCCGCGCGCTTCCAACTGAGCGATGGCCGCATCCACCTTCCCGCTCTTTAAAATCTCTGCCTCACTGCTAAAGATTTCATGCTGAATCCCTAAAGCTGCGAGGTCCTCTTTAATCATCCCCATCATCTGGGCGAGAGCTTCCGCCCGCACAGTCTCAAACCACGCATTCTCTGGGGCAACACCCCCATCAGCCCCGGCAAGGGCACGGCCATGTTTTTTGGCCAAAGCCTGCCCCACAGCGATGAGATAATCACCTTGATATTGCAGACCACTCGGGGCCAAAGCCCCAAACTCATCAGCCGGAATCTCCGTACCAATAGCCTGAAGATACCGCCAATAAGCCGCCCATGTTAGCGCAATAACTTGCGCCCCAGCATCATTAACGTAATATTCCCGCGTGACGTTAAAACCCGCTGCTGCTAGCAGGTTCGCTAGTGCATCCCCCACCACAGCCCCACGGCAATGGCCAACATGCATCGGCCCGGTCGGATTAGCCGAAACATACTCCACATTCGCACGTTTCCCCGCCCCTAAGCGGGACTGCCCATAAGCCGCCCCGCGCTTGAGAACAGCTTTTGCGACATCATGAAACAAAGCAGGCTTTAAGGTCATATTCACAAAGCCAGGGCCTGCCATCTCTACATAGGCGATGTCAGGCAAAGCCTCTAGCTGCGCGACAAGCTCTTTAGCAATCTCAAAAGGTTTCCGCTTAGCTGGCTTTGCTGCCAAAAGGGCCGCATTCGTTGCCATATCCCCATGGGACGCATCACGCGGAGGAGTGACCTCCACACGGGCAGCAACATCATCTGGCAGGTCAGGCAATACGGTCTTGAGAGCCGCAACGACCTTCTCGCGCATGACGGAAAAAAGACAATCTGGAGATGATGCTGTCGGGGCAAGAGCTGCCATAATCTATATTATTCCCTTTAAAACCTGCCAAAGCCCTTCTTACGGCTTGGTCTTTCTTCCGTCCCTGATACAGCACTTACCCTAAAACGGAAATATCCATCAGCCGGCGATGTTCCTCCATCGCAAAACGATCCGTCATCCCTGCAATATAATCAGCAACTACACGGCGCGAGGCGGCCTCGTACCCTTTTTTCTTGCTTGGCAAAGCTTGCTCCCGCCATGGCGTTGGCAATAGCTCCGGCTCATTACCCAAAATAGTGCAAATATCTCCCAAAGCGATACGCGCTTTACGGGTCATCCGCTGTACACGCCAATGCCGATACATCCGCGCATAAAGGAACTTGCGTATCTCCTTATTCCGCTCGGCCATTTCAGGCGAGAACTCCACCATCGCCCGGCCTGCATGGCGCACCTCATCCGCATTTTGCGGGTCTAACGCGGCTAAATTCTTCTGGCTTTGTTCAATCAGGTCACTCGCTAAGCGATTAATCACCCGTCGCACCGTCTCATGCCGAATACGCTGGTCACGGTCAAACGCCCCATGACCGGACCAATCCAACGCACGCGCTTCCTCAAGGCAGGTTTTTAAAAGTGGGACGGATTCAATATCCTCAAAACTGAGCAAGCCCGCCCGCAAGCCATCATCAAGATCATGCCCATGGTAAGCGACATCATCACAAATAGCGGCAATCTGCGCTTCTACAGAGGCATAACATTCCAACTCTAACGGGTAACGGTCATCAAAACTCACCAGCCACGGGGAGGGTCGTTTTACAGGGCCGTGATGTTTTGCCAGCCCTTCCAACGCCTCCCATGTCAGATTCAAGCCATCAAAACCATTATATCGCGCTTCAATCTCCGTCACTTGCCGTAAGGACTGGATGTTATGGTCAAACCCACCCCAATCCTTCATCGCCTCTTGCAACGCATCCTCCCCAGCATGACCAAAAGGCGTATGGCCAAGGTCATGCGCGAGGGCGATAACCTCTGTTAAATCCTCATTCACCCCTAATGTCCGGGCAATAGAGCGGGAAATTTGTGCGACTTCGAGCGAATGGGTCAGCCTTGTGCGGAAAAAATCACCTTCATGATTCAAAAAAACTTGCGTCTTATATTGCAGCTGACGAAACCCCGCCGAATGTAACACACGGTCACGATCACGCTGCCACGGAGTGCGGGTAGAGCTTTCCTCCTCTGCAAATTGTCGCCCGCGCGCGCCTTGCAACTGTACAGCGTATCTAGCCATTATGCTCTATTGTCCCCATATCCATATGTAGGCTGCTATAACTACACAGCCTTTCAGCTTTTGATTCTTGGCGTCCAATTTTATAGTGTCAACCGTTCCGCAACCATTTCTGCCGCGATGGTAGGCGTTTTTGTGATGATAAGGAGCATATCTCATGGCCGAGTTTAGCATTTCCCCCGCGGCAGCGGCCCGTATCGCAGAGATTATTAGCCAGCAACCCCACCCTGAAAACACCGCCCTGCGTGTTGCCGTACTCGCGGGCGGGTGCAATGGCTTCCAATATCAATTTAAGCTTGTCCAAGAGCGAGAAAGCGATGACCATTTAATTGAAAAAGACGGCGCACGCGTCTTTGTTGACCCTACAAGCCTAGACCTCCTCGAAGGGGCAGAGCTAGATTTTGTTGATAAACTCATGGGCGCGCATTTTACAGTTAAAAACCCCAATGCGGCCTCATCTTGCGGGTGTGGCAGTAGTTTCTCCCTCACCTAACACCTTTTTTGGAGACCTCACACCCTATGTCCCTGACCTTTGCCAGTTGGAACATCAACTCCATCCGCACCCGTGCCCATCTGGTAAAAGACTGGCTGGACCGCAATGAGGCCTGTACCTTGCTCTGCCTGCAAGAAATTAAATGCGAAGCCCACCAATTCCCCCCTCTCTTTGAGGAGGCTGGCTTTCATGTCGCTGTCGCGGGGCAGAAGGCTTATAACGGAGTTGCCCTCATCAGCCGCGCCCCTCTAACCATCACGACCGACCACCTCCCCGGTTTTGAAAGTGACGAGGCCCGTTACATCGAGGCTGAGCTAGACGATGTGACCATTGGTAATCTCTACCTCCCCAATGGCAATTCTGGCGGAGAGGCCGGCTTTGCTAAGAAGTTAAACTTCTTTGACGCCCTTTACCATCGCGCCCGTGCTTTGCAGCAAGAGGGACGCTCCTTCGCCTTTATTGGTGATTATAATGTCTGCCCAACGGATGAAGATTACGCCCCCAAAGCTCTCTCCCCAAATGATGCCCTCCTCCACCCAGAAAGCCGCGCAGGCTTCCGCCGTCTGCTATGGTCCGGCCTGACAGACGCACTACGCTGCCTACACCCTACCGGGCAACATTATACATTCTGGGACTATCAGGCAGGGGCATATCAACGTAATTCCGGCTTACGGATTGATCACGCCCTCCT
The DNA here is from genome assembly GCF_009725845.1 of Bombella sp. ESL0378. Classification (NCBI taxonomy): domain Bacteria; kingdom Pseudomonadati; phylum Pseudomonadota; class Alphaproteobacteria; order Acetobacterales; family Acetobacteraceae; genus Bombella; species Bombella sp. ESL0378. The sequence goes on along the minus strand of NZ_WNIF01000005.1, from coordinate 139,261 downwards.
CTCCCCCCGCCTTGCCGACCGCCTCACCAGCTTCACCATCGACAAAGACGAACGCGGCCGAGACAAACCCTCCGACCATGTACCGGTGGTCGTTACTCTTTCCTAAAACGGCACCTTCATCATGGCTCGGAACAAAGCCTCGGCCTGCTTTTGCACGTCTTGCTTCGGTTTGGGGAAGGGGCGGGCCTCGGCATGGGCGAATTCGGCTTCGATAAGCTCATTCACCGCAGGGATGGAAGGGCCGCTCTGCTGCTCCCGGCTTCTGGATTTAAGATGCAGCAACTCCCGGATAGGTCCCAATACGGAGCGTGGCACGTCACAGCCCTGACAAAGGGCTTGAAAGTTCATCGGAGGTTGGCCCTGCCCGTGCAGGCGCATCCAGCGTAACGCCATGGCCGGGCGTAGCGCGTAAAACAGCCGCTTATAATGTGTTGTTCCATCCTGTTGGAAAGCACACTTCCAGCTATTACGCCCTAGATTTAGATAATGAAGTTGGCAGCTTAATCCCGCTTCAATCTGCTGGGCAAAGGCGGCAAGCTCATCAGCTTGTGCTTGCCATACATAACGCACCGGGCTGACTAACCATTCCAACAAAGTGGGATTAGGTTTCATCAATAGATTCAGGGCCTTGCGTATATCCCAGCCATTTACGTCCAAATCATCAGAGATAGGCAGCTCAATCACATCCCGGCCTGGCGTTAAGGACAAATACCAATCCAACCGATGGCGATAGATAAAGCGCACATCATAATCACTATCTGGCGAGGGGAACCCCCATGCACGGCTGCCACTCTCCACAGCAAACAGGATCTCCACATCATGATCCTGCTCAATCTGTCGCAAGCTGGCCATGACCTCCGCCCGCACCGCTGGAGCAATTTCCGGCACGTAATCCGGCATCATCTCACCAAAACTCATGCGCCGCTCCTTCTTTCCCCTCCCCAGAATGGCCCAGACCATCACAAGAAGACATAGCCCCGCTACAAAAAAGCCGAGATGGACTTACCATCCCGGCCTTTATCTCACCACCTAAACCATCCACTCAAGGCTGTAACTCAGCCCTTCTTTTCCGCCGCGTTACCGCTAGAAGCAGAAGGTTTCGGCTTAGGCAAGTCCAGCTTGAGGGAAAGCTCCTTCAAGCGGGCTGGCTCGACCGGTGCAGGAGCTTCCATCATTAAATCCTCCCCGCTCTGATTCAGCGGGAAGAGAATGACCTCACGAATATTCGGCTCATCAGCGAGCAGCATGACGATGCGATCCACACCCGGTGCCGCACCACCATGCGGCGGAGCACCATAGCGGAAGGCATTGAGCATCCCACCAAAGCGCGCCTCCACAACATCAGAGCCATAACCTGCAATCTCAAACGCCCGTAACATCACCTCTGGCAGATGGTTACGCACCGCCCCGGAGGATAGCTCCACACCATTACAGACAATATCATACTGATAAGCCTTGATGCTCAACGGATCCTGCGTATTCAGGGCCTCCAAGCCACCCTGCGGCATGGAGAACGGGTTGTGGGAGAAGTCAATCTCTCCTGTTTCCTCATTACGCTCATACATGGGGAAGTCCACCACCCAGCAGAAGCGGAAGGCATTTTGCTCAATCAGCTCTAGGTCTGTCCCGATCTTCGTCCGCACCACGCCGGAGAATTTGACGACCTCATCACCCTTCCCTGCCACGAAGAACACAGCATCACCGGCCTTCAATCCGCACATCTCACGGATTTTCGCAACGCGCTCGGCTTCCAGATTTTTGGCAATTGGGCCTTTCCCGCCTTCTTCATCAAAAATAATATAGCCAAGACCACCAGCCCCTTGGTCCCGCGCCCAATTATTAAGTTTATCGAAGAAGGCACGAGGACGGCTGCCCGCACCCGGCGCCGGGATCGCCCGCACCTGCCCACCAGAGGCAGCAATACGCGCAAATAACCCAAAGCCAGAGCCTGCAAATTGCTCCGTTACATCCTTAATAATCAACGGGTTACGCAAATCCGGCTTATCGGAGCCATAATCGCGCATCGCATCCGCATAGGGAATACGGGGGAAGGCCCCTTCGGTAATCTTCCATCCCTCTGGGGTAAACTCATTAAACACGCCCGCTAATACTGGCTCTAGCACTGCGAAAATATCTTCCTGCGTGGCGAAAGACATTTCAAAATCCAGCTGATAGAACTCGCCGGGACTGCGATCCGCACGGGAAGCCTCATCACGGAAACAGGGAGCGATCTGAAAGTAGCGGTCAAACCCCGCCACCATCGCCAACTGCTTAAATTGCTGCGGAGCCTGCGGCAACGCATAGAACTTACCCGGATGCAACCGTGCTGGCACGAGGAAGTCCCGCGCACCCTCTGGGGAGGAAGCTGTAAGAATAGGGGTTTGGAACTCAGTAAAGCCCTGCTCGACCATACGGCGGCGCAAGCTGGTGATAATCTGGCTCCGCAAGACGATGTTGCGGTGCATCTTCTCACGCCGGAGGTCGATATAACGATATTTCAGGCGTAAATCCTCAGGATAATGCTCCTGCCCCGCCACTTGGAAAGGCAGCACCTCCGCACGAGATTGCACATCAATCTCGCTGGCACGAACCTCCACATCCCCTGTTGGCAAGGCGGGGTTACGCTGCCCATCCTCACGCACCACGACCTCACCGGTGACGGTGATGACGCTCTCCACCCGCAAACGCTCGGCTTTTTCGAGCAATGCCCCCTCAGAAGGGATGACAATTTGCGTCATGCCGTAATTATCGCGTAGGTCGATAAAGAGCAGCCCGCCATGGTCCCGCTTGCTATGAACCCAGCCAGAGAGCCGTACGGTCTTGCCTGCATCATCAGCACGCAGGGCATTGCAAAGATGGGTACGGTACTGGTGCATGAATCTCAAACCTCGTTATTATCGTCTCTAACGGCATAAGGTGCCTTACGCCATCCTGACGCAGCATCCCTCTTCTCGCTGCTTCCTACCTGAAAAACTAAAAAAACGCCAATCTTAATCCGTCATTGCTCCTGCTATGGTAGAGAAAGAGATTCAATAAAAATCATAATTGCCATGTTTCTTGATGATGTATTTCTTAACCATATCAATGATGTAACATTTTATATTATACGCCCATGTACCGAAGCGGATTTCCGGCCGGGAGACTGGCTTTTGCCCAAAGCTCGCTAACATTTTTGCTGTACGAACAGAGCCAAAACCATCAAAATCAAAAATCAGATACCGCTTTTTGGCTTGCTTCATCGCCTCCCAAATAAGCAACATCGTCATGCCCGGTACTCTAGAGCAATGACAGCGTGCCGATTGCCAAAAATAAAGCGTCTGCTCGTCCCATATTAATAATGCGGCAGAGACAAGCCTCTCTTGCTCATAAGCATAGAGGGCCATCGCCTGGTCACGTTGATAAGCAGCATCAAACAACGCCTTTAACAGGGGGAAATCATGATGATTATGCGGCAATTCTCGTTGTACTAGGCCAATAAATCTCTCACAGTCTCCCGCCTGCTGAACAGAGAGCTTCTTCTCGGCTGTCCTAATAAGATTACGCGTTTTATGGTCACAATCATGCCAAACAGCCTCCAATGGCTTCTCCGGCATAATGCGAAAGGTAAAGTCATGCATGACCTTAAACCCCGCTAGACGAAAGGCCAGTAAGGACTCATTATCCGGGTCTACGAAAAATTGAACCCCATCATGCTTGGGTAAACGCGCGATTGTTTTTTCAACAACGTGTCGAATATTTTGTTCATGTCGAAATGGCTTAGAAGGCGGGAGCGATAAATGCGGGCCTAATATCCGCGTATATTTAGGCATCCTTATAACGGGAGAACCTAATTTCTTTTTTACAATGAATGGAAAATGAGACACAATTTTCCCACCCATCTCAATATCGATAGATGAAAATTGCCCACGGCTTGCTAGCTCCAACCACCAATCTTGATGAAAAATAGATAGCGGCTTTGATATTAAAGTAGCATCAACCATAAGAAACACTTTATTAATCATGTTTAAAGATAGGTAGAGTTGTAACATTAAATTGTAGTAAGTTATACTAATAATTATTTTAATTTCTTATAGTCTTAGGCTATGCGGCTCGGCTTTCATCCTCCTACTATCTCTATCTAAAGGGCCGTTTATACAATACGCGTCCTAACCTCTCGCGCCACAAATCCTTCAAAATCCACGGCAGCGCGTGCCATCGCTGCAGAACGGCCTGAGGAGACTAATGCAACAACTTTTTGACCCTTCATATAAGCGGCCATAAAATCAAACCCGCCGAGGTCACCCTCAATCAAAACATGATCAAAGCTCTCACCCCAACCTAAATATTCCAGCTTTTTGCCAAATTGCTGCGTCCAATACCACGGAACAGGCATAGGCTGGGGCGGGAGGCCTAAAATACTCCGTGCTGCTGCACGGCCCTCACATTGGGCAGGACGCCAATGCTCAATCCGACATAATGCTCCATTCCGCCGGAACGCAGCCACATCCCCAGCCGCATAAATACCGGGGCGTACCTGCATAGTATCATCTACGATAATACCCCCTACCACGCCCTCATCCTCAATATGGGAGGGCAAAAAATCCCGTGATGGCTTATTCCCAACGGATACAAGCACATGCGTGCAATTAAGCACCATACCATCACCCAGCTCCACCCCCGTGACGCGCTCTGTCCCGTGGATGCCCACAACGGCGGTATCTGTCACAAAGGCAACGCCATTATCCTCATGCAGACGGCGTAGAATCTGCCCAACTTCGCGCCCCCATTGCCCCTCCATAGGGAAAGGACGCTCTGTTGCAATGATGGTCACCCCAGCCCCTTTTTGCCGCAGAGCAGAAGCTGTCTCTAACGTTGTAAGCCCACAGCCTATGAGGATAACGGCTTGGTCTCCCGTAATCTCCTCGGCAATCTTCCACGCATCCCGTACCGTATGGAGGGACATCACCCCCTCAAGCTCTATCCCCGGTAATGGCGGCAAAATGGGCCGCCCCCCTGTGGTGATAAGGATGTGGTCAGCACTATACCGCTTGCCTTCCTCTAAAAGGACTTCCTTTTTCTCACAATCCAGCGCAACGACCTTGCCCCGCATACGGGCAATTTCATGCCGTGCATAAAAAGCTTCGCTCAAAAGAGGGGAGGGTTGAACTTTCTCCCCCCCACCGAGGAAGACCCCTTTGCTCAAAGCCGGACGTTCATAGGGCAAAAAACCCTCATCCCCAATCAAGGTAATGCGCCCTGCAAAACCTTCTTCCCGCAATGTATAAATCGCACTCGCCGCAGCTGCCCCAGCCCCTACGATGAGGACCCTCTCCTCCTCTCCGCTCTGTTCAACCGGTTTGCGAGACATCGGGTGCGCCCCTACAAGAACACGCCCCTCCACCTGCCGGACCGGGTAAACCGGCAAATGTGAAAAAGCGATAGGCTCTTTCAGCTTACCATCTCGTACCCCAAAGACAGCTTTATGCCATGGGCAAACAACCACATCCCCATGCACAGAGCTACGACACGCCAAGTCTCCGCGAAATGTCGCACCCTTATGCGGGCATCGCCGCCCGATAGCGTGGATATCATCCCCCATCCGCACAAGCGCAATAGACTGCTCTTGTAGCGTAATGGGCAGGATGTCTCCTTCACGCACATCCTCTATCGCGGCGACATCATAAAGGGTTTGGTCCGGCACAGGAGAACCAGCCCCTCGCGTTCCTGCTTCCTGAACCACTTGAGGAGCTTTCTCCACCATCGCGCCCTAATCCCTTTTCATACCGCAACGCTACTATCGCCCTCTATTGATAAAGAGGCTTAGAAGAAATCGTCCCGGTCCGCATTATCATCAGAAAAATCTTGTGGGCCGAAATCTTGTGCGCCAAAGCCCCCAGCATCTGTCCCACTACCACCAAAAGGATCTGTCCCTTGTGGGCCGTTAAAATCCCCATTCGCACCATCGCCATAATAATTATTGACGATGGTTGTCTCATTACCAAAATCGGCCCCCGTCCCGGCGGCACCCTCATGGGCCCCATGCTCACCAGAGAACAGCCCCTCCAACGCATGTGCTGCCATCATACCACCAGCGACACCGGCTGCTGTTGTCAAAGCCGAACCTAAAAAGCCCGAACCAGAGCGTGCAAACATCCCCGGCTGATAGCCCGGCGGTGGGGCATAAGCCCGCCCCATTTCCGGCGCAGCCGCCCCAGAGGCTGGGCCCCAACCCGGTGGCAACGCTGCCCCACGCGGCGGCGGCGTAGCAGGACCACGGCCAAACAACCCGGAGAAGAATCCACCAGACTGCCCCCCTTGCGTACTCGATTGCGAGGCCGTTTGCTGCTGCAATAACGCTATCTCCCCTCGTGCTTGCTGGAGCTGCATCTCAAGCTCACGAATACGCGCTTGTGCTTGGGCTAATGCCGCCTCCTGCACAACAGCAAGCTGCGTGATGCGGTAGCGCGCCTCTGGGTAACGCTGAAAGGTCTCAGCAATATAGCGGTCCGCCTCTGGGTCAATAGGGGGCAAGCTGGCTGGCCCTTGACCATTTGGCAGCCCTACCCCGCCCCCAACACGAGCAACAAAGCGGCTTATGAGATCACGTTCTTCCGAATTCATGAATAAGCTATCCTTCATCAGGCAAGGGCTATAGCGGCTAGGAAGACCGCCCTTATTGCCCCATAAGATAGGATACTGTTCCCCACCCCTGCAAGGCCCCTCCTCCCCTCATGCCAAAATTGCCTTCTAGCTGCTAGCGATTATGCCGCTCATCCTATAGAGTAGGCGCAACGCTTTACGTTTATGGAGCCTCGTGAATTGTCCGCATCCCGGCCCCCTTGCTTTCAGGAACTTATCCTGCGTCTTCATCAATTCTGGTCTCAAAAGGGCTGTGCCATCCTTCAGCCTTACGATACCGAGCTTGGCGCAGGCACACTCTCGCCACATACTACATTGCGCGCTCTTGGCCGTAAGCCTTGGGCTGCGGCCTATGTGCAGCCATGCCGCCGCCCCTCTGATGGTCGCTATGGGGAAAACCCCAACCGCTTACAGCATTATTATCAATATCAAGTTCTGCTCAAACCCACACCGCAAGAGAGCCAGAACCTCCTGCTTGAGAGCTATCGCGCGATCGGGATCGACCCAGAGAAGCACGATATCCGCTTTGTTGAAGATGATTGGGAGAACCCCACAATCGGCGCGTGGGGCCTTGGTTGGGAAGTCTGGTGCGATGGGATGGAGGTGACGCAATTTACCTACTTCCAGCAGGTTGGCGGCATCCCAACGGTCATCCCCTCTACCGAGCTAACTTACGGGTTGGAGCGGCTAGCTATGTATGTGCAAGGGGTGGAGAATGTCTATGACCTCGACTTCAACGGTCGGGGCCTCACTTACGGCGATGTGTTCCTCCGGGCTGAGCGTGATTATTCCCGCCATAATTTCGAGCTTGCCGATACGGATATGCTCCTTGCCCAATTTAACGCTGCCGAGGCTGAATCTATCCGCCTCTCTGAAGCCGGTGTGGCCCAGCCAGCTTATGACCAATGCTTAAAAGCCTCCCATCTATTTAACCTCTTAGATGCGCGCGGGGTTATCTCCGTCTCCGAGCGTGCTTCTTATATTGGGCGTGTGCGTACATTAGCGAAAGCCGCCTGCGAAGCTTGGCTTGCTGGAGATGAGGAGGACACCACCCATGGCTGAATTGCTACTTGACCTTTTTTGTGAGGAAATCCCCTCCGGGATGCAAGCCCGCGCGGCAGAGGACCTTACCCGCTTGCTAGAGCAAGCCCTAGTCCCCCTCAACCCCCGCACTATACGCGGTTTTTACGGGGCACGTCATATTGCCGCTAGCCTAGAGGTGGATGAGAGCATCCCCGCGCGCACCCTCTCCGAGCGTGGACCGCGTGAGAACGCGCCAGAGAAAGCCCTCGCTGGTTTTTGCCGTAAACATGGTGTCTCCCCCGATGCTCTAACAAAAGAGAACGGTTTTTGGGTCCTCCACCGCACGCTCCCGCCCATCAATGCAGCAGCTCTCATCGCCGAGCAGCTACCAGAGCTATTATGGAAGTTCCCTTGGCCTAAGGCGATGCGTTGGGGCAATGGTTCGCTCTTTACATGGGTGCGCCCGCTTCATCATATTGCCTGTGTGTTGGATGGGCAGACCGTCCCCTTCAGCCTTGCGCGTCAGGATGATGATGCTCATGGCCTTACAAGCGGCAATGTGACAGAGGGTCACCGCATCCTCTCCCCCGGCACGTTCACCATCACCAATACGGCGCAATGGCTGCGGGATTTAGAAGCTCGACATGTCATCCTTGATGAACAAAAACGCGCTGATCTCATCCGCAATGGTGTGCATAAATTAGCCGAGGATAAAGGCTTAAAGCTCGTTGAGGATGAAGGGCTTGTCCAAGAAGTCAGCGGGTTGGTGGAATATCCCGTACCTTTGCTCGGCCGCATTGATGATACCTTTATGGACCTTCCGCCAGAGGTGATGCAGGTCTCCATGCGAGTAAATCAACGCTATTTTGCCCTGCGTACGCAAGAAGGCAAAGCGGCTCCCTATTTTGCCTTTGTCGCCAATCAAAGCTTCACTGATGCAGGGGCCCTCTGCATCGCGGGGAATGAGCGCGTCCTACGCGCCCGCTTTGCTGATGCCCGGCATTTCTGGGACCTTGACCGCAAAACCAAACTCGCAGAGCGTGTCGCTGCGCTAGGGGCTGTGACCTTCCATGCTAAGCTTGGCACGCAAAAAGAACGTGCAGAGCGCATCGCCACTTTAGCGGGCCTCATCGCCACAGATATGGGCCTTAATGAGGAGCAGATAGCCCATGCTAAGCGGGCGGGCCTGCTCGCTAAAGCAGACCTAACAACGGGCATGGTGGGTGAGTTCCCTGAGCTTCAAGGCGTCATGGGGGGCTATTATGCGGCCCATGATGGTGAAGCCTCAGAGGTGGCACAAGCCATTGCTGAGCATTACATGCCCCGCGGGTTGAACGACCAAACAGCTAACGCGCCCATCTCCATCGCCGTTGCTCTCGCTGATAGGCTGGATATGCTGGCAGGCTTCTTCACAATTGGGGAGACACCCAGTGGCTCTGGCGACCCTTACGGGTTACGCCGCGCCGCTTTAGGCGTCATCCGCACCATTCGTGATAATGGCCTCCGCCTAGACCTTGGCCACCTGCTCTCCAAAGCGGCTATCCCTCATGCCAGCAAGGCCGGTAAGGATTCCGCTCTTGAGGATATGGATGGGTTCTTCATCGATAGGCTGCGCGTCCAACTGCGTAATGAGGGCCGCCGCCATGACGTGCTGGATGCCACATTGGCCGTCACGCAGGCCCTAGAGGGCACAACCCTCTTTAAGCATTTAGATGGTGACCTCGTCCGCCTGCTCAACCGGGTGGAGGCTCTCTCTGCCATGATAGGCACAGAGGATGGGAAGAATCTTCTCGCCGCCTATCGCCGTGCCAATAACATCCTCCGTATTGAGGAGAAAAAAGACGGCCCCTATGCCCCCACGCCAGAAGCACATCTCTATGTGCAGGAGGAGGAGCGTGCGCTAGATGACGCCCTTAAAGAGGCTGGGCCTATTATTGATGCCCATTTGAAGAAGGAGGACTTCACCAGCGTTATGCAGCATCTTGCCGCTCTACGCCCGGTGATCGACCGCTTCTTTGAGGCTGTCACGGTAAATGCAGACGATGCAGCACAACGCAGCAATCGCCTGCGCCTCTTAAAACGCTTTAGCCAAAGCGGGCGGCTCATTGCTGATTTTAGCAAGATTGAAGGCTAAACCACCCTTCATCACACTTTCAGCACATCATTATAAAGGCCGGTGGGGTTATGGTCCTGACCGGCCTTTTTATGTCCGTTCTTATCAAGGAGCGACGGGACTATGGGTGAGGAATATCTTCGCCCCAAACCCGATAAACACAAGCCCAGTAAGCCGATCAAGCCGCCGCACCACCACCGGCTTATTAAAAAACCGCGCTAAAGGCACAGTAAGAGCCACTAGCAGCCCTAGCCAAATAAATGTCAATAAGGCCTGAATCACCACCTGTACTAAGGTAAAAGCCACAATATTGGCATCTGGTGGGATGAATTGTGGGAAGAACGTCACCACAAAAATCCCCGCCTTAGGGTTTAGCAAGTCCGTCAACACCCCTCGGCGGAAACCGGACCAAAAATCGTGACGAGATGTAAGGGGGGGACGAAATGTCGTTGGAGGGGACGTTGTCAACGCGGCTCTGGGATGAAAGAGCTGAGAGCAGCCTATCCATAATAAATACAATGCCCCCACACATTTTACGATGAAGAAGGCTTTGCTAGAGGCAGCCAATAATGCCGTCAGCCCGAAAGCGGCCGCTAAGCCCCATATGGTTAGCCCGAGTGCGATGCCAAAAATGGCCCCTACCCCAGCGCGCCGCCCCTCTGCTGCGGCTGTCCGTAAAACCATGATGGAATCCAACCCCGGCGTAATGGTGAAAAGTGCGCCAGCGGTCGTAAACGCTAATAAGGGGAGAAGCCACGCATGCATAAAGACCGACTACCTCTCACGCTTATTGCTTTAATCAGGGTCATCCCGATGGACCCAGCTTGATAAAAGCAGGCCAAAACCAAACATCATTGTCAACATAGCCGACCCCCCATAGGAGATAAGTGGCAAAGGCACCCCACCGACAGGGATAACCCCCATCACCATAGAGAGATTTACAACACAATATAAGAAAAAATCCATCGAGATACCCAGCCCGACCAGCCGGCCAAACCGATTACGGCATCGCAGTGCAATTAACATCCCGCTCATTGTGATGAGAAAGAGCAGGCCAATCACCAACACACCGCCCGCATAGCCCCATTCCTCACCAATCATGGTGAAGATAAAATCCGTCTGCTTTTCTGGCAGGAAGCTAAGCTGGCCCTGCGTGCCATGCATATAGCCTTGCCCCCAGCGACCACCCGCCCCAAGGGCAATCCGCGATTGTAGGATATTATACCCGGCCCCTAACGGGTCATGCTCAGGGTGTAGAAACGTATCAATCCGCGCTTTTTGGTAATCATGCAGGTGGCTGTAAAGAAACGGCCCTAAGAACGGGATAGGCGCAGCCAGCAGGATGATTAACCACCAGCGCATCCCTGCGGCAAAAAAGAGCGAGGCCCCAATCACACCCACAATGGTTGCCGTGCCAAGGTTAGGCTCCTTTAACACCAACACGACAGGAATAGCCGTTAAAATCGCGGGGATAATCAAGCGCAGCGGATTTCCCATCCGCTCCCGCCCTATCCGGTAAAACCATGTTGAGAGCATCAACACCAGCGCGATTTTAGAAAACTCTGAAGGCTGAAACTGAAAGCCCCCCAAATTAATCCACCGCTCTGCCCCCTTACCCACATGGCCCATTTTCAACACCAGAGCCAAAAGCAAGATGGACAAACCATAAATCGGGATGGAGAGCATCCGCAAAACGCGCGGGCTAGCAAGGGCTACCCCCAACATCATCAAAAGCCCAAAGCCAAAGCGTATAATCTGCGGTTGAGCAAAGGCTTCCGCACGCCCGCCACCTGCTGAATATAAAGCGATATACCCAACACCAGCCAAGCAGCACACCAGCAGAACAAAAAACCAATTAATCTGCCATAAACGCGAGAACATGCGCAGGTTAGGCTCTGCTCGCAATAAACGCCGCGCTGTGCGAGGGACAGTAAAATCCTTGAGGGACATAAGCCTCCCCTACTCGCTTACATCATCAGCGCGTGCCACAACCCCGCGCGAGAGTGACGTCCGATTAGCAGGGTCTCTTACCAACGTATCGGTCATAATCTGCGCGGCCAGCGGGGCGGCCTCTGTCGCACCAGCATTACCATGCTCTACAACGACCGAAACCGCATAACGCGGGTTATCATAGGGTGCAAAACAGATGAACAACGCATGAGGGCGATACTGCCACGGCAGATTCATAGAGTTAAAATGCCCGCTCTCACGCAAAGCGCGGGGAACATTACGCACCTGTGCCGAGCCCGTTTTCCCCGCCATTTGTACACCGGGGAGGTTTAAACGCGCTTGGGGAGCCGTCCCTTGTGGCTCATTCACCACCGCGAACATCCCGCTCCGCGCAGCTATGAGAGAATCCTTCGCAAAGGGCAGAGGAGGAATATCCTCCGGCACAAGCTTCTCACTCACCGTCCGAACAAGATGGGGTTGCACCATCCGCCCCGTAGCTAAGCGAGATGTATATGTGGCCAAAGCCAGAGGCGTTGTTTGCACCAAGCCTTGCCCAATCCCCGCATTAACGGTGTCACCGCCATTCCAATGATGCCCATGCTGCCGCCGCATCTCTGGCGTGGGGACAGAGCCCGCCCGCATATGGGGAAGCTCTATGGGTAAATGGCCACTTAGGCCTAAGCTAACAGCAGCCTCGTGAATCGCATCCATCCCACAACGGCGCGCTACTTGATAGAAATAAACGTCACACGAATATTTCAACGCCTGATGCAGGTTAATAGAGCCATGCCCATAACGGCTCCAACAATGGAAGCGCACCCCGCCCATGTCGTAATAACCCGGACATGTAAAACGCTCCGAAGGGGTAATGGCATGGGCCTTCAACGCCGCTAATGCTACGGCAGGCTTAAAGGTAGAGCCCGGCGGATAAAGACCGGACACAGCTTTATCCACCAACGGCGTAGCGGGGTCGGTAATTAAGCTATTCCATTGCGTACGGCTAATCCCGCCATCAAATAAAGTAGGGTCGAAAGAGGGCGTGCTGACCAGCCCCATCACCTCCCCATTGCGGCAATCCATCACAACCGCACTCGCCACACGCTCGCCAATGCGTTCTCTGATGCGTGTTTGCAGCACTGTATCTAGCGTCAAACCTAGCCGCGCACCGGGTTGGCCTTCTACACGTTCCAACTCGCCCATCACACGGCCATAGGCGTTGACTTCCATCTCCACCGTGCCGGGCTGGCCCCGCAGCGTAGCCTCTTGTGTTTGCTCTAACCCCCCACGGCCTATCTTCATCCCCGGCAGAGCCAATGCGGCGTTATGCTGCACATCAGTCTCATTCGGCGGGGCAACATAGCCGATAATATGAGACATCAGCTCTTTAAACGGATATTCACGCGTGGTGCCGACATCAATCAACACACCCGGCAAGCTCGGTGCGTTTAACCCCAAGCGTGCCACATCATCCCATGTGAGAAACTCTTTTAACGTCAGCGGCACATAACGGCGAATATGTTTGCGGTCCCGCTCTATACGAGCCCGATCCCGCTCATCTAGCGGCACAATGGTGGCAAACCGATCCACCACCGCCTGGAGGTCCGTTGTCTCCTCCACCATCACAAGAGCGCGCCAATTTGGCTTATTCCCCGCAACGAGCACACCACAACGGTCGTAAATCTCCCCACGTGCGGGCGATATCTGCCGCCGACTCGTCCGATTACGGCGTGCTTGCTCCTTTAACGTCTCACCGTCTACAACCTGCAACTTATAAAGATGATGCGCCAGAGTGCCCATAACGCCCGCCTGCACAGCTAATATCAACAGCGCGCGCCGCGTAAACATACCCCCCCCGACAACCTGTTCTTCTGTAAAAGATAGGTCGGCCGTAGGACTACTCCGCTTCCGAAATAGCGAGCCGGGGTCATTACGCCAGAGGGACATCCAGACTAAACACTTAAAGAAGGATTAAAAAAACAGAAATCAAGCTACTTAAGCTATATTTACACAGCCTATTATAATCTGTCATGCTTTTCCATAACGGAAAGGCCCCATAGATAAAGAATATGCAAAAAAGGGTAACTCCCCACTGCCAAAGCCTCTTGAAATACAATCGGATAGACCGAGAGTGCCCCCCGTACCCGGATGACCATTAACACCCAATTTGTCAAAGCTTCCCCAAGGACGATTAGCCCATAAAGACTCCACGCCAAAAGAAAACCCCGGCGCGATAAACCAACGCGACAACCATGAGCAACGCCATAGGCAACCAGCATCCAAAATAAGAGAACACCTGGCGGATTTACACTGAATAATTCCACCACCAAACCACCGCAGAACAACCCCACTAATGGCATAAAAGCAGGCCGATAAAGCGACCAAAACCACACCGTCCCCAGGACAAGAGCTACCTGCAACTCCATCTGCCCCAAAACCCTAAAGGGAGCAGAGAGAATAATCGCCAGTACCACCATAATGATACAAGGGAAGAGCTTTCGCCTTACCCGAACCATAAGCTTGCGCTGCCGTGCCCCCTCCAACGCGTCATGGTCTAGCCCGCTATGCTCAAACCGCATCACCACCCCCTTGCATCCCCTTAGCGCACCTTTTACACGCCCCTTGTCTCATCATCCATTTTGTAAGGATGAGAATGGCAAAAACCGGCGTAGATTCTGCCAGCTTGAAGGCGTGTTCCCATCATGTTGCTCTGGTAAAAGCGGCGGTTTCTCCCGCACACGGTCAGAGCTAATTGGCCCCTCCGGCATGAAATCACCATCAAAAATACGCACAAGGTCCAAATGCTCCAAAGCAGCATCTGGCACCACAACCGCCTGGCCCGGTGCAAGATAATGGACACGCCCTACTGCAATACCACCCGTTAACCCTGCTGTTTGTGCCCGCGTTACCAAATGCTCCCCCTCCTCGGGGTGAATATTTTGGTTATAATACATCAGACGTGGATAAGGCGTATTATCACCTATCATCATCGCATCACCGCCGCTATTTTGCAGCGTAACGGGGATACGACTTGCCGCATCTTCAATGAGCAACACACGGACCACCTGCGGGCCGACTTCGCTCACCCGCCCGACAAGGCCAACCTCGTCTACGGCAAGGCTACCTGCTGTAACGTGATGCCCCCCGACACCCAGCAACACAGCGCGCAAATAAGGGCCGCTCTCATCACGCACGACCCAGCCACTTACATAATCCCGCGCGCCTTCTGCCCCCCAATGGAGGACAGATTTTAAACGGGTATTTTCTTGCTTGAGTGTTTGCGCCTCCCCATACCAGTAAGCAAGCTTACGGTTCTCTTTGCGTAAGCGGGCATTCTCCGCCAAGAGGTCGCCAACACCTTGTAATGTGAGCTGCCATTTATGAAATTGTCGCTGCGGAAATAATAACGCCTGATATACTGGCCCGACTTCCCGCACCGCAGCCATGCGCATCCGCGCCATTTTATCAGACCATATCTGCCCCGCTAGAATGATTCCCACAGCCACAAACACGAAGGCCGGTAGAACCAACCCCGATAAAAGCTGACGTGTATGGATGGAAATCATGAAAAAGCAGCTCCTCCCCTCTTACCCTCTTTGTAGCACAAAGTGAGCGGCAGGCTGAGCCTGCCCCAGCGAGGCCCTATTATCAATACATGCTGCTCAAAACGCTGCGGAGCTGCTGCATTTGTTCCAACGTCCGTCCTGTCCCCACAGCTACGCAAGAGAGCGCATTCTCTGCAACAAAAACTGGCAAACCTGTTGCGTTTCGCAACACATCATCAAGGCGGCGCAACAACGCCCCCCCGCCAGAGAGAACGATGCCCTTCTCAACAATATCCGCTGCTAGCTCCGGCGGTGTATGTTCCAGCACCGTAGCCACAGCATCAATAATATGGCCTACCGGTTCTTCCAACGCTTCAGCAATCTGCGCCTCACTGACGACAATCTCACGCGGGACGCCATTGAGCAAATCCCGCCCCTTTAAAGGCAGGGTCCGTTCCTCCCCTTGGGAGTTCGGATCAAAAGCCGCAGCCCCGAGGTCAATCTTAATCCGCTCAGCAGAGCTTTCACCAATCATCAGATTATAATTGCGGCGGATATAAGCCATAATGGCCTCATCCATTTGGTCCCCCCCAACACGGACAGAGCGTGCATACACAATGCCGCCGAGGGAAATCACGGCAACTTCTGTCGTGCCACCACCAATATCAACAATCATGCTGCCGGAAGGCTCCGTCACAGCAAGGCCCGCACCGATGGCCGCCGCCATAGGCTCCTCAATCAAATATACCTTACGGGCCCCAGCACTCTCCGCACTCTCCTGAATCGCACGGCGTTCCACCGCAGTGGATCCAGAGGGCACACAAATTACAATCTGAGAGCTGAAAAAAGAACGGCGATTATGCACTTTGCGGATGAAATGCTTAATCATCTCCTCCGCACTCTCAAAATCAGCAATCACCCCATCACGGAGGGGACGGATGGCTTGAATATTTCCCGGCGTACGCCCCACCATCAACTTGGCCTCATTACCCACGGCCAAAACTTGTCTGCGCCCGCGTACCTCTGTGACAGCAACAACGGAAGGCTCACTCAACACAACACCACGCCCCTTGACGTATACCAAGGTATTGGCAGTGCCAAGATCGATCGCCATATCGGCGGAAATGAGCCCCAACAGACGAGAGAACATTCAAAACTCCTGGCAGGATGACCCCGCTTTTACGAGGATAAAGAAAATGGTCCGAATACCATTCACAGCATTCGCCGCGAATTATAAAGCTCCATGATAGTTCAGCAAGGCCATATTCCCGCTTCTGCATGTTTTTTTCGCAGAAAACCCGGCTCATTAATAAGCTGTTATATTCAGATGCCCTTTGACTTTACAAAAACGGGGGCCGTAGCCCTCGCCTTTAAGCGACTTCCTCAGCCGGCTCTCCACGCAGACGCTTCACCAACAGCTTATTGAGCGCATGGATATAAGCCCGTGTCGCAGAGACAACCGTATCGGCATCACTGCCTTGCCCATCCACAAGACGGCCCCCCTCCTGTAAACGCACCGTTGTGCGTGCCTGAGCATCCGTCCCTTCGGTCACATTCGCTACCGAGAACAACGCCAAGGTCGCCTCATGCGGGAAGGCCTCACCTAACGCACGGAAAGCCGCATCCACCGGGCCATTCCCCGTTGCTGTGACGTGCCGCGTTTCCCCGTCAATCTCCAGCGTCATAACAACATGAGCGGCATGCTCCGTCCCACCCTTCAGCTCCAAAGAGATGAGGCGCACACGCTCATGATCCCGACTCTCATCATCAACCAAGGCCCGCACATCATCATCAAAGACAATCTTTTTCTGATCTGCCAACGCCTTAAAGCGTTGGAATGCCGCGTTGATTGTCTCCTCTTTCAGGTCATCATAACCCAGAGCCTTCAATTTATCGCGGAAGGCAGCCCGACCAGAATGTTTACCTAACACCAAGGAGGTACTCGTCCAGCCCACGCTCTCCGGCGTCATAATCTCATATGTTCCAGCATGTTTAAGGATGCCATCTTGATGGATGCCACTCTCATGGGCAAAGGCGTTACGCCCCACAATGGCCTTATTGGGTTGGACATCAAAGCCTGTAATGGTCGCCAGCAAACGCGACATCCCTAACAGCCGTGGCGTCTCAATCCCCGTCTCCATACCGTAGCGATCATGCCGAGTCCGCAACGCCATGACGACTTCCTCTAGTGCTGCATTACCTGCGCGCTCGCCAATGCCGTTAATCGTACATTCAATCTGGCGGGCTCCCCCCTCAACAGAGGCCAGCGTATTGGCCACAGCCAAACCTAAATCATTATGATTATGGGTGGAAAAAATCACCTGATCCGCCCCCGGGACACGCTCCTTCAACATCGTGAAGATGCGCTCCATCTCATCAGGGGTCGCAAAGCCGACTGTATCGGGGATGTTAATGGTCGTTGCCCCGTTCGCGATGGCTGTTTCCACACAACGGCACAGAAAATCCGGTTCCGTCCGGGAGCCATCCTCAGCTGACCATTCAACATCATCTGTATAGCGGCGGGATTCCTTATTGCCGAATGCTATCAGCTCCAACACGCGCTCCGGCTCCATCCGCAACTTGTACTTCATATGCAGAGGCGAGGTGGAAATGAAGTTATGAATCCGCCCCCGGCGCGCACCTTTAATCGCCTTACCAGCGGCCTCAATATCCCGCGCAGCACTACGGGCTAACCCACAAATGACAGGCCCATCTACATGGTCAGCAATTTGTTTTACGCTTTCGAAATCACCTTCCGAAGCGGCGGGGAATCCTGCCTCAATTACATCAACCCCCAGCGTAGCCAAAGCATGGGCCATACGCAGCTTCTCATTCAGATTCATGGAGAAGCCGGGAGACTGCTCGCCATCGCGCAAAGTGGTATCGAAAATAATGATACGTTTATCGTCAATACGGCCAAAGGAAGGATGCTGAAAAGACATGATGTCGTCCCTATTTCTACGTTTACTGATAGATTATTTAAGAGAAACCCCCTGAACGCGACAGGCCATCTGCCTGCCTATACGGCATTCAGGGGGTTATAAGTCGTAGAAAGAGGAGGGTACGAAACTTTATCATTACCGCGGCAGCCTATCCTCTCTGTTACAAAAACACAAGAGGACAACGCGGCATCTTTCACAACGTAGCGTTTGTACGGCTTTGAAAGTAATGATCGATGGCCTGCTTCATCGCTTGGGCTACTTGTGTTCTATGCGCAGCGCGGCGCAATGCTTGCTCATCTAAATGGTTGGACATAAAGCCCATCTCTACCAACACTGAGGGAATATCGCCCGACTTCAACACCCGAAAGGCCGCATGGCGCGAGGGGTGATGCAGCAACTGCACCCGATTCTGAAACGCCTGAATCACACTCGCGGCCATATGAGCCGAGCCACGCCGTGTTTCCTCATGAATCAGGCTATTCAAAATCGCTTCAACCTCAGCTGGCACACCCCCTATCCCTGCATGACCTGCAAAACGGTCCGCACTATTTTCCGTCTCGGCTAATGCGGCTGTTTGTTTGTCCGAGGCATTGCCGGATAATGTATAAACACTCGCCCCGCGCACCTGTGGTTGATGCAATGCATCGGCATGCATAGAGATAAAAAGGGCTGCCTTATGTTTATGCGCAAGCTCTACACGCCCTGCTAAGGGGATAAAATGGTCATCACTGCGGCTCAACACGACCTGATATTGCCCTGAGGCCAGCAACATGCGCCGTAGCTCTGTCGCGGCGGCGATGGCGATATGTTTCTCATACGTTCCAGAGACACCAATCGCACCGGGGTCTTTGCCCCCATGGCCGGGATCCAACATGATGACAGGCTTGGGCGGGGGAGCATGGCGTAAAATAGCCGGAGCGTGTAAAGGGTGCCGCCCTGCTGCCTGCACTCTGTGTATGCAAGAAGACGCCCCAGCAAGGGCTGTAACAACCCCACCTCGCGCGGCCTTCAGCATAAAATAGCGGCGTGTCAGCTCACTCATGCCCGTCTCTTTGCCCTTCACGATGCGCCGCCTCCTCTTAACTATGCGGCGATTATAGCCCATAACGAACAATACAGACTATAACTCCCCTCTTGCCAGAGGCGATAATTTGCGCCATGCTCACCAAGCGGATGCCGATTAGCATAATGCGCCCCTTCCGTTTGAGACGCTGGGCAGCATTATAGTGAGAGCGGCTCACGCTGCAAAAATGCGCTTCATACCGTTTGGTGTCGAAAGCCTGAGGCAGTTGCCCTCAGTTCGCTCACACCCTGGTGGAGGGTTCGCATCTATAATTAAGCGCAATCGGCCCGGAGGCATCACATCTCGCAGGCAGGTTGCATGATAATCCCGGTGGCAGTGTCTGCTACCAGCATGTTTACCAGAGGCTGCAATGCTGTTCTGTGTTCTTTATCACGGTGTGCCGCGTTATACTAAGCCTAACGCCACAAACCAGACAGGATGCTGCCCTCTGTTGACCCAGACAATCGGCGCAAGCAGGGCAATGACCCGTGCGCCACGGAGTCCCATCCTTCATGACTAAGCAAATGCTCATCGATGCCACACACGCAGAGGAAACCCGCGTGGTGGTTATGAATGGTAAGCGCGTTGAAGATTATGATGTTGAAACATCAGCGCGCCGCCAGCTTAAAGGCAATATTTACCTTGCTAAAGTTATCCGTGTAGAGCCAAGCTTGCAGGCTGCTTTTGTGGATTATGGCGGTAATCGCCATGGCTTCCTCGCTTTTAGCGAAATCCACCCTGATTATTTTCAAATCCCTGTTGCTGATCGCGAAAAGCTCCTCGCCCTCCAAGAGGAGGAATATAACGCAGAGCAACGCGAACAGGATGACCCCCTCGCAGAGGACGACCGTACAGAAGACACCCTCGCTGAAGATAACGGCGATGATGATAATGACAGTGACGATGTAAGCCCGGAAATTGTCAGCGGCGAGCATGATACTGGTGATGAACATAGTGCCAGCCGCCGCATGGCGCGTTTTCTACGCAATTACCGCATCCAAGAAGTCATCCGCCGCCGGCAAGTAATCCTTGTTCAGGTTGTAAAGGAGGAGCGTGGTAATAAAGGAGCTGCTTTAACGACCTATCTCTCCCTTGCGGGGCGTTATGGTGTGCTCATGCCCAATACCCTCCGCGGGGGCGGTGTGTCGCGTAAAATTACCTCCGAAACAGACCGGCGGCGTTTACGCAGCATTGTAAACATGCTGGATCTCCCCCCCACAATGGCGATGATTATCCGCACCGCCGGGGCAGGCCGCCCGGAGACGGAGATTACGCGGGATTGTGAATATCTCCTCCAACTCTGGGAAGATATTCGCACTCATGCGCTTACCTCTATTGCCCCTGCTTTAATTTATGAGGAAGCAAGCCTCATTAAGCGGGCTATTCGTGACCTCTTTACCCGCGATATTGAGACCGTATTGGTTGATGGAGAGGAGGCGTGGAAAAATACGCGGGAGTTTACACGCCTGCTGATGCCCCATAACGCCAATCGCATCCGCCTTTGGCAGAATAGAGGGCAAAATCTCTTCGCTCATTATCAGGTAGAAAGCCACCTTGATGCGATGTTCTCCCCCACTGTGCGGTTGGAATCTGGGGGCTATCTCGTCATCAATCAAACCGAAGCCCTTGTCGCTATTGATGTCAATTCCGGTAAATCCACCTCCCAGCGCAATATTGAGGAAACCGCCCTCCGCACAAATCTGGAAGCCGCTGAGGAAGTCGCCCGCCAACTCCGCCTGCGTGACCTTGCCGGGCTGATTGTCATCGACTTCATCGATATGGAAAGCCGCCGCCATAATAATCAGGTGGAAAAACGCCTCAAAGATGCCTTACGGTTGGATAGAGCGCGGATTCAGATAGGCCGTATCTCTCATTTCGGCCTTTTGGAGATGTCGCGCCAACGCCTGCGCCCCTCCATTGCTGAGAGTATGCTCAGCCCCTGCCCGCATTGCCAAGGCACTGGCTCCATCCGCGGGGTGGAGAGCATGGCCCTGCAAGTACTACGCAATATAGAAGATGAAGCCAGCCGCCGCCGTGCTTCGGAAATTGTCGTGCATGTTAGCCCGAATATCGTCCTTTACATGCTTAATAGCAAAAGGGCGGCTATTAGCGGGATGGAGCAACATCACGACATGACCATCCGTTTTGAGAATGATAGCAGCCTCCCCGCAGGGGAGCTCCGTATTGAGCGTGTTGCCCCACGCCATAATCATCACAAAGCCACACGCAGTGATAATCCAGTCACGACAGTGCGCACGATTGACATTGCTCATGAGCCCCCGGCTTCTCACACTACAGCATTTGATGAGACACCCTCTCCTGAAGCTGAAAGCGATAATCAGGAAGGGACCTCCCGCCGCCGCCGGCGCAGACGGGGGGGCCGCCGCCGTGAGGAGGATGCCCAAGACGCTCTCAACTCCATAAATGAGGAGACAGCTATGCCTAACCCGGCAGAAAGTGACGACCGTACAGACAGTGACCGTGCCCTTATGCCCGGACGCCGGCGCACGAGAACACGGCGTGTCACCACGAATATAGAGGGCCAAGCTCCACAACAAGACGCGCAGGAGCGGCCTGACCGCCGTGGGCATGCAGCCTCTCGCCGCCGCCCTACACGCCAGCGCGATGAGCAGCCCTTCCAAGAAGAACCATCTGCTTATCAAGGACCAACGCCGGCTAATCCCTTCCATAATGCAGGGATTGATATTTTCGATATGATGGAGCAGCAAGAGGCACGTCATACGGCCCCGGCTCATCCTCAAGAGGAGCCTGCGGAAGACCCCGCCCCGACCACACGCCACCGCAGGCGCGCTCCATCACGGGATGAAACCAACGGAGTAGAAGACGAGACAACCTCTCGCCGGCCTCATACACCTCGCCGTCCCCCAACACGCAGCCGTATTGTTACGGACCAAGAGGCAGAGGATGAGGAGAATCACGTTGTAAAAATCTCCGCTCGTCCCGCCACTGCTGATGAGGATGGGGAGACGGCACCGCGCCCACGCCGCCCACGGCCCCCTCGCCGCACGGCAGCAGCGCGCACCACAACAGCGAAGGAGCCTGTAACAGAGGAAGCATCACCCGCGTCCCTTGATGAGGCCCCTGCGGAAAACACCACCCCACCGCGCAAACGCCGCCCTACCCGGCGGAAGAAGGCTGATGAGGCCCCTCCCTCTGCACCAGAGCCAGTGGAAGCCACCTCCTCTGCCGAAAATATCACCGCACCGCAGCCGGTGAATATTGATGAATCCAAGCCGAAGAAACGACGTGTGGGGTGGTGGCGGCGTTAAGTCGCTACATCCCCCAAAAGATACGAGGCTTTTAAATAAAAAGACGGCTGGGGTTCTCCTATGCCGTCTTTTTTAGGCTGTTATTATGATGCACGCGCACCTATTCTTTAGCGGCAAACGCTATTCGTGCCATTTTCCGCGATGAAGGTTCCTGTCAATGGCTGAAAACAGGCATTACGCGTACAGCTATTGCCTGTCCCAAGGCTGCTCGTATAAATCGCTCCGCCTGTGGCGGCTTGCTCATGCAGGGCCGTGCCACATAGCGGGGTCGTCACTGCTGCGGAGGGCAGATTCATCTTCACCCGGTTGGATGCAGGATTAGAGGGGCCTGTTGGGGCCCCTGCAAAACTCTGAATCTTAGGACGCTCTGCCGCCGCCCGCTCCTGTTGGGAGGGCTGGCTCGCACAGCTTGTGAGTAAAAGACCTATCCCCACTATAGCTCCATAATAACGCATCGGCCCCTCCTTCATATCACTTCATTATAATCCAAGTTCACCTTGCGTGTCTTCCCGTTGGGCTGATGCTATGGTGGTCTTCTCGCGCGTACTCGGCACAATGCCACTACGCCCTGCGCCACCCTCACGCGGGTCTAACTTAGCTTGTCTTGCACCATCTACAAACGCAAGCTGCACTATACCCCCTTGAGGTAAAGCCGCCGCGTGCGTCACTGGTCGTCCCTTTGCATCCTGCACCAGCACATAACCACGCTCCAATACCGCACGGGGAGAGACAGCCTCTAAATGCCGCGCCAATCCAACAAGCCGCTCTCGTTGTACAGCACACTGTCCTTGAATCACCCCAATTTGCAACGGCATCCGCATAAGACGCATCTGGCAGCCCTGCCAAAAACGCTCCCACCCTGCCTGCAACCGCCCCGCCTGCCCCTCCAGCAAACGATGACGCTGACCAAGAACCGTCTCCATGGCCGGGAGGTGAAATGCCGCCCCCCCCAAGCGTGCACGCGCACGCATCACAAAGCCCGGTAAGGCAAGCTCCAACCTTTGAGCGCGGTCATCCAAACGCATACGTGCCGTATCAAGCAGGCTAGGCAAGTCCGGCATACGCGCGGCCATTGCTTGCAACTGCAAGCTCTGCTTTTGCAAAATACCCACTAACCCGCTTGAAAGGCGCGCTGCCCGATGGGCAAGGTCTGCCACAAGCTCCGAGCGCACAGGCACGGCCATCTCCGCCGCGGCAGTCGGTGTCGGGGCCCGGCGGTCGGCTGCATAATCTACGAGGGTTGTATCGGTCTCATGCCCCACGGCGGAAATAACCGGCAAGGGGCACGCCGCCACGGCCCGTACCACAGCTTCATCATTAAAGGCCATGAGGTCCTCTAACGAACCACCCCCACGCGCTACAATTAACACATCTGGCGGGTGGGGAAGCTGCCCCATTGCCTTAACAGCATGAGCAATTTGCTGTGCCGCTCCCTCCCCCTGCACGGCAACGGGCCAGAGCAGAATCTCACGGGGGAAACGGCGGGCAATAGTGGTGCAAATATCATGCAAGACCGCACCAGAGCGTGAGGTAATCACCCCGACACGATGCGGCAGAGAGGGGATAGGCTTCTTCCGCTCCGGCGCAAAAAGCCCTTCATCTCGCAGACGCACCCTTAGGGCCTCTATCCGCGCGAGCATGGCCCCTTCCCCGGCAAACTCCATCCGCTCAATAATCAGTTGATAGCTCGACCGCTCCCCATAAGAGGAGATGCGCCCAGTGGCGATAACCTCTGTCCCATTTTCTGGCACCATACCAAGGCGGGAGGCATTGCCCCGCCAAATCACCCCAGCAATCTTCCCCCCCTCGTCTTTGAGGGAAAGATAAATATGCCCAGAGGCATAACGCTTCATCTCCGTGATTTCCCCACGGACGCGCACACGGCCAAAGCTTCCCTCCAGCACGCGCTTAATGGCGGAAGAAATCGCCCCAACAGAATATTCGGGAATATTACTCCCCGCCGAAGTAGCATTTTGCGGCTCTTGGGCAGAAAAAAGAAGGTCTCGTTCCATCATCCTGCTATTCTATGCTAAATGAGGGGCAACGTAAAAGCGGCTATCAACACCGCAGGCTCATATAAAGGAAACAGGATGCGCGTACTTCTTGTTGGTTCTGGCGGGCGGGAACATGCCCTCGCTACCGCCATTGCCCGGTCCCCTCAGCTCAAAGCCCTCTTTGCCGCCCCCGGTAATCCTGGCATAGCAGAATGCGCCCGTTGTGTCCCTATTGCAGCTGATGATATTGCAAGCCTTGTAGAGTTCGCCCAAAAAGAAGCGATCGACCTTGTCGTCCCCGGGCCGGAAGTCTCCCTCGTAGCGGGGTTAGCCGATGCATGTAAAGAGGCTGGCATTGCCTGCGCTGGTCCTTCCAAAGCGGCAGCGGCCTTAGAGGGCAGCAAGGCCTTTACAAAAGAAGTGGCCGATGCTGCGGGCATCCCCACCGCACGCTGGCAGCGTTTTGATGCTAATAGCAGCATAGACGCCGCCAAAGCCTATGTGCGTGAGCAAGGTGCGCCGATTGTCATCAAGGCCGATGGCCTCGCTGCGGGCAAAGGCGTTGTTGTGGCACAAAGCGTTGATGAAGCCCTCTCCGCCATCGATCATCTCGGCCTCCCCCTCGTCATTGAGGAATGTCTTACAGGGCGGGAAGTATCCCTCTTTGCCTTTTGTGCAGATGATAAAGCCAGCCTGATTGGTGCCGCACGGGACCATAAGCGCGTTGGCGATGGCGATACTGGCCCTAACACAGGCGGGATGGGAGCCATCTGCCCCCCACCGGATTTTGACCGCGCCGCACAAGAGGCCGCATTAGACCTCACTGTCCGTCCCATGTTGGCTGAGATGCTCCGCCGGGGCACGCCCTTCCGTGGTGTCATCTTCGCAGGCTTGATGCTGACAGAAGAAGGACCAAAGCTCATAGAATATAATGTCCGCTTTGGTGACCCAGAGGCCCAAGCCCTGCTCATCCGCTTAGAGAGCGACCTCCTCCCCGCCCTCAAAGCCCTCGCAGAAGGCACCCTCTCTGAGGAGAGCATCCGCTTTACAGACCAGCCCTCCCTCTCCCTCGTGCTCGCGGCTAAAGGCTATCCTGATGCTCCGGTAAAAGGGGGTGTCATTTCTGGCTTAGACCGCACCGCACAACTCCCCGGCGTTTCCATATTCCACGCAGGAACAAAGCTAGAAGGCGATAAATTGGTAGCGAATGGAGGGCGCGTGCTGACCATCTGCGCCACAGCCCCCACAGCAGCCAAGGCGCGCTCTCGCGCTTATGAGGCCGCAGCGACTATTCAATGGGCTGATAAAATGCTCCGCAGCGATATTGGACTCTAAAGCGGCATAATAGGTGATACCCCCCCACCCCCTTACCGGCGGGCGGGGGCCTCCCTTAGCTCTCCGTCTTTGCTAACAGGGTCGGAAGCTCCCACAAACTATCAATATGATATGTAGGCTTTAACGCCTTACAGACCTCCGCCACACCATGGCCGTAGCTGGCCCAGCAGACATCCATACCGAGTGTTTGGGCAAAGCCGATATCGGCCGTTGTATCCCCCACCATGAGGAACCCCGCTGCGGGGACGGAAGGAAATAGCGGCGCAAGACGATGCTGAAACACCTCTTGCTCTGGCTTACGCGGTAGCCCTTCTTCTGCACCGAGGGTGACCTCAAAAAACCCATCAAGCTGGAACCGTGCCAAACTATGACGCAAGGTTGGCCCATGCTTGTTACTAAGGGCCACCAACCGATAGCCACGCTGCTTTAAAATAGGCAAGACCTCATGCACCCCATCATACAGGAAGGTCTCCTCCGCATCCGCTTGGGCATAACGCTTCCGATAGGCTGCGACATAACGCTCGGCTTCTTCGGGGGAACTATCATTAACTAACCCCTTATAAAACCCTTGGAGCGCATCGCCCTTACCTAACCGCTCTGCCAGCTCCGCAGCGGAGGGCGGGGTACGGCCAATGTCCTCAAAAGCTTCGCGCAAGCTCCTAATAATAGCCGGGCGTGTTTCAGCCAATGTGCCATCATAATCAAGTAAAAGAACAGGATAACGTAACATAGCGGCGGTCCTTATTGGCTCTTTTGCTGAGGGTGAGCCATGAGGTGCTCTAACCCAGCCGTCAACGCCGTTGAATCATGCGTAACAGGGAGCATCCCAGCATAATGGCCCTCTGAGTCCATGACCACAAAGGACGGCGCAGGCTTATAATATCCAGTCCCCCGCTCCTGCTCATAAGGGGCATGGAACAAGCGCGTCATCGCTTGGGTCATGTTCTGGGTCGCAAAAACGGGAAAGATATGCGGGGCCACCCCCATGACATAATCCTTCAACCCATCAGAATCCTCCGCTTTTGCATCTAAGGATACAACAAGGGGGAGGACCTTCCGGCCCTGTGCCTTCATGCTCATAAGGGTGGCATCCAAAGCCTTTAAAGGCGGCTGGCATTGGGCAGCAGGGCAACGCGGGTCCACAAACCACACCACCATCCACGCCCCGCGGAAGTCCCCTTCCGTCACCATTCCCCCCCCAAGGGAGAAGACACGGAAAGAGCCACCAACCTCATTACCCTGTTTATGGAGCCGCGCCCCTTCATCATGACCAGTGGAGAGATAATACCCCCCCAAACCTAACAACCCCGCGACCAGCAACAAACCCGCTATAATCGCCCCAATCTTCCAACCTAGATATTTTTTTGGCTCCACCCCGCCCGTACCGTCACTCTGCACGTCCATCATGCTCCTTACTATGACCTCAAACCTCAATGAGCCTCAGCCCAATTATCCCCAAGCCCCGTCTCCACCACCAAGGCTACATCCCTTAACGAGGCCGCTTGTTCCATCACACGCTTTACCAAAGCGGCTGTTGCCTCAGCGTCCTCATCGGGGACTTCGAACAATAATTCGTCATGCACTTGCAACAACATACGCGCTTTTAACCCGGCCTCAGCCAAAGCACGCGGTACCTGCACCATCGCTTTTTTGATGATATCAGCCGCCCCGCCCTGCAAAGGCGCGTTAATCGCCTGCCGCTCCGCATAGGACCGCTGCGCTGCCTGCCGCGCTTGCATCCCCGGCACATAACAACGCCGCCCAAAGGGGGTCAGGACATAACCCTTCTCGCGCGCTTCTTCCTTCATCGCCTCCATATAGGTACGGATGCCGGGATAACGCTCAAAATACGCCTCAATATAGCGTTTGGCCTCCCCTTGGGGCACCTGCAACTGACGCGCCAACCCAAAGGCTGAAATACCGTAAATAATACCGAAGTTAATCGCCTTCGCCCGCCGTCTCGTCAACGCATCCATCCCTTCTAAGGGGATATTAAACACCTCGGACGCTGTACGGGCATGAATATCCTGCCCATGACGAAACGCATCTAATAATGGGTCAATCTGCGCTACCTGAGCCAATAAACGCAGCTCAATTTGACTATAATCCGCAGAGAGCAGCTTATGCCCCGGTGCTGCCACAAAAGCCTGCCGAATACGCGCCCCTTCCTCCGTGCGGATGGGAATATTCTGCAAATTCGGCTCATTGGAGGAAAGCCGCCCTGTTGTGGTTGTCGTCATCTGGAAGGTCGTATGCACACGCTGGGTCTTCGGCTCCATCAGCTTAAGCAGCGCATCTGCATAGGTGGATTTCAGCTTTGCCAAACGCCGCCAATTTAGGATAGCCGTTGGTAAATCGTGCCCTTGTACAGCAAGCTCCTCCAACACGCGGGAATCTGTCCCCCATGCGCCGGTTTTCGTCCGCTTGCCCCCCGGCAGACCCATCTCATCAAACAGGATTTCCCCTAATTGTTTAGGCGAGCCAATATTAAAGGGCCGCCCGGCGCGGTCATAAATCCCCTCCTCCATCTCCGCCATGCGTGTTGCGAAATCTTCCGAGAGACGGCGCAATTCCTCCGCATCCACACGGATGCCAGCGTCCTCCATCCCCTCCAGCACGGTGATGAGGGGACGCTCCATCTCCTCATACAAGGCGGTGGCTTTCTGCCGTGGTAAGGTCAGGCGCAATATCTTCCACAAACGCAATGTTACATCCGCATCTTCCGCCGCATAAGCGGTTGCTTTATCCAACGGGACTTGCGTAAAGGCGATGCGATTCCGCCCCGTGCCCGTAACATCATCATACGAGATGGGCGTATGGTCTAAATGCAGGCGGGAGAGCTCATCCATCCCCTGCCCATGCGCCCCAGCAAACTGCGCGTAAGACAGCAGCATCGTATCATCCAGCGGCGTAATAACCTCCAATCCCGCACGGCGCAAAATCGTGAGGTCATATTTCGCGTTTTGGAAAATCTTCAACACCGCCTCATCAGCCATCAATGGGGCAAGCAGGGCGAGCGCATCTTTTACAGCGATCTGCTCCCCAACAGGAGCCTCCAACGTGCCTTCATGACGGAACGGCACATAGCACGCCTTCCCCGGTGCAATAGCGAGAGACAAACCAACAATCTCCGCCGTGCGTGCATTCAGGCCCGTTGTTTCCGTATCCACCGCAACGAACCCAGCCTTATAAGCAGCCTCCACCCATTGTTGAAGTGCCTCCTGCGTTGTCACCGTCTCATAAGGGCCAAAGGGAGCCTCACTGCGAGGCACCATATCGCCCTCCACCTCAGCCTCGCCACTAGAGGCTGGACTCACATCAGGCTTATGCCGCGCTGGCGAGCGGGCCTTGCCCCCAAAACCCATGCGTTGAAGAATGGAGGAAAAGCCCATGCTCTCCAGCCAATGCCGCAACGTCTCAGCATCAGGTTCGCGGGGACGTAGCTCATCAACAGGGGTCGGCACAGCGACATCATCCGCTAATAAAACCAACTGGCGGGAAATACGGGCCCCCTCGGCGTGGTCAATTAGGTTCTGCCGCCTTTTAGAAGGCTTCATCCCCGGTGCGGCCTCCAACACCGCCTCTAGCGAGCCATATTCATTAATCAACTGTGCCGCCCCTTTTGGGCCAATGCCCGGCACACCCGGCACATTATCGGTAGAATCCCCCATGAGGGCTTGCACATCCACCACTTTATCAGGCGTTACACCGAACTTCGCTTCAACCTCCGCTAAGCCGATGGGCTTTTGCTTCATCGGGTCCTTCAGCATCACCCCCTCACGCACAAGTTGCATGAGGTCTTTATCGGAGGAAATGATGGTGCAACTCCCGCCTTGCTCCACCACCAGCCGCGCATAAGTTGCTAGGAGGTCATCCGCCTCCCAGCCGGGTAGCTCAATCGCGGGGATGCCGAATTGGTCCGTCGCTTGGCGAATGAGGTCGAATTGCGGGCGTAAATCCTCCGGCGGCTCTGGCCGATGGGCTTTATATTCAGGATAAATATCGTTACGGAATGTTTTGCGCCCTGCATCGAAGATGACAGCCATAGGCTGGCCCTCATGCTCTTTAATGAGGCGTGAGAGCATATTGGTAAAGCCATAAACGGCATTAACAGGCACACCCTCCGGGTTGGTCATCGGGGGGATGGCAAAAAAGGCACGGAAGATGAAGCCAGAACCATCCACCAAAACCAGATGTGTGTTTTTTGACGTCACGCCGTCCCTCTCCCTTGCCATATTGGGCACATTACTTTTGCTCTATAGGCTCTCTCTAGCGGATTTCCGCCGCTTTAAAAACGCCCCACATGCCGATAAGGCTGTATTTCTCCCTCTCATGCTCTGTTATGCGCTATGTCTCACAGGGTGCAGCACGGGGCCGCGCCCGGAAACATGGCCTCACAGCCCTACAGAATCCGCCTTCATCCCCGCGAGCCTCTCCCTCCCGCTCTCCGATGGTAAGAGTGCGCCCATACGGCTTTACACGCCACCCCAAAACAAGCCCCTACGCGGGGTGATTCTGGCCTTTCACGGCTTTGGGGATAGCCGCGATGCGTGGGAGGTTATGGCACCACCCTTAACGCAGGCTGGGTTCCTCATCGTTGCCCCTGATATACGCGGCTTTGGGGCCTTCCCCACACCACGGACATGGAGCAACACCCAACGCCTCATTGCTGATAGCCTAGCAGAGGCCCAATGGTGCCATCAGCAATGGCCCAAACAACCGCTTTACCTAATGGGCGAGAGCATGGGGGGTGCTATTGCCCTCCTCACCAGCACTGCACTGCAGGCCCCCCACCCCGCCGGGTTAATCCTCCTCGCCCCAGCCATCATGACATTAGGCCAGCCATGGCAAAGCCTTTTGGAGGGCTGGAATCTCATCACCCCTCAAGCTCGCCTAACAGGGGCCCATATGCCGGGACAGCATATTGCAACACGCAATATCAAAGCCCTCCGTCGCATGTTTTTCGACCCTCTCACCCGCCATGGCACAACCGTCCACGCCCTCCGGGGGCTAACGCATCTGATGAGCCATGCCACCCAAGAGACCCCAAAACTACACACACCCACCTTGCTGATATGGGGTGATCGCGACCAATTTGTCCCCGCCTCTGCCACGCATCACCTTATCCAACGGGTGCCTCAAGGCCTTCTCCGGCTAGATGAACTCCCCCATGGCTATCACCTCATCTCCCGCGAGCCGCAGAACCGCCCTGCCCGAGACATTCTCTCATGGCTTGAGCAGCCAGGGCATTTCCTCCCCTCCGGCGGGGATAATGCTGCCACCATGTGGCTTTGGCTGGCAGAAACACAGTGAACGCACGAAAAAGCGACAATTCAGGGCTAGGCAAACACATCTCTTACCGTTAAAAGAACGGCCAGCGGACCCGTAGCTCAGCTGGATAGAGCGTTGCCCTCCGAAGGCAAAGGTCGCGCGTTCGAATCGCGCCGGGTCCACCATCCAACAGTCCTAAAAGCAAAGACGTTAGGGGCGTATTTCAGCCCCTTGCTAGCCTCTTACCGCTGTCTTTCTCTCACAACGCCATCTTAGGCAACATAGCTAGCACCTCTCTCGTCTCTAATGCCACATGCAGCACTTTTAAAAAGAGCAAGAGGGGCCATTTAGGGTCTTGAGCTTCGGCAAGAGCCCAATCGTTAGGGTCATTGGTGATGGTGGAGCGTTTATCAATCTTGACCTGCTGACGATCCATGACCCACTCAAGAGCAGATTTGCCATTGACCTGATATTCATAGGCTTCCAGCGGAATACCTGTAATCTCGATGTGATTATTATAAATCAGGTGGGTTTTGTCAGGGATGCGTTTGCCATCCTCACCACGGGTTTTGGCAAAAGCCATCTTCTCGACACGATAAAGCTGCTCCTCCGTAAGGCCCGCTTTGGTTTTGATATGCACATGCGTAGCATCATCCAGCGCGAAATAAGGCACCGCCGCCTCATACCCCAAATGAAGCTCCGCAAGCGCCCGTCCTGCTTTGGAAAACGCCCAGAAGTCATCTTCCGTCTTTACGCAAGGGATACGGGGGAGTTCCTTGGAGAGGCTGGTGGCGTAATGGCTGCGATAATCCGAGGCATGAAGCAGACCATAGATGTAATAAAACACATCTTCTTCATCAAACTGCGCCTTAGGCCATGCTTTACGGAAATAGGCCATGCCCTCTGGCGTGATAGCACTTTTCTTTTTGTAACGAGCCGCGCTTGGCTCCTCCATCCCCCCAAACATATCCCCTTCAGGCTGCGCAGTTTTTATGGGTTCATAATGATAGAGAGGGAAGCATTGAGCATGATGTATCAATTCCAGATCAGGCAAATAATCCGTCATTATGCATGACAAGTTCGCATTATCTGGTGTTACACAAATCACCCTATTCTCCATCCCCACTTCTGGGAAGATTTTGGGAAGTTGGCCTGGCCTATGATTTAGTCTTGAGCTAAAAAATATCCTCTCCTTTGTAAACGGACGATAGACCCCAATACGAACCTCTCCCTCAGAAATGAAAAGGGGTTTATTTAATGCTACCTCATTCTGTAAACCACTTGTCCAACTTAGTGCCGTCGTTGCAAAGTTAGGAGAGCGTTTTAATTCATTCAGCCGAGCCTCTTTCTTGGCATGAGGTAAAAGCTCATTGAGCCGTTCCCGCTCAGCTTCGTAAGTCGCAACTTGTTGCTCTACACTCTGCTGGATATGCTCACGAGAGAAGTTCCACACCCATGCGTCTCGGTTGGTTTGAATACCATTAGAGTATATCCCAAAAATCCCCTTTTCACCTTTTCTACTGCCCATCGTCATAAAGGCTGAGAAACTATCATCTCTCTGGTTTAACCAGTCGCCATGCTCATCAGGTGTCAATGTGTGCCAGCGGCGGAACGTGCCATCGGGGTTGGTCTCTTGCCCCGCATCTGAGGCCTCGCTCGGGATAGCTGCGATAGACCCAAAGCGATGCAGCCAATGGAACTTATCCGTCTCCGGGGCGTTGCTTAGGTTTGCCCCGGCGCGTGCATAAGCCTCCTGCGCTGTAAGATAGTCACCAATATCGCAGAAATGGATTTGGCCTTTGCCTGTATGAGTCTTTTTGCGGGCTAGAATGGTGATAGCAACCGGAGCCCGGCTGCCTTGCCCAAAAATCTTTCCCCCTTCCTGCCGAGAAAGCTCACCACTGGTTCTTTGATTCCCACGCAGATGAAAAATCCAGATTTCGGAAAATTCACTTTCCAAAGCGTTACGGAGGCCAGTACTGGCAGCACTATCTATGAAGCCTGCATTGGTCACAAACCCTATGACGCCTTGTTCACCTATGCGATCAGAGGCCCAACGAATACTGCGGATATAGCTATCATAAAGGGAGTTCTTGTTCGTGGATTGGGAGTTCCTTGCGTAAGTCTCCTCAATTCGTTTATCAAGATATTCATATTTATCATTCTGGGCCTGTCCGGCTTTACTAGCCCCCGCAGAATAAGGCGGGTTGCCCATAATCACCCGGATGGGGGCACTCTCCTGTGCAAGGATGCGGTCACTATTGCCTTTTAGGTATCCTCCCATGCTGTCATGCAGGGTTCTATCTGTCTGCACATGCTCTGTTAGGTTAAACGTGTCCGTCAGGCAGAGGCCACCAAAGGGTGCTTGTTTGCCTGTACGGGCGGTATAAGAGGTCGCGATATTAATGCCCGCTACGTAATAAGCGAGCAGGACAAGCTCATTGGCCCAAAGGCCGGGCTTGCCAAGGATGGCATCTTCTTTCCCGGCGGCCTCATATTTGGCAGCCAGTTTTTCAGTAGGGATGATGTAGTCTCCCTCACTACCATCGGCCTGACGTTGCCGCAGGTCAATCAACCGGGCGATAAAGCTGCCAGTACCGGTAAAGGGGTCCAAAACCGAGACGTTCTCATCCCCCATGCCACAGCCAAACTGCGTCTGAAGCACATGCTCAACAGAGCGGATGATAAAATCCACCACGGGGACCGGTGTAAAGACAATGCCCAGCTTATCAGCTTGTTTTTTGAAGGCCTCTCGGAAGAAATCATCATAAAGCTGGATGGTCAGGGCCTGTCGGCTCTCCGGGCTGGCATCTTTCAGGCGGGCACGGATGCTGTCATAAAAGCTCTCCAGCCCTTGCTGTTCCTTCGTCAAGCCGTTGGCGTAAAGCTCCTGCGTGACGGCATCAAGAGCTTGTGTCATGGGGTTGGAGCTATGACCACCATTTTCCCCGAAAAGAGCATCAAAAACCGGGCCTGTCACAAGGTGCTGGCCTAGCATCTCGATGATGTCACTATCCGGGACGTTCGGGTTGATAGAGGCGTGGATTTCCGCCTTTAGCTTGTCAAAGACCTTCCGGGCCCGGGCGGATGCGTCTTGCAGGGTACGTTCTGCATCATGCTCGGCCCCAAGGGGGAGCTGACCATCCAAAAGGCGGCTAATACTAATAATATGCCGGTCCACAATGCGTTTGACGTCTTTAGACCACCGAGCAAAGGGATTACGATTGCCAACCTTCTGCACAATACGAGCATAAAGCGCATCAGCCAGCTTTTCCCGCTGGCCATATTGCATGACAAGCTGCTGGCCGTAATCGGTAATCTCCTCCTCAGAGGCACGTTCACCCGCACCCTGACCATTGAGATGTTTATTCACACTATTGGCGGCGGATTCAGCTTTGCCCTTTTTATTTTTAGCTGGAATACGAGCTGAGACGCATACGACTTCCATTTTCGTATGGTCCAGCTTGCCACCCAGATTCACACGGTCTAGCTCATCATCCAGAGAGGAATCATGCGCCCGGAGGGCCTGAAGAACCATCCAAACCGTACGAAAGCCTGATGACCCTTTAGCGAAATATTCATCAGCCGTATAACCATGCGGCACCACAACGGGAATAATGATATAGCCACGTTTCTTACCCGGCGCACGGCGCATCACCCGCCCTACGGACTGAACAACATCCACCTCGCTGCTGCTAGGGGCTAAAAACACCACGGCATCCAATGCGGGGACATCCACCCCCTCAGACAAGCAACGCACATTAGAGAGGATACGACAGACCTCCCGTTCTTTCCCATCTTCATCAATAAAGGGTGGGGCATCATCCTTCAGCCAGTCCAGCCGTGCGCTTTTTTCGGCAGCGTTCATCCCGCCATCAACATGCCTAATCTCGCAATAAGCCCCAGGCTTTTCCTTCTTGGCTGCCTCTTCTGGTAGCTTACTCTTGCGCTTACGGTACTCCTCCACAACATCGGAGAAGCCCTTCTCAATCACACGGGAGGCAACATTGCCGCTACGTTTTTTAGACGGATCAATCGTAGAGCAAAAAGCCACCGCCCTATGCATCGGGCGGGTCTCATCCTCACCTCGCATATCATCACGGGAGAGGCCCTTCCATGCACCAATAATACGCGAGGCGACATCCAACGTGATGTTATTATCTTTATCAGACAAGGTACTAGGGGCGAACTCCGCCACATCGCTCTCTGACACACCGAGAACGACAATCTTATAGGGGCAGAGACGCTCCTTCTTCACCGCCTCAGCAAAAGAGATTTCATGAATAATGGGGCCATATAGCTCCTCATCATCCATGGAATACAAGGTTGTATCGGCATCCTTGGCCTTCTCCAACGCGTCGGATGAGAAGATACGCGGCGTTGCCGTCATAAAAAGAGTGCGCGCCCGTTTTATGCCGTCCGGCTGATGAATGAACTGGAAGGCCTTTGTCTCTTCATCTCGCCTTTTAGCACCGCTCGTACGGTGCGCCTCATCGCATATGACGAGGTCCAAAGCAGGCAAACCAAGCTTCTGCGCCTCCCCAATAACAGGCGAAGAATGATAGGTCGAAAAGATGACGATCATCCGCTCATCAGCATCTTTAGCAGAACGCGCTTTGGTAAGGGCGTTTGTCAGGCCGAGGGCATCGGTAGTGGCGGGGTAATCCAAGTCATTTTCCACCCGTCCAACATCATCACGTTTTTTACCCACTTCGCTATCTGAGCAAACGGCAAAGCAGGACAACTTAATAGCAGATTGCTGCGTCCATTCCGTCAATGTCTGAGACACAAGATGAAGCGATGGCGCTAAAAACAGAACAACCTTCCCTTTGCCTGCGAGATTTTCCGCAATTTTGAGGGATGTAAAGGTCTTGCCCGTTCCACAAGCCATAAGAAGGCGACCTTTAGTAGGATGTTCTATAGTCCCCCCCTTCAAGGTTGAGACGGTTTTTACGATAGCTTCCTGCTGTTCTTCACGAGGTGTTTTGCGGGGTAGTAATGTCGGTTCACCCGTCTTGAGATACTGGCTCCAATCTATGGCCGCATTTTCAAGGTCGGAAAGCGTTGTTAAATGGATGAGCGGCTCGACCATCTGCATGGTAGCCTTAGCGTTATCACCCCACTTGCCCGTTGTAGCGATGATCCGACGACTGATGAAGTCCGCACGATTGCTTGCCGCGATGAAGCTATCCAATTCCTTTTTGGAGATTGTATGGTCCGGGCTATAAAATTTGGCCTGAATGGCCTCAAAGCCGGAGCCATCCTGCATAACACCAACAAGATCAACCCCCGTATCACGCGCCGAACCACCGGGGATGTATTTTTTAACCCAATCTGCGAAGGTCAAAACCTCCGAGAATAATTCCTGAAACTTCGGCTCATTCTGAAGATAAATTTGGGCCAGTCTTTCAAACCCCGTGCCCCGGTCCCGCTGGCCTGTCTTATGGCCCTGCCCATCCTCATCAAAACTCGCCAGAAGTGTGCGAAAAGCAGTGCCTTGTGAATTGGACATGAGAGGTCTCCGGTTCATAATAGTGTTTTCACACTACACAGTGAAGCAAGGAACGCCAAGCAGGACGGCTCTCATCCTAACTAGCTTATGATCTTTCCTTTTGCTCTACCTCTCTGCTCACGCTGGGAGCATACCCCCCTGCTGAATATGAGAACTGACACAAACAGTCAGAAGAAACTGTAATTCAAAAAATTACAAAAGATATTACCACCAAAAAGCCCATTAAATAGAACGTTGGAGACCCGAACCGTTAACCCTGCCAAGCCCCCTTTTCAGACCATCTTCCATATTTTAGAAAAAGATCAGCATAATATGAGGAGGTATAATGCCCTCTACCTCATGGCTCTTTTGGGCCTTACTTTCCGCAGGCTTTGCGGCATTAACGGCTCTGTGCGCTAAGGTCGGTGTTAATGAGATAGATTCCGACCTTGCAACATTCATCCGTACGATCGTCATTCTTGCTATTCTGGCCGCTTTATTGCTGGCGACAGGAAAGTTTCATAATACCGCAGGCTTTACGCCACGGGCGTGCTTTTTCCTGCTGCTCTCTGGTTTGGCGACGGGGGCCTCATGGCTTTGTTATTTCCGCGCCCTCAAGCTGGGGGATGCGGCCCGTGTTGCACCAGTCGATAAACTCAGCGTTGTGTTTGTCGCCTTACTAAGCGTCACATTCTTAGGTGAGCAGCTATCACTTAAAAGCTGGATGGGGATTCTTTTTATAGGGCTGGGGGCTATCCTCGTCTCTATAGGTTAGCCCGCCCATAGGGATGGAAGGAAGCCCCCTCCATCCCTATTCCTTATGCCTAACTTAGGCGTTACCGTCTTTAGACTCTTCGTCCTTTGTCTCTTCCTCCGTCACCACAGGCTCGGAGATAGCGACAGGGGCCAAACGGCTCGCAAAGTTACATGCCATGAGATAGCACACCACAGCTGTACCAAGGGAGGCAAAAGCCGTTTCCCGCTCGCCGGGATTAATCAACATGGCGACAAACACCAAGATGATAGCAATCAACGAGGCAATACTCAGATACGGATAGAGCATCATGGTAAAATGCTCACTCGTCCCTGCACGCTTACTACGCCCACGCAGAACAATATAAGATGTGGCAATAAGCGCGTAGGTTAAGAGGATTAACCCACCACTACAGTTCAGCAAGAAGCCGAAAATCTCACTCGGTGCGAAGATGGAGGAGAACGCCACCAACAACCCAGCAATAGAGCTGATCGTAATCGCCATACGCGGGGCTTTATCTGGTGCAGAGCGCACAAGGAAGGCCGGGGCGTCACCCTGAATCGCCAACTCTGTCAGGATACGAGAGGTGATGTACATGCTGGAGTTCAAGCAGGACAGAACGGCACTCAAGATAGCAATCTGCATAATGAGCGCAGCACCCGGCACACCCATAACCTTCAACACAGCCACGAAGGGGGATTTACCCGGATAAAGGCTCCACCACGGCACGATCATTGTAATCAAGCAGATGGAGGAGACATAGAACATCATAATCCGCAAGCCGAGTGTCCGTGTCACGCGGGAGACGTTCTCCCCCGGGTCGGATGTTTCAGCCGCCGCAACGGTGGAAATCTCAGACCCCATCATGGTGAACAACACCGTTGGCACAAGGGCAAGCAGCGGCACAATACCATTAGGGAACAAACCACGGCGACCAAAGAGATTCTCATGCACGGACACACCATGACCAAAAACATGCAGGACATAAAGCAATGCCAACAAGATAAAGGCCACAATGGTGAACACTTTGATGCTGGAAAGCCAGAACTCACATTCACCAAAAATCTTTGGCGCAAAGAAGTTCACCAGCTTCATGCTGATGATGAGCAGGACAGACAACACCCAGACAGGCAGATGGATCCAATCCCGCAGCATCATGGCCCCAGCGATAGCCTCCGAGCCAATCACCACCACCCAGAAAAACCAGTAAAGCCAGCCAGAGGCAAAGCCGATCCGATCCCCATGGGCAAGACGAATATATTCCACAAAGGAGCCACGGCCCGGGTCACTCACGACAATCTCGCCCAGCATGCGCATGATCGCCATGATTAAGAAGCCCACAGCAACGAAAACGAGCGCAATGCCCGGTCCCGCCTTTGCTATAGCCGCACTACTCCCGACAAAAAGTCCCGCGCCAATCACACCGCCCAGGGCAATCATCGCGATATGACGACTCGAAAGTCCTTTATCCTCGGACACGGTTTGATCGCTAGTTGGTTCCTTCATGAAAAGGTCCTTATGATAGTTGGCTGTACGGGGCACCCAGTAAAAAAGATGAACACTCCGCTACGGTAACCCATTTTGTGACATCTCCCGACAAAATGGAAGGCAGAACAGAAGAAAAGCCCGTATTGCCCTAAAAATGCCGGTAAAAATAAAGTTCCAGAACGCCTGATGTCCCATGCATGGGCGGAACATTCATCCCACTAGGGATCCCTGCTTTTGCAAGAGCCTTACCCCCAGGACCTGCAAATGCGGCCCCTCCTGTAATGGCTCCAGATGTATTGGCATCAAACGAATATTCAGCAGAAAAATCAACCTCATCCGACATATGCCGCCCTACCGTACTCGGCAGGCCAGAGCCACTGGGATAGAGAAAAGAAAGGTCATAGAAATGCAGACCCAACTTTAATTCATCGCCTTTGCGTAATA
The DNA here is from genome assembly GCF_009725845.1 of Bombella sp. ESL0378. Classification (NCBI taxonomy): domain Bacteria; kingdom Pseudomonadati; phylum Pseudomonadota; class Alphaproteobacteria; order Acetobacterales; family Acetobacteraceae; genus Bombella; species Bombella sp. ESL0378. The sequence continues at coordinate 99,943 of NZ_WNIF01000005.1, read as the reverse complement.
AATGGATTGGGGGCACGCCTGTCAAGTCCACCTGATGAATTTCCATATTCGAGAGCGGAGCAAGATACATGCCTGTAATCTCTCCCGGCCAATATCCGCCATAAGTATAGCGGCGACCATCATAGAGAAAATATGTATCATAATTATGTTTTGTCCGGCTATGAGGGTTCTTCCCTCCACTAAAGCGCGTGTAACGGTAGAATATATGGGGCTTCCATGGCAGAGATGTAAACGTATATCCCGGCTCTATATAGGTTGCATAGGCGCTAACACCCTTATAACCATTACCTGCATGGCTATTTTGTTCAGAAACAAATGTCCCATATAAGGAGAAATGCTTGTCAATGCCCCATGTTTTTACAGGAATGAACGTCCCACCCCAACTGAGCTGCGTAACATTCATCCCCTGCCGGTCCGCACGGTTTGCGTAGTCATAAGCGGCCCCAATATTCGCCTTACGCACATGAAAATACGCTAACGTAATATAGGCCGCCCTATCCTCATAAACTGCACCACCGTTACCACCCTCTTTGCTGCGAAAAAGGGTAACATCAAACCCCTCAAACTTCGTCTCCGGGCGGTCATTATTGCGAGTCTGATTGTTATTAGTGTTATTCTCCAGCATAAACGCATCGGCACGGATATGCTTACCTTGATATTTAATCACCCCAGGTCCTGCAAAAGCAAAACGCGGCGCATACCACCACGCCCCGCGGTCCCCAGAGCTATAAGCCCCCTTCCCCACAAGAAAACCATCATCAATCTGGAACTTTTGCCGCCCTCCTTCGATGATCAGCTTTTGGTCTTTATTAAACGGTATATCGACCCCCAAATTAGCTTCCTCCAACGTAATCGCCCGCGGCGTACGCGTGGTTTGGGAGAGGCTTTCTGCATCCCCATCGCCTAAGGTTGTCGAGCCAATCGCCGATGCTTGACCAAAGACCGTAAAGCCCCACGGGGTCTTCCATTGCCCTGAGAGAATTGGCTTGCCATAGAGCTCCGCATAGGTCGTATCTTGAATCAACGCATAACCGCCTGAGCGGCGTTGCCTATAAGAACCCGCACCGTAATTCGTATTGGGTAGAAAAAACGCATCCCCGCCAATATCCAACCCGGCTTTAATCGTAACATTCTTACTCTCAATAAGTGTCTGATCTGCATAAGCGTCAGAAACTGCATAGACATTGCCTAATGCGGCCAGAGAGATAAGCAATCTCCGCAATTTTGATGCCATATTCAAACCTTTTTGGGGTACTTTGTCGCTCTTTTATTACAGGATAATCTAACTCTGTCTATATCATGACATAATTAGTTATTAATTAAACCTATAATTACTCATCTATATATAAAGTTATTCTTTTATTATTGTAGAATGTAGGTTTTTGTTTATCAGCCGTTAATGCCCTGTTCCCCGTGCCTCTTCCTCTCTTTGAAAGCACTATGGGTACGGCCTTTCCCGTATGAAAATTACCTCTCAAAAAATCTCAAAAATGTTTATAAAAATATAACTCCACCACGCCAGACGCCCCATGTACCCCCGGCATCGTCTGCCCAGCAGGCACACCAGCACGCACTAAAGCTCGCCCTGCTGGACCAGAAAAAGCCGCCCCCGCAGCAATCGCACCTGATGTATTAGCGTCCAACGCATATTCGGCAGAGATATTCACCTCATCAGACATACGCCGTTTTGTCCCCGCTGGCAGCCCTGCCCCGGTAGGATAAAGATAAGCGAGGTCATAAAAATGCAGGCCAAGCTTTAGCTCGTCATCCTTCTTCCATAAATGAACAGGCGGCACACCTGTAATATCAAATTGCTGAATCTCCATATTAGATAAAGGCGAGAGATTATTACCTACAATCTCACCCGGCCAATAGCCGCCATAAGTATAGCGCGCGCCATCATATAAAAAGAAAGTATCGTAATTATGCTTTGTCCGGCTATGTAAATCCCTTCCGCCACTAAAGCGTGTATAACGGTAGAATATATGAGGCCGCCAAGGTGCATTTGCAAATGTATAGCCGGGCTCTACATATACAGCATAAGCACTTACACCCTTATAGCCATTGCCTGCATGGCTATTCTGCTCCGAGACAAAATTGCCGTAAAATGTGATATTCTTTGTAAAAGGATGAGCCTTCATCGCAAAGGGTGTCCCGCCCCAGCTAAGAGCTACGACATTCATCCCCTGCCTATCTGCCCTATTGGAGTAATCATAGGCCACACCTTTATCCGCATGACGCACATAAAAATAGGTCAGCGTAATATAGGCGGCTCTATCACCATAAGTAGAGGCCCCATCGCCCCCCGGCTTACTGCGGAATAACGTAACATCAAACCCAACAAACTTTGTTTCTGGCTTATCATTTCCATAAGTCTGGCGGTTATTACTATTATTCTCCAACATAAATACATCAGAGCGTAAAGATTTCCCCTCATATTTAATGACCCCCGGGCCAGAAAAAGCAAAACGTGGCGCATACCACCACGCCCCTCTCTCACCGGAGCTATAGGCCCCCTTCCCCATCAAGAACCCATCATCAATTTGGAACTTCTGCCGCCCGCCCTCAATAATCAGCCGCTTTGTTTTCGTGAGAGGGATTTTGACACCAAGATTTGCATCCTCAAGATTCACCTGCCGTGGTGTGCCAGAGGTTTGGCTCACACTCTCTGCATCACCATCGCCAAGGGTGGTAGAGCCAATGGCTGAAACTAGCCCAAAAACTGAAAATCCCCACGGTGTCTTCCATGTGCCAGAAAGCATAGGCTGGCCATAAAGCTCCCCAAGGCTGACATTCTTTGTGCGTGTATAGTACCCCCCTTTATGAGGCGCGTAAGAACCTGTCGCAAAATTAGCATTAGGGAAATAAAACGCATCGCCACCAATATCTAATGCAGCATTGATGGTGATATCTTTACGAGAAAACAGCGTGAGATCAGCATAAGCTTTGGGAAAAGGGATGATCGTGACCGCCATAAACGCTGCATAAAGCAGTTCCCGCGTTTTTACCGCCATGACTATCCTTCTCTCGGTCTCCTTGGCGGCTCTATTACAGCATGTTCGCTCGACAATCCAGAGAATGTTACAGAAGCGAAAAAATATCTCGCTCTATCCTCCTCTCACCCCAAAGCTCCCCTGCAAGGGGGGCAACCATACAGGCTGCCACCACATTGCATAAGCGGCATCAAACCTTACCCCGGTATGCCATCACCGCCAGTAATACCCCAAACTTGTCCCGTCACATAGCTGCTCTCTTGAGACGCCAGCGTGACATAAACCGGGGCAATCTCCACCGGCTGACCAGGGCGATGATAAGGCGTCTCCTCCCCAAAATGTTGCACAACTGATTGCGGCTGTGCCCCGCATACTTGGAGAGGCGTCCAAAATGGTCCCGGTGCCACAGCATTCACCCGGATGCCACGTGGGAGAAGCTGCCGGGCTAAGCTATGGGTCATATTGGCTATACCGGCCTTCGTCATCGCATAATCAACCAAAATCGGGTTAGGCTGATACGCATTGCGGGAGGTCGTATTAATAATCGCACTACCCTTTGGCATATGCGGGATGGCCGCTTTTACAAGCCAAAAGAGTGCGTAAAGATTCGTCTTGACTGTCCAGTCAAACTCCTCAGTCGTAAGCTCAAGAATATCCTCACAATAATGCTGCCGCCCTGCATTATTAACCAGAATATCCAACCCACCCAGCGCATCGACCGCTTTATGTATGATGGTCTGGCAGGTTGCTTCCTTACGAATATCACCCGGCAATAACACGGCTTTTCGCCCAGCTTGACGGATAAGAGCCTCAACCTCACGCGCATCACTTTCCTCTTGCGGCAAGTAGCTGATAGCAACATCGGCCCCCTCGCGCGCATAAGCAATCGCCACGGCCCGCCCAATGCCGGAATCCCCACCAGTGATCAACGCCTTACGTCCCGCAAGCCGACCGGAGCCTTGATAATGCGCCTCCCCACAATCTGGGCGAGGGGTCATCGCACTTTGCAGGCCGGGCCAATTCTGTGGTTGTTGCGCAAAAGGGGGAGCGGGATAACGCGTCACAGGGTCCAATAACCCCCCTGCCTCGTGCGTCTGCATGACAGACGGCCCCGCCGCAGCTTGAGCGGATGAGAATAAGGAAAGTGACCCCAAAGCGGCAACCCCAGAGACAAAACTCCGCCTATCAACAGCCCGTTGATGCTCGGTTTGGCGGGCATCTTTTACAATGCGTGACATAGAGGCTCCTTCCTCAACGAACGTTTCTAAAACATCCCCTACCCTCTTCTTTCCTCAAGAGGAGGTCAAGCATCCCTTATCTCATCATTATGGCCGTATATGCCCCGCCCCATGCACCTCATAACGGTAACTCGTTAGTTGAAAAGGCCCAATCGGCCCGCGTGGTATGGCACGCTCTGCCACAATCGCCACCTCTCCCCCAAGGCCGAACTCCCCACCATCGCTAAACTGGGTCGAGCTATTCCACATCACAATAGCACTCGGAATACGCGCCATAAAATAACGCGCTACGGCTTCATCCTCTGTCAAAATTGCTTCAGTATGGTGGGAGGAAAAACGTGCAATATGCGCTAGGGCCTCGTCAATATTGGCCACAACAGCGATATTAAGCACTTTATCCAACCATTCTGTCGCAAAGTCTTCCTCTGTTGCCGCAGGCAAGGTTGGCAGAAGGGCACAGGCGGCCTCATTCGCGCGAAAGCTACAGCCCTCTGCGCCGAGGTCTGCTACAATCAACGGGAGAAGCTGCGGTGCAATGGCAGCATCTATTAAGAGCGTTTCTGTCGCCCCACATATGCCGGGGCTACGCAGCTTGGCATTACGCAGCACACGCCTTGCCATCATAGGCTCTGCCGCCGCATGAATGTAGCTATGGCACAACCCTGCCGCATGCGCCAAAACCGGCACGCGTGATTCCCGCTTGATACGCTCTGTCAAAGCGCGATCGCCACGGGGAATGATGAAATCAACCAACCCAACAGCCTGCAATAAGGCCGCACGCTGTGCCGCATCCCCATGTGGAATGAGAAGAACGGCATCTTCTGGCAAGCCCGCCTGTCGCAAGCCACGCTGAATCACTTCATGAAGGGCCTGCATACTATGGGCACTCTCCGCCCCACCGCAAAGCAGTATCGCATTACCTGACCAAAGGCTTTGTAATGCCGCATCCCAGCCTATCACCAAGCGATGCTCGAAGATTAAGCCTAACACCCCCAACGCTATGGCAACACGGCGGATTTTTAAGCCATTGGGCCGTTCCCATTCCCCAAGAACCTGCCCAACAGGGTCCTCCATCTCCGCAAGAGCCTCGGCCTTACGGGCCATCCCTTCCAAACGCTCATCTGTTAATGTTAATCGCGCTTGTAAAGAAGGACTAAGAGCAGGCCCGCCTATATCATGCTGGTTCGCTGCCAGCACAGCCGCCTTATCCGCCCGCAATGCAGCAGCTATATGGTACAGGGCGTCTTGACGCTGTTTTGTCGGGCTTAGAGCCACACTCTGAGCCGCTATCCGCGCACGCTGTGCGAGATGTTGCACCGTCATAGGCATGACCTATCTCCCTCCCTACCCTACATTAGGGGGCCAAGGCTCCTTGAGCGGTCCAGCTCTCAATCTCCCTCATCCCAAGCTGAATATCCGCTAAGGAAAAGCTGTAGGACCACGCCTCACCCTGCTTTGTTTGCGCGCTTAAATACCCCATTTGCCCCGTTGCTAGGGCCTGAAGCTGCTCAGCCGTCAAAGCCTGCTGCACCATGCAGCCCGTACCATCGCATGATTGTATCGTCAGCGGGATAGTCGTCCCTTGGTCAATACGGAGAGACGGCGCAGCCTGCATCCCAAATGGCAAGCGCGTGGGTAAGTTAAAGCTTATCTCCCATGGCTGTTGTGCCAAAGGGGCTGTCTTCATATTCGGTGTGGTGTGTGTAAAGAGGAGAAAACCGCTATCAATCGTTGTGCCGCTCATATGCTCAAGCTGAATAATGCAAAATTGCGTCACTTGTGGGCTGCCTTTGGCAGGATACGCACAGCCATAACGCCACGGCCCTGCAAAAGCGGACCGCGCAGCAACGCCCGGATGCTCTGCGGCCATAATCTCCGGCATGCCCCCACCTTTTTGCGTGACAGACGCAACAAGAGCCGCCTCATCCGCCCATGCTGGTACCGGCATAAAAAATACGAGCAATGCAGCAAGCACACCCCCAAACATATAACCATCATGCCGCATTTTCATTCCTTCCCACACCGCTCTCATACCCCCCCTTATGGCCCTGCTGCTTTTGGGGCCTCACAGGACTGACATTCCGGCTGCGTCTCAGTAAATCTGGTCACATTATCAAGCATGAACCGAAAGTTCATAAAGCCCAGATTGTAGAACCATTTTGTGCCATTCTTCAACGTCACTGTCAGATGGGCATGTTTTGCTTGTTTAAGAGATTGTACAAACGCGTTTGATACCTCGGGGCGAAACGCCGCTTTGCATTTCTTACCGTAACACACATCCCACCCTATTGCCATTGGTGGGCCGTGGTCCACCACAAGCTGTAGAGGGATGCTCTGGTCTGCCTCTACCATATCTGGGAAGATAACCAGCACAAACCATGGATGCTGCGACGATGGGGCTTCCTCACGCGCTAAGAATATCTCGCCACCTGATAAAAAATTATCTGTTACTGTCCCTCCCATAAAAGGACGACTAACCCAACATTTGTTAACGTTATTATGCCACTCTGGCGTCCCGGGGAGGCATCCCAACCCCCAGCTCCACCAGTTCCGCGCCAAACTCGTCCTTACCGCGCCTCTCACCTGCTCAGTACCTGTATCAAAAGGCAGATGAGGATTCCCCCAATCCACGCGCGCAAAAGCGTTGCTGCCCCAACATAAGAGGCAAGCCAAGAGGCCGCTCTTTACCAACGGCATTACCCTCTTTTGCAGAACAAAACGTACCATGATAGCCCCTTACAAAAACGCCCAGCCTTATAATGAAGGCTGGGTATCTCTATTTACGAGAGCATAGCCCCCAAATAATATGGGAGTTCGCAACCCACTCCATCATAATCCACATATTAGGGGATTAATTCACCATGCTCAATCCAGCTATCAACCTGTGTTAGACCTGTATTTACAACATCCAAAGAAAAGTCATAAGAATAGACTGTGCCGTTCTTCTGCTTTGCAGTGAAATGCGCCTGTTTTTTAGTCTTCAAAGCCTGAATAACAGCCTCCGGTATAGCCGGAATCCGTACGCTGCATCCTAAATCTGTACAAGACCGCCAATTAATAGACAAAGTCGGACCTTGCTCAATAACTAACTGAGCAGGCACGCTTTGGTCCACCGCCACAAATGCCGGGAAAACGACGGAAACCCCCCAAGGCTGCTGCACAATGGGTCGAGCCTTCATATCCGTTGTTTGACGTAAAAACATCACCATCCCATTTTTGCTAGTTTGCTAGGGGGTCTTACCTATGGCAAAAGCACGGCCTACCGTACATATCGTAGCACTTGCTGGACTAGCCTTACCCGGATAGACACACCCATACCCCCATGGACCCATTGTCATCGCTTTTTTCACAAAGCCGGGACTTGCTGGTACAGCATCAGGGGAGGTTCCTGCATGAGCATAAGAGCTACCAGCAAGACACACAGCCAGCGCGCATAGGCCGCCTTTTACAAAACGCATCATTCTTATCTTTATCCTTCTCATAGGCGTATTTTGCAACGGACGCTAACGCATTTACCCCGCAAAGCCAGCACTACACGCCCAATGCCTCTGCCTATATTCCTTAAAAACTCTGTTAGTTAATGCCTTAATGCACGATTAAGGGGTTAACTCACCATGCTCAATCCACTGGTTAATCTGTGTAATGCCCGTATTCACCCCATCCAGGGTAAAATCGTAAGACCATAGCGTGCCATCTTTCTGCTTCGCTATAAAACGCGCCTGCTTTCCCGCCTTCATTATCTGGAGAAAATCCTCATGGAGAACCCTAGCAATAGTCTGACATCCTAAAAAGCTACAAAACGCCCATGGAATTAAAACTTTATGCGTCTGATCTACCACAAGTTGCGCTGGCACTGTTTGGTCAACTGCCACAGCTCTGGGAAATATTACAAGAACCCCCCAAGATTGTTGGCGATCGGCTTCTGCGCCACATCAGACGTTACGCGCAAAAAGATTGCAGACCCACCAATAGCCCCCGCCAACACACCTGAACGAAAAGGCCCACCAACCCCACAACTAATTATATGAGCTTTGCCCGTTTTATCAGGGTACGCACAACCATACCCCCACGTCCCAATACGCGCTGACTTTGTAAGCAAACCGGCACGAACAGGTATTGGGGCCGGAGAGGCCGCATCCTCAACATAAGCAGCATGCCCCCCAATATAGCCAACAAGAAGAATGACCACAGCCCACATGCCATTCTTTATAGAGAGAGAACATTCCCCCGTTTTCACTCATCCGTCTCATACCCCTATATAAAGATACCCAGCCACTATGCGAGGCCGGGTATCTTTATACTTATGGTATGCCATCATCAACGCATTTAGAGCAAATGCTTCAGTAACGCGCTCCGGTAAATCAAAGAAAAACCCCAGAAAATCAAACTAATCGCTACATAAAAGCCTAAAGCAGCCTGTGCGGTGATGGGGTTTAAGCACAGCAGCATCACACCGAGAACGATATTCACTAACGCATCAATCGCCATAAAACCACGGCCATAGGGAGAGGCCCCCATACCTGCAAGCTCCATCACACCACGGACGATGAACCAAGCGGCGATCCACACCGTTAAACCAATCGCGGCACCAATCGGATTAAAGAAAATCAGACCCGCTAGGACGATAAAACATATCCCCAAAAGCCCATCAAGCATTTTGCGCTCCATGGCATTACGGCGGAAGACATCAACCAATGTACAAATCCCTGCCACGAACAATAAAGCAGCTACCAAAGCGGTAAGAGAGATGAAGGTCAGTACCGGGGTCACTGCCATCACAAGACCTGCGATAACAATCAATATCCCCATAATCAGGCCGGAATTACCTTCCCGCTGTAGTAATGAGTCGTCTTTCTTCTCAATCATGAATGGCGTCCTTCTATATCATCACATATTCTGCATGGCGCATCCTTAACCATCTGGCAAGTATGAGAAGCCATGCATGATAGGCGGGGCATTCTCTCTTGGCGTCCCCTATAATCCTCTTGTAGCGTTACAGCCCCAACCATTAAGAGGAAGGCCCCATGACCCATGCAAGACTCGTGCTCATGCGCCACGGGCAAAGCCTTGGTAATCATGCTAATCTCTTCACCGGATGGTATGATTTAGACCTCTCCCCCGCAGGTCATGAAGAAGCCAGAAGAGCAGGCCGCCTGATGCGCGCGCATGGCTTCCAGTTCCATGCAGCTCATTGCTCTATGCTCAAACGCACCATCCATACTTTATGGCATTGCTTGGATGAGCTGAACCAAACATGGCTCCCCGAACATAAAAGCTGGCGGCTAAATGAACGTCATTACGGTGCCCTACAAGGGCTGGAGAAAAACGATATTATTGCCCGCTATGGGGCTGAGCAGGTCCAGCAATGGCGGCGCGGCTTTGCCATTACCCCACCGGAAGTTGGGGAAAACAGCCCCCATTATCCCGGCCATGACCCGCGCTATGGCAGCCTCCCCCGCGCTGACCTCCCCAAAGGAGAGAGCCTCGCTACGACCATAAAGCGCGTCCTTCCTTATTGGCAAAACACACTCCGCCCCAGCTTACAGGCGGGGCAATCCCTACTTGTCATCACCCATGGGACGGTTATGCGCGCGCTCATCAGTCAACTAAACAGCCTCAGCCCGGCAGAAACCTGCACGCTAGAACTCCCCACCGGCACCCCGCTCGTCTATGAGTTTAAAGCCGATGGTCAAACAGAACGCGCTTATTACTTAAAGGCGCAAGACGAATAATGCACCTTCACTTTACTCCCTGACACATTCCGACAATGTGTGCCCTGTCTCGTCCTTCCATTCTATCCATCCATTTGCTGCACGCCCCAATAAAAAACTAGCGGCAGGGGATGGATTTGTAAAAACTCTATCTTGCATTAACCGTAATTTCTGCCCCTCCCACTTCAATATCCCTTCCTTAATAGCCCTCTCTCGTTGTGCGACACAGCTCGGGGAATAAGCCCTCAAACCCTTTGATTCTACTCGCCCGTAAGAGCCTTTAAGAACGACCATCCCCTCTTCCGTATAAATACCGCACCCTTCCACGCCATCTCCTCGGCAGAAAAATAATTTCTCTACCTCAGAAAGCTTCTCATCCTCTCTCACCTGCCCTTTAGCGACACTCCTTTTCAATTTTAGTTCAAAAAGAGGATACCCTAGGGTTGTCAATAAAATATCAATCGTTCCAAATAACTCTACACATTCGGCTTTTATAGAAGGATGAACTTGCGGCAAAATACCCGTATTACCGTTGCTCAATATGTAACGTTCCACCTCTTTTGTTTTTTGTATCGCCATTGCTTCCAGAAAGCGACCATGTGCTACATTCAAGCTCTCCGCACGCGATACAACCACCACTGCTTTATTCCAAAAATCCTTACTCCTATTATGCTCTTTTAATCGCTCACCTAGCCGCTCTGTTTGCCCTATATAAACTTGGGGATGTTCTGTTTGTTCATCTTCACCAAACAAAAAATAAAGCCCCACAGCTTGAGCTTCTGACATCCTCATAAAACGATCCAGCTGCGCCCTTGGAATCTCAATGACATTTACAAGGCGGGTCGTCACCCAGGCCACACGAAGACTTTGCGGATTACCAAATGGCAAAAAGACCTGAATTGTTTGAGGGTGCATTATTGTCACTCCCTATCCTCTCTAAGAAGTAACGTCATGTACAGAGTATGACACATATGCTTCTCCCCACCTATCCACAGCCTCATCCCCACATCATCCACTATTTCATCCGCCAAAATTGTGGGTAACTCCGTTGGAGCGTGGGACACATGGGGCATGGGAAAAAGCATTAGCAATACCCTGCCCCTTGGGTTGCCGTCACGAGGCTAAAGAGGGCCGTGCCACAGCACATATATAGGATATTCCGTTTCGGCCCACCAAAAGTGAGGTTGGAGCAGCCAATGGGCAAACGAATACGGCCTATCATCTTTCCTTCTGGGTTATAAATCAGCACACCGCACAGCCCTAACGGCCCCCATGCCCCGCACCAAAGATTACCCTCCACATCGGCACGGAGACCATCAGGGCGCATCGGATGGCCTGCTACGGTGAAATCCGTAAAAATCCGTCCATTTACCGGGCGGCCCTGCTTTATATCGAACACATGGATGCTGTGGTCTGGCAAGGGCGGTTGCGCACCCAAAGCAACACCTGATGAAACCACATAAAGCTTTGTGCCATCAGGTGAGAAGCAAAGCCCATTAGGGCCAGCAACATCCTTTTGGGATAGTACAGCCTCTATCTTGCCTGTCTGCCCATCAATGCGGAATGTATGGTCCTCCTGCCGCTGCAACCCGCCATATTGGCTTGTCAGCTCAGCATCCAAATAAGGATTCAGATGCCGATGAGGGTTTGCTGGCCCCTCCGCATCAGCATGGCCTTCTACCACACCATCCCCATAGCCGGGGTCGGTAAACCAGATGCCCCCATCAGGGGCTACGACAACATCATTAGGAGAGTTAAGCGGCTTACCGCGATACCGGTCGGCCAAGACGCTTGCTCTGCCATCATGCTCCCAACGGATAACACGGCGCATCCCATGCTCGCAGGTAATTAACCGGCCTTCTTCATCAAATGTATTGCCATTAGCATTATAGCTCTCCCGGCGATACACGCTGATATGCCCTTGCGGCCCATCCTCTGGATCATACCGATATTGCCGGCTTGCAAGCGTATCACTAAGTAGGAGGAACCGCCCAACCGTACACCATGCAGGCCCCTCCAACCAGCCAGCCCCTTGCCATACACGCTGTAAAGGGGCGTTGCCGTAATTCACCTGCCCAAAGGCGGGGTCCAAAACTAATATATCGGGGTCAGGCAGATTAACCGGCGGAGCCTCTGCCCCCCACGGGCGCGGGGGCATGCTCGTCACACTCAGCCCAGAGGCAATCGGCCCGATGGCCCGCCCTGCAATGGGGGTAGCCGCTAAACCCACAAGGCCACTCAACACACCACGCCGGGTTAAGCACATATGCCGCGCCCTCCTTTGTGACACCTTTGCTTTGATGCTCATGCCCTGCCCTCCTCATCTAAAATATTCGCCACCCTACCGCGGAAGGCTCCGGCTTATAAACTGATGAAGATGCAGGGCTGCTTCTCAATACCCGAAAGCAAAAGCCTGTTGCACATCTCCAACATCCCGCACATCTGCCGCTAAGAGAAGTTGGAGCAATATCCGAGCCTTTTGGGGGTTTAGGTCATATGATGCCACAAAATGATGCGCATTATCATCAACCTCTACATTCCGGTTAACAAACCCATCCCCCACATGGCTAGAGCGCACAACCACAAGCCCCGCTGCTACGGCACGGTCCAGTGCTTTCATAGCCGAGGCAGAGACATTGCCATCGCCCATCCCGGCAATCACAAGCCCTTTTACCCCTGCACGAATGGATTCATCAATCTGCCGTCCATCCATATCCGCATGAGCGTAAATCACATCAACAGCTGGCAAGCTCTGCTCTTTGGGGAGTGCCATCGCCAAACGCGAGCGCGGTGGGGCAAAAAAACGCACCGCTGCCGGGTCCACAATCCCAACAGGCCCTGCATGACGGGAGGTAAAGGTTTGCAACGCTGTGCTATCAGCCTTACTCACCCAATGGGCCGCATGGATTGTATCATTCAGCACCACCAACACACCCCGCCCGCGTGCGTGGGGATGGGTAGCGACCTGCACAGCCTCGTAAATATTCGCCGGACCATCCGCACTAATGGCTGAGCCAGGACGCATAGAACCTGTCATCACCACAGCTTGCTCATGATGCAACACAGTATCGAGGAAGAAGGCCGTCTCCTCCATCGTATCCGTGCCGTGGGTGATAACCACCGCATCCGCCTCATGATGAGCAAAGGCGGCATTAATCCGCTCTGCGAGACGGAACCAGACCGTATGATTCATATCCTGCGAGGGAATATTAGCAATTTGCTCCACCTGAAGATGCGCAAGCTTGTCCAGCCCCGGCACGTTCGCGATGAGTTGCTGTCCTGTTGCCGTCCCGGCATCATAACCAATGGCCGAGCGTGGGTCAGCCTTGCCCGCAATCGTGCCCCCTGTGGCTAAGATAAGAACACGCGGTAAGGGCCCCTGCCCTGTGCTTCCCCCGCCAGACGCAGGAGCGGCCGCCATAAGGCTTGTCCCCCAAGGTAACATCGTCAACACCATAAAAACTGCCCTTATGTAAGCTTTCATCCCCATAGCCCCCTTCATCATCAACACGCACCTCCCCTACACAAGGGCCACGATGAGCGGGCCCAGCAATGTGAGTAATACATTGGCAAGTGCATAAGTAATCGCAAACGGAATTGTAGGGCTACTATGACCCGCTTTGGCTAAAATCTCCCCAAAAGCAGGGTTAGAACTACGCGTCCCCGCTAAAGCCCCGGCAAAGAGAGCCACATTGCGGTAGCCTAACACAAAATAGCCAATCAATGCCGTAATCATGAGGGGGATAAGCGTTACCAGCCCCCCTAACAACAGCAACATAACCCCATGCTCTGCAATCACCGCCACGGCGCGTTGCCCAGTTTGCAGGCCCATCACTGCCACAAACCCCGCTAAGCCAAACATGCTCCAAAAGGCACAAACTGATGAGGGCATAGCCCCATAATGAGGGTGCCGCCCTTGCCACCAGCCAAACACCAAGCCCGAGAGCAACGCTCCGCCCCCGCTCCCTAATGTAAGGGGAATATCCCCCCAATGAACCACCACCAATCCCAGCAACAATCCCGCTGCAACGCCGAACATATTATAAACAAGGTCCGTCCCCACTGGCAGAATAACCGGCGGGATGGCTGAATGTTTTGACGTTTCTAGTACAGCATCCTCAGTAGGGGTAAGCCCTGTATTACGCGCATCCTCCGCTAAAGACCGGCCCATGCAAAAGGGCAGAATATTCACACAAAAAATAATTGTGCCGATAGAGCCAAAAATGTAGGTCACCGCATAACCAATGGCGACATTACCTTGTAATTGCTGTACTTGCGCTAAAGGCAGACCTAACTTTTCTAAGGCCGATCCCGCGGTGCCAATCATCGCAGATTGGGTCAATCCCCCAGCCGCTAAGCCCGCAGCCATCCCTTTATCTAAATGAAATAACCGGCCTAGGATAACAACCGTGCCAAGGCCGCTCATGGCCATAATCACCGCTAAGGCGATTTCCTTACAGGATTGCCGCCCTAAAGAGCGGAAAAAACCCGGCCCGCTGCGATAGCCCACCGCATAGATGAACAAGACAAAAAGGACCGTTTTGAGGTTGGAGCTAATCTGCACACCATATTGACTGAGCAAAACTGCGACTAATAAAGACCCTGCCACCCCACCAAGCTGGAAGGCTCCGACCTTTATACGCCCTACCAAATACCCCAACCCGATAGAGAGGAAAAAGGCCAGCTCCGGGCTTTCAGCAAATAAATGCGAAAGCCCAGAGGCTATAAAATGCAACATCCTAAACCCTTTTCCTCATCGGCTTAATAGGGGGCATAGCACTACCCCCTTGGCGTCGTTACTCCGCCGCTGTAAAAATTTCTTCTAAATGCTCAAGAGAAACTTTCTCCAAGCTATCGGAGATAGACTTCCCATCATGGTCGAGCTTCTCAATCTCATAAACCACAAAACCATCATTATCATAATGAACATGCGTGACGATAAAGCGATCACTCGCTTCGCCTTCCCCACGATGCTCCTCTGTCTTTTTAAGTATTTGTCCCTTTTGGAAGGGGAACTTCTCTAATTTTTCGTCATCAATTTGTCGGACAGCGTGGTTCCACTCTTTAAAAGTCTGCTTAATGACGGAATAAATCTCCGTAATATTGGGGAACTCTTCCACATCTTCCGTTGTCAAAACCTCAACTGTAGCAAGGTCAGACCCGAAATTGGCTTGGAGCTGATAAATGTCTGGGACCACCGTGCGGACAGCCTCCAAAACACGCTCAAGAAACTCTGGCCCATACATAGATGAGTTAAAATTCAACATCTTAGAACGATCAAGCGTAATAGTAATTTTGGCAGTTGTGGCCATAACGCCCTCCTGGATAAAAAATTGCCAACCTCATTTTACCAAATTGCTACCGCCCAGCACAGCCCCTACGCTCATAGAAAGGGCATTATACCCAAAAGGCCCCTCCCCCTTTCACGCCGCCATCACTATGAAGTAGATCATAGAAAAATAAATGTATTTTATCACATATATATAATAATCTTATTGTTAATTGTTAGGTAATAATTCCAAAAATATTAATAAATAACTTCATTTAATCTGAAAATATCCTATACCATCAAAAAATACTTTCAAAAAAATCTTATTCATTCATATTCCCCTCCAAAGCTGTAAAGAACGCTTGGAGTGTTTCATGCCAACAATCTCAACCGCCATCACTCACGACAATAAGCCTCTTGATGATTCTGTGAACCTACCGTCTCGCCTTCATTTTCTTGGTCTTACTGAAAAAGAATGCCAAATAATCCGGCGGATTGAGCCTTATATTACCAAAGCCATCCCTCATGCGTTGGATATTTTTTACGACCTTGTTGCTAAAGAACCAAAAACAAAAATATTCTTCTCTTCTAAACAACATATGCAACAGGCCAAACAGGCACAACTTGGCTATTGGCGTCATATTGCTCTGGCTAATTTTGGGACACAATTTGCCGATACAGTCCGGCGTGTTGGTAAAACCCATGCCCGCATTGGGTTAGAGCCCCGTTGGTATATTGGGGGCTATGCCGTTATTTTAAGCCACATTATCCAAGATGTTACCGCACAACTTGTCCCTGCTGTCCCTTTCTTACCGCCAAAACTCCCCCTACGGGAGCTTGCATCTTCTTTCGCCTGCCTCTTAAAAGCAGTCTTTTTAGATGTGGACCTCACTATCTCTATCTATATTGAGGAGACTAAGAGGAGCAATAAAGAAGAAATGGCAAAGCTTGATAACGCTATTGAGCAAGAGCGTCAGTTCATCACTCAAAGCTTCGGCCATATCATCAACGCATTAGCCGATAAAAACCTCTCCCTCTCTGTGGAAGGTGACCTCCCCACAACCTATCTCCCCATGCGCGATGACCTCAATCACGCCATCGCTACATTATGCCAAACCCTCAATATCATTAAGGAAACAACTGGCAGCATTGATAATACAGCCGATGAGATAAATAGTGCTGCCCGCGACCTTGCTCGCCGGACTGAAAAACAAGCGGCATCTGTCGAGAAAACAGCCGCCGCAGTGGAGCAAATCACCGCAACTGTGTCATCCACCGCCGCCCGCGTGTTAGAAGCTAATCACTTTGTGAAGGACTGCCAAACTGCCACAGAACATTTCGGCACGATGATTCACCGAGCCCATGAGGCAATGAAAGGAATCGAACGCTCTGCCGAAGCGGTGAATAAAATCACCAATGTGATCTCTAATATTGCCACCCAAACCAACCTCCTTGCCCTCAATACAGGGGTAGAGGCGGCTCATGCAGGAGAGGCGGGCAGCGGCTTCCGCGTGCTTGCCCAAGAAATCCGTAAATTAGCCAACCGTGTCGGTAACGCCTCTGAAGAAGTGAAAGAACTTATCAGCACATCCCAAAACCACGTCACCGCAGGCTCCAGTATTATGAAGGATGCCAGTAATGCCGTGGGTACTATCATCTCCAACGTGGCGAACATTAACTCACATCTCCAAGAAATTACTAAAGCTACATCCGAGCAAGCCTCCGCTTTGAAGGATGTAAATAGTGCCATTGCCACCATCGACCAAGGCACGCGGGAAAATGCCGCCATGGTGGAGGAGACATCCGCCGCAACTGCCAATATGGCCCAGCGTACACGCCAGCTCCGCCACCTACTAGGGGAGTTCACCCTACAGAACTAACCTAACACACCATATACATACCCATATAAAAAAAGCCCGGAGCATCTATCCCCGGGCCTTTTTGCAAGGAGGGTGGAAAACTACCCCCTTTATAGAGCAGAGCCTTATTTGCCCTGATGCTCTGCGCGATAACGCTCACCTAACGCATTAGCCGCTACCATAGCGTGATACACATCATCTGGCGTCACCTTAAAGGGTAGGTTCCCCATTGTGTCGTTCTTATCGCAAGCGATTTCAGCAACTTTGCGCCAATCTGCCTCAACAAACTCTTTTACGCCAAGTTCCTTCAGCGTCATGGGCAGGCCAGCAACCCGCACGACACGCAAGACTTCCTCAATCTCTTCCTTCGGCGCATTCTCAAGGACGAGCTGGGTCATCAAACCAAAGACCACTTTTTCACCATGCTGAGCGTGGTGGAGATCCTCAATCGCGGTCATACCGTTATGCACCGCATGGGCTGCAGCAAGGCCGCCTGTCTCCGCCCCGGTCCCACTAAGATAGATAGTCGCCTCGACCATCTCCTCCAAAGCGCGGGTCGGCACTTTATTGCGGACGGCATCCATAGCGAGATCCACATTCTTACAGACAAGGTCGTAACACATGCGTGCTAGGCCCAACCCTGTACGGGACGGACGCTTACAAGAAAGGTTCATCCCATCAGCCTGATGGCAAGCCCGTGCCTCAAAATAGGTAGAGAGCGCATCACCAATCCCCGCAGCGAAGAAGCGTACCGGTGCACTAGCGATCACACTTGTATCAGCCACCACAACATCAGGATTCTGCGGCAGGAAGAGATAACGGTCAAACTCACCGGACTCAGTATAAATCACTGCCAGAGCGATACAGGGGGCATCGGTAGATGCAATGGTCGGGTACAGGATGATAGGCAGTTTGTAGTAATGTGCCACAGCCTTACTGGTATCGAGTGTTTTACCACCACCAATACCCACGATGACATTCGCACCCTGCTTTTTGGCTAGCTCACCCAGACGTTTAATCTCGGCATCTGTACATTCGCGATTAAACTTCTCGGCCTTCCCCTTCAGCCCTGCTTTCTCCAGCCCTGCGACAGATTCCTTCTGCACGCGCTCAACGAAGAACTCATCGCTGATGATGAAGGCATTATCGCCGAAATCCTTTACAACATCATGTAGCTGGGCCAGCAGACCCGTACCGATGACAAATTTCTTAGGGGAAGCAACGGTGCGTGGGATATTGTTAACCATACTCAAACTCTCCTATCAAGCATATGAACAATGCTGAATACCCCCTTACGCTACGCCCTTCTTACGCGCTTGACTAGAGGGGGGAGCGTATTTCCCGGCATGACTGCATGTAGTGAACTGCATAGGTTTTTGACTATTACCCTTCTTTACCTGAAAAACTCTCCCTTTCCTTTAATAATGGGACGAAAATACCCCTATTTATAGGCACTCCACCCTCTCCCTATTATTTTATACAGGACCATCTACGGCCTCATCACCTCCGCAAGGAGAACATAATATTATCCCCTACATCAACCTCATAATAACGGCATATTATCAATCAAACGCACCGCCCCTACCCGGACTGCTAATAACGCTAAGGCATGAGGCGGGATAATCTCCCCCTCGGTATGGAATGTCTCTGGGTTTACAATCATCGCATAATCAATGTCTGTCAGCCCTTCTGCCTCTAGGACAGAGCGCATTGCCGCCTCCAACACAGTACGGCGATGCTCCCCAGCACGCACACAGTCCCGCGCATGGCACAAAGCCCGATACAAAGCCGGGGCACGTTTGCGGTCCTCCTCCGTTAAGCGGCTATTGCGGCTAGAGCCAGCCAAACCATCTGCCTCCCGCCATGTGGGGGCGGTGATAATCTCTACAGGGCTGTTCACATCCTCCACCAAACGGCGAACAACCGCACATTGCTGCGCGTCTTTCTGCCCAAAATAGGCCCTTTGTGGTTGGATGATGTTAAATAACTTCGTCAGCACCATCGCGACCCCCGCAAAATGACCGGGGCGAGAGGTGCCCTCTAATGCAGCAGCCACACCGCCAAGGGACATCTGCGTTACAAAGCCTTCTGGATATAATTCTGCCACATCAGGGGCGAAAACACACGCCACACCTTCTTGCTGTAACAAGGCCACATCGCGCTCTAACGCACGAGGATAAGTTGAGAGGTCCTCTGCCGAGCCAAATTGTATGGGATTGACAAAGATGCTCACAATCACCGCATCATTCTCCGCCCGCGCTTGCCTAACGAGGGAGAGATGCCCCTCATGCAAAAAACCCATTGTCGGGACAAAACCTACCGTCCCTAAAGCAGCACGCGCTTGCCGTATGGCTTGGATTGTTGTGCAGAGTTCCATCTCATCATCCCCTTCATCTAACGGCCCTATAAGCCTAGAGGCTCCTCCTTATCCTGTCTTATAAGACGATTCTATAGAGGGTTGCATAGAAAGCCCATCTTTCCCCTCGCTACAGAACAGGCTAACAACAGCTACAGCCTCCTCTTCACACGATATTATCGCCGGATACGCCCCTCTATGTGCCATCATGCTACGGCTCCTACTGCCCCTATTGCGATTATTGGTGCTGGCCCTGCAGGGCTTTTCGCTGCGGAATTATTGAGCAAGCGCGGCTATCAGGTTCATCTTTACGACCATATGGCGCGGCCGGGGCGCAAGCTCCTTATGGCAGGGCGTAGTGGCCTCAACCTCACCCATAGCGAGCCGCTAGAGACCTTCCTCACCCGCTATGGCCCCGCGCGCCATTGGTTAGAACCCGCTTTACGCGCCTTTTCCCCCACAGACCTCCAAAATTGGGCTGAAGGGCTTGGCACGCCTTGTTTTGTGGGCAGCTCTGGCCGGGTATTCCTGCACTCTCTTAAAGCCTCACCCCTTCTGCGCCAATGGCTTGCGCGACTGCAACAGCAAGGGGTGCAGCTCTTTCCCCATCATAAACTCATCGGCCAAGAAGGGCTAACCCTCACCTTCCAGACGCCAAAAGGGGGTGTAACGCAGCCTGCCTCGGCGGTTATCCTCGCCCTTGGGGGAAGTAGCTGGTCCCGCTTGGGCAGTGATGGCCAATGGGCCTCCCTCCTAACCCCTTATTGCACGCCGTTTGCGCCCTCAAATTGTGGCTTTATGCCCGACTGGCCGGATGACGTCCTCACCCGGCATGAGGGCGCCACATTACGCGGGGTTACGCTCAGCTTTGCAGGCCAGACCAAACGTGGGGACCTCATCATCACCAAACGCGGGCTTGAGGGGGCTCCCCTTTATGCCCTCTCGGCCCCTCTGCGTGAGGCCCTGGCGCAGAACCACCCGCGCCCTATCACCCTGCATCTCTCCTTACGCCCTACCTTAAAGGCGGACGCAATAAGGGAGCGTTTGGCACGCCAACGCCTGCGTGAAAGCCGGAGCAATAAGCTCCGCAAAGCCTTAGGGTTAGACCGCACCATGCGCGAGCTGCTCACCCTCCTCTGCCCCGAAGCCCGCAGCCCTGATGAGCTAACACAAGCGATTACGCATCTCCCCCTCACCCTCACCGCACCAGCCGCATTAGACCGTGCTATCTCAACGGCCGGTGGGGTCAAACAGGATGCTTTGGATGAGCATCTCATGTTCCATCATCAGCCCGGCTTATTCGCCTGTGGAGAAATGCTTGATTGGGAGGCTCCAACGGGGGGATATTTGCTCCAAGGGTGTTTTTCGACCGCTTATCTTTGCGCAGAGGGCGTTCATCTCTGGCTCTCTGGCGCATTGCCCGGTAAACTACCTGCATGAGTTCATCACAGTTTGGCCCCCTTCTCCTTGGCACGACCTCCCGCGGTGAGGATGCCCATATTGACCTCCCCGAATTGCTCGCTACGCGTTTGCTCGTGCAGGGTAATTCTGGCTCTGGCAAATCCCACCTCCTCCGCCGGTTATTGGAGCAGAGTGCGACCCTCGTCCAGCAAGTCATCATCGACCCAGAGGGGGACTTCGTCACCCTTGCTGAAAAATACGACCATCTCGTGATTGAGACAGATACACAATCCGAGGCCAGCCTCCGCGCGGCGGGGGAACGCGTGCGTATGCATCGTGCCTCTGTTGTGCTGAATCTGGAACAAAGTGAGGCAGAAGGGCAACTCCGCTCCGTTGGGGCCTTTCTGAGTGGAATGTTCGATACCCCACGCGCTTATTGGTATCCCGTCTTAGTCGTTGTGGATGAGGCGCAACTTTTTGCCCCCATCGCAGGGGGGGATACCTCTGATGAAGCGCGCCGCCTCTCCCTCAATGCCATGACCAACCTCATGTGCCGCGGGCGTAAGCGCGGTATGGCGGGGATTATCGCTACTCAACGCCTTGCCAAGCTTGCGAAGAATGTCGCCGCAGAGGCCTCCAACTTCCTTATGGGGCGGACCTTCCTTGATATTGATATGGCCCGTGCCGCGGACCTCTTAGGGATGGAACGCCGCGCTGCTGAGAGCTTTCGTGACCTTGCCCGCGGGCAATTTATGGCCCTCGGCCCCGCACTCGCCCGCCGGCCTCAACGGGTCACGATTGGCCCGGTGGAAACCGCAAGCCATGCAGGCGGCCCAGCCCTTATGCCCTTAGAGCAACCCTCCATGCCTGTGGAGGAATTACGCGACCTCATCTTAGAGCCTGTTGCCGAGCCAACACCCCGCCCGCGTAAAGAGCCTGCTGCCCCCAAGCCGGACCTCCTCGCCCAACTTGATGCCTATAGTGCAAACCGTGCCGCAGAGGAACAACAGCAAGCCAGCCTCTCCACCGATCCAGACCCAGAGACCCTCTGGCAACTTGTTGCAGAAACAGGGCAGGATAAAGACGCAGCCTATCGCCCGCTTGCTACCTTGTATCAAGACTTCCAAATGCGGGCGCGTTTAGCAGGATTCTCACGCAATTTACTGCCTATGGCGCGCTTCCAGACCATGCTCAGCACCATCCGATGCGGCCTAACGCGCGAGCAAGCTGAGAGCGAAGAATGGCAGGATATTCAACAACGGGCCGGACGCTTACCGGATGATATGCAGCCTGTTTATTTCCTCCTCGCCCGGGCTGCGATGGAGGGCAAGCCATGCCCTGATGATGCCGCCCTTGCCCGCGCTTACGGCACACACTCCTTAGGACGCGCCCGGCGGCAACTCACTTATCTGGAGACATGCGAGGCCATCATCTTACAAGGGACAGGTCGCCACCGCCGTGTTGCGATTATTGGGCCGGGCTGGCAAACCGCGGCTCTTTAATCACGGCTTGTTTCTTCCACCTCATGGAACATACGGTGCCACGCGGCAGCAAGGCCGGTTTGATGCGCGCTCTGCTCATCCCATGTGCCGGAGCGGCATTTATGCCCTAATAAAGTAAGAACCTGCTGCAACCGCCCGCGCGCCCATGTTACATTATGGGGCTGTAGGGTGAATTGCTCCCAATCAAGACGTTCTGTTCCATCACTATGCAAAGGCAGGCCCATATGGGCGGGCGGAGCCTTTAACCATAAGCCTGTTTTGGGATGTTGCAGGCTCACACGCTCTCCCTCCCGAAGGATACGGTAGGAGAGCAGCGGCTCCCGCTCATCATGGACAATATCCAAACATGGTAAGCAATCATCCTCTGCACAGAGGAAGGCCACATCCCCCACAATAAGAGCCAGAATAGGCACATGCCAACGATTTGTAGAGCCACAACAAGAGACGATCTCGGAAGCAGTATGCAACATCACCGGCTCACCAAGACCAGAATAAAGCTTGAAGATACCAATCCTCTCCCCAAGGGAGGGCGTGGGAAGCATCGCGCGTGATACACGCGGCGCAGGAGGATGTTTCTCCTCCCGCATAAGCTGCGCTAAGCGTACCAAAAGCGCATTAGCGACATCCTCGGGCTTTTCGAACATACAGGCTTCATGAAAGCCATGTGGCGAAGGGACATACGTTTGCCCGCTAGGCTTTACCTGCACATAAGCGACACGCGCATCATGCACAGCATCCATAAGAGGGAAGGAGCGATAGACGTGGTCATCAAAACATAAAGCAACGCCACGCACATAATCTGTGAAGATGGCCGTATGCCACGCAGACCCCATAAGACCAATAATAGGATGACACGCAAAAAGAGAGATTTGCTCCCGCACACTTAATTGCTCTGGGACCACAATCTTCACCCCGCGCTGCTCCAACGCTTTAATGAGCGCATCCTCATTCACCAACTGGCGGGATCCCGTCTTTAAAGCCGCACGGCTTAAATAAACAGGCTGCACCTTACGCTCTCGCATCTCCTGCGGGAGAGCACGTTCGCCTATCTGCCGGCAGATTTTGCCATAAGTCTCATATATAAAGCCATCCTCGCTAAAAGCCTGCCCGGGGAGGAGCAGCTCCTCCACAATAACGGGTAAATGCGGGATAAGAATCTGCTCGGCTTTAATACCGCAATAAGAGAAAAGCTCTGCCATCCACGGCGTGGCAAAAATCTCCCCCACGGTCATATCACTATGAAACAAAATATGCCGCTCTGGGTCGGGATTCTGCAAACAATAAACCAAAACACCCAGACATTCCGTAATAAAATGCCCATAATGATTGCCAATAACACCACCGTAAATAATACGCTCTTTAAGGCGCAGCCGGTGCGATGATGTCGTAAGAGATGTTGTGAGACCTTGGCTTTTTACAGTTTGAGGATAGTTGGAAAATAAAGCATGGTCGAGTATCTGCCGCCCTGTCTCCGAGAAAAGACCAAACGCCGTATCACGCCCTCCATCTGCCCGTGGAACATAAATAACATTACGCCTTATTTGGACCTCAGGCTGCCCGGGGAAAACACTGCCCTGTAGAGCAGGAATGGGGCAATCTACTAATGTCATCATGTTATGTCCCTCAGCCGGTCCCTCTTTATACGCGGTCCTACTGTTTTAGCGTCACAATAGCAAAGCCTCAATTTGATAAAATGATCCCCCTTCCTCACAAAAATAGCGGGGCCGAAACCCCGCTATTTCATCTCGTTAAAAAAACGTCCTAAACCGCATAAGCGGCCTTGAGTTAGAAGTTCTCCGGCGGAGGAACAACACGCAGACGCTCAATCACGCGGTCACGCAATTCCTCTGGGGTAGCATCACCCGGTACGCGGATAACAGGCTCATCATCCGTTGGCTCCTCAAGAGTAGCCAACTGGCTTGGCAGCAAGGAAGGTGGCATATAATGCCCCACGCGATGCTGCAAACGCTCCTCGATAATCTTCGGGTCTACCTTCAGGTAAACGAACTGAACCGGAATATGCTTAGCAAGAGCCTCGCGATATTTCTTCTTCAGCGCGGAGCAGGTCAGCACAGCACCTGTTCCCTTCTCGGCACATTTTGCCAGCCAGTCATGGCATAGCTCCAGCCAAGGCGCGCGATCCTCATCGGTCAACGGGTGGCCAGAACGCATCTTCTCCACATTCGCCTTGGGGTGAAGGTCATCACCTTCCTGAAACGGCCATCCAAGACTCTTAGATAGCAACTCCGCTACAGTCGTCTTACCGTTGCCAGAAACACCCATCACCACAATATAATGCGGAGCGATACCAGCGGCAGCTTTGGCTGCCTCTTGCTCTGTCATGGCGCCCATTGTTCAACCTCCCGTTCGGTTGCAACCAGTACATCGGTTGCCATATTGGGGAACAGTCCATGCTCCACCACACCTACAATCCCATCAAGGCGGGATGCTAATGCCCGCACATCCTCAATAGGGCCAAAGGTACAATCGAGTATTCTATTCCCATTATCGGTAGTAAGAAGCTCACCAGTAAGCTTCCTGCGGGGGCGGATTATCTTTGCCCCCATGGCTTCCAGACGGGCCGCCGTTGCCTCATACCCAAAAGGAACAACCTCCACAGGTACGGGCACCCGCTCGCCAAGCTGGTTCACCGGTTTTGTCGCATCGACAATAACGACAAAACGCCGTGATGCCTGCGCAACAATCTTCTCACGCAGCAAAGCCGCCCCTAGCCCCTTGATGAGATGTAGCGTCTTACGCTCAACCTCATCAGCACCATCAATGGTGATGTCGACTACAGAATGCTCTGCAAATGTTGTGATTTTAATCCCTGCTGCACGAGCTAAAGCAGCCGATTCCTCAGATGTCGGAATGGCTAGAATATCCAGCCCCTCAGCCACACGCTCGCCTAGACGCTCAATCATGAAGGCGGCAGTACTGCCTGTGCCAAGCCCAACAACCATCCCCGATTCAACGAGGCTGGCGGCATAATGAGCAGCGGCACGTTTGCAGTCATCAACGTTCATGAAGGCTCTCCAGCAGCAGCACTGTCGGCCAGTATGAGGATTTCTCCCTCTGATACAATACACCCTGATGGGATGCTGCCATCCCCCTGACGCAAACGGGCCAACATTGGTACTTTATTTTCCCCCGTCACCAAAAAGACCACTAACTTGCTAGAGGCAATGGCTGGGTATGTCAGGGTAAGACGCTCATGCGGGGCTGTTTTGGGGGCGGATACCCCTACCCAAGCGGTTTTCTCTTGTAAAACAGCCTCACCGGGAAAGAGGGAGGCCGTATGCCCATCTGTCCCTAAGCCCAGCATGACGATATCAAAAAGGGGATGCCCTGCCTCTAATGTCTTACGGCCATAAGCATGTTCCAACACGGTTTGATACTGTGCGGCATCAGCTTGGGCGGTCCCTTTTGTCGGCATAGGATGAATCTGAGCGGCCGGAATCGCTACTTTGGAGAGCAATAATGTCTTAGCACTCGTATGATTGCTATCCTCATGGCCCTCTGGCACATGACGCTCATCCCCATAGAAAATCTCTACGCGTGACCAATCAATTTGTTGCGCTACCTCTGGACGTGCAAGAATCGAGAATAATTTTTTAGGGGTGGACCCACCAGAAAGCGCAATACGGGCCTTACCGTCCCGCTTATTACGCACCGTCTCTATTAATAGCTCTGCCATTTTCATGGCGACAGCATCAGCATCCTTCAACACATCCACAACGGCGTAGCGCATATCTGTTGTCATACCCATAACTCTCCGAATCACTAACTACCCTATTGTGATAGGGCTGCGGGTATAATGAACCTCTCTGCCGCATATGCCCAGCCATCTTCAGCAGGTGTTTTTGTCACATAGCGTGCCTGCGCCTTTACGCCCTCTGGGGCTTGGCCCATCGCAATGCTCATCCCCGCTACGCTCAACATCGGTAAATCATTCGGCGCATCACCCAAAACCGCTACATTCTGCGGGGTTACGCCATAAAGCTGGGCAAGCTCCCTCACCGCATCACCCTTATTGGCTAGGGCGGGCGTAATGTTCAATTTATGTGGTGCTGAACGCAACATACTGGCCCGCCCCCCAAAAGACGCAGGCAATTCAGCCTCTAACCGCGCGATTAAGGCCGTATCCTCCGAGCATACCATCACACGATTCACAGCCTCATCTTGTAAGGAAAGTTCAGCAACTTCCCGCGGGGTGATGCCTGTTAAATTATGCTCGCGTTGTACTAAAGCCGTACTTGCATCCCTAACAAGCCATTCACGTTCGGTCTGGAACCATAGCTCTACCGGCAAGGGCGCAAGCCGTGCCAGCAAGGCTGTTACATCCTCGGGTGGGAAACGATAGCTCTTTAAAATTGTGCCATCAGGGGAAAAGAACACCCCCCCATTAAACCCCGCGCACGGCCCCTTTAGCCCTAACTGCCGCACATAAGGCAGAATCGCCGCAGGCAAACGCGCACTTACAAGCGCAACAGGGACATGATGCGCGGCAAGCTGCTCCACCGCTTTGCATGTCGCAGGGGAAAGGCGTTTATCGGGGCCGAGAATGGTGCCATCCATATCTGACAACACCAATTTGATTATGGGGGCTGTATCGCTCATCCTGACCATCCTCCTTAAAGGAGGCTAGGGGCGGATGCCCCCAACCGCCCCTTACGCCCTATACCAGGCCTTTTATTTTTTACGCTCTACATGCCCACCAAAGCCGTAACGCATGGCGGAGAGAGCTTTCTCGGCAAAATTATTACCTGTCCGAGAGCGGAAGCGTGTAAAGAGGGCCGCTGTCATCACAGGAGCGGGCACATCCTCCTCAATCGCTGCCTCAATCGTCCAGCGTCCTTCACCAGAATCCTGCACTTCCCCACTAAACTCGCTTAGGTCGGAAGAGCGGGCAAGAGCCTCGGCTGTGAGGTCTAACAACCAAGAGGAGACGACACTGCCACGACGCCACACCTCTGCAATATCAGCTAGGTGAAGGTCATAACGCTCATCTTCAGGCAATTTGGCAGAGTTCTTGCTGGCGAGAACATCAAACCCCTCGGCAATGGCCTGCATCATGCCATATTCGATGCCGTTATGAATCATCTTCACAAAATGGCCTGCCCCAGCAGGGCCGCAATAAAGATAGCCTTTCTCGGCCCGTTGGTCGTGACGGCCATCATCTTCACGGTCTGGCGTACGCGGCACATCACCAACACCCGGTGCCAATGCATCAAGAATCGGGTCCACATAATCAGCAGCATGTTTCTCGCCGCCATACATCATGCAATAGCCGCGCTCTAACCCCCACACACCGCCAGATGTGCCGACATCAATATAATCAATGCCCCGCTCACCTAGCTCTTTCGCGCGGCGAATATCCTCTTTGTAATAGGTATTGCCACCATCAATGATGATGTCACCCTTCCCCAAGAGAGGGGCAAGCTTTTGGATGCAATCCTCAGTGACCTTCCCCGCTGGCAACATGACCCAAATCACGCGGCGTTCTTCCCCAGAGAGAAGCTCCACCATTTTCTCAAAAGTAGGAGCCCCCTGCGCACGCCCTGCCTCGCAACGCTCAACGGTGCGGTCGATAACGGCAGCGGTCCGGTCAAACGCAACGACATCATGGCCTTTACGAGTCAGGCGGACGGCAATATTACCGCCCATACGGCCTAGCCCAATAATTCCGATACGCATCCTCAAGCTCCTTTTAAAATCTCTGTCACCAGTTGAGCGAGACGGTCCAACCCTGCTTGCAACGGCCCTGTAATATGCACGCGTAAAGCACGACGCCCACGCGAGGCAAGAACATCGAAATCCCCTCTGGCCTGGGCGGCTTTGACAACGCCAAAGCTATACGCATAGCCCGGGATAGACAGGTCAGCAGCATCATCTGCCGTTATTTGGAGGAACACACCGCTATTGGGGCCTCCTTTATAGGCCTGACCTGTCGAATGGAGGAAACGCGGGCCAAACTGCGCTGCTGTTGCCACATGGAGCTGCTCTCTCAACGCCACCCTAACCGTCTGCTCCCAAGCGATATGAGCTTTATTTCGCTCAATGTAAGCCAGGAGACCAATATAATCATTCTTCCCTACGCGGTCAAAATGCGCTTTGAGGATGGCTTTGGCATCCTTCCCCGCCAAAGCCTCATGATTACGCTCATCAGCATAAAAAGCGAGGTTGCCATCCTTTGCAAAGGGGGCTTCCTCTGGCAAACGCCCTGTCTCTGCATAAGCTTTTGTCAGTTTCCGCGTCTCAACCTTGCTAAACTCCACATCAGGTTGATCGAACGGGTCAATCCCCAAAACAGAACCCGCTACGGCTGTTGCAAACTCAAAGACAAAGAAGGCTTGGACAATCTGCTCCACCGTATCAAGATGCAGTGTCACGACTGGGTGACCTGCCTCACGCAGAGCTTTCAGCCCCGGGCTTACAGGCTCATGCCCAAGCCGCAACTCCACAAAGATGCGGTCATCACTATAGACATCCGGCCGGCCCAACGGCTCGCCATCAATAGGGATGAGCCCCGTACCGCTCTTACCCGTACTTTCTGCCAAAAGCTGCTCTAGCCATGCCCCGAGGGAGGCAATCTGCTCAGAGGCAACAAAGGTCACCTTATCCCGCCGGAAGGTCGTTGCCGCCACACCGAGAGCCAAACCAAGATTTACACCCGGATTCGTCACAGGGGGGACAGAGGCATCGCATGCCTCAATCATCAGCTGTGTGCAGTTCAACAACGCACGCACATCATATCCGGCAGCGGCTGCGGGGGTGAGACCAAAGGGGGAGAGAACAGAATACCGCCCCCCAATCTCTGGATTACCGTGGAAGATATGCGCAAAACCGTGATCCTGCGCTACAGTCTCAAGCGAGGAGCCGGGGTCTGTCACCGCTACAAAGCGGTCCCCCGGTTTACGGCCAAGGGCTGTCCCCGCTAAGGCCCAGAAATACGCAAAAAGAATATTTGGCTCGAGCGTGCTGCCCGATTTACTGGAAACGATGAAGAGTGTCTTGGTAGGATCAATCGCCTTAGCAAAGCTCGCAACCTGCTGCGGGTCCGTGCTATCCAGCACATGCAACTTCGGCCCGTCAGATACCTGGCCAAATATCTCCGCCAGAACCTCCGGCCCAAGGCTAGAGCCACCCATCGCAAGGAGCAGCACATCGCTATAACCGCGCTCTTTTACCTCGCGCTGTAAGGCCTCGTAGGCATTAATATGGGCCATGCCATCTTTAACGACATCAAGCCAGCCGAGCCATTTGCTCTCTGGCCCATTTGTCCAAACAGACGCATCGCGCTCCCACAGGCGGCGCACCTTACCATCCTGCGTCCAGCTTTTACCCGCTGCGACAACAGCGTTATCCAACTCATCCGATAATGCTAAGGATACTCGCATAAGACGTCCCCCCAAAACAGCCTCTCGGCGGGCTGCAACCGCACCGAGTAATCCATCAAAAGCAGCTTTAAACGCTGCTACACCTTCGCCCAACAACGTGGTGGTTACCGCTGGGAGATCAAGTCCTAGCCGGTCTGCATCCTCTAGAATCAGGCGCGATTGCTCCACATGATCCGCTAAGCGCGCTTGGGGCACACCATGGTCCCTAAACGCCTCGAGCGTATGTGGTGGTACCGTATTGACAGTATCCTCGCCAATCAGCTCCTCTACATAGAGGACATCACGATAGGTCTTATCTTTTGTACTCGTACTGGCCCAAAGCAAACGCTGGGTTTGCGCGCCCTTTTCTGCCAAAGCTTGCCAACGCGGACTCGCCACAACATGCAAATAATGTTGATACGCCATACGCGCATTGGCAATAGCAACCTTCCCACGCAAACGCTTCAACGCGTCCGCTTGCGGGTCCCTCGCAGCGATGCGCCGGTCTATCATCGCATCAATCCGCCCATCAATGCGACTTACGAAGAAGGATGCCACGCTCCCAATCTGGGCGATGGGTTGACCTCTCTGAACGCGCGCCTCTAATCCACGCAGATAAGCCTCCAGCACGTTTTCATACATGGATTGAGCAAAAAGCAGCGTGATATTAACATTTATCCCCTCCGCAATGGCCTGCTCAATCGCTGGGAGGGCGGCCTCTGTCGCGGGGATTTTAATCATCACATTGGGCTGATTAACACGCTGCCATAACCTGCGAGCCTCATGCAACGTGGCCTCAGCATCATCAGCTAGATAGGGTGAAACCTCTAAGCTGACATAACCATCCCGGCCGGATGTCTCATCAAATACAGGGCGCAAGACACGACAAGCTTGGCAGATATCCGCCACCGCTACGGCTTCATACAAGGCACCAGCAGGCAAGCTCTCCTCACACAGTAGCTCCTGCACGGCTTCCTCATATTCCGCCCCTTGGCCGATAGCTTGCTCAAAAATCGCCGGGTTGGAGGTCACCCCTTTAAGGGCATCCTCCTTCACCAGAGAGGCCAAACGGCCTTCTTCAATAAAATCCCGCCTGATAAAATCGAGCCAAATAGATTGGCCGTATCCTGCCAGACGCGTAAGGGGGGTGTCCGGCTTACGCCCCATATCTTTCCTCCTCCATCAAGCCGTTTGTTGGCTCAACAAACGGCGTGCTTGTGTGTACACAGCCTCTACCGTAAAGCCGAACTTCTCCATCAATTCCGCCGCAGCACCAGATTCGCCAAAGCGATTCATCGCGATAACGACACCATCTAGACCGATATAGCGGTCCCACCCAAAGGATGACGCCATCTCGACCCCGACCCGCAAGCGCACCGCAGATGGCAATACAGCATCACGATAGGCTTTCTCTTGCGCATCGAACAGATCGAAACTCGGCATAGACACCACGCGCGCCTTAACCCCCTCAGCAGAGAGACGCTCATACACTTCTACCACCAAAGAGACCTCAGAGCCTGATGCTAACAGCAAAATCTCTGGCGTGCCTTCACAATCTGCCAAAACATACCCCCCACGCGCCACACCAGCGGCAGAGGCATAGCGGCTACGGTCCAATGTGGGGAGATTCTGGCGCGTAAGAGCAAGAGCCACCGGCCCAGAGCGATGGCCCATCGCAACACGCCAGCTCTCTACCACCTCATTAGCATCAGCAGGGCGCAACAATGTAAGCCCCGGCATGGAGCGGAACTGGGCAAATTGCTCGATAGGCTGGTGCGTTGGCCCATCCTCCCCCACGCCGATGGAGTCATGTGTCAGCACATAAATCACAGGCAGGTGCATCAACGCGGCAAGACGCATCGCAGGCTTCATGTAATCCGAGAAAATTACAAACCCAGCGCAGAAAGGCCGCAGCCCACTTAAAGCCAGCCCGTTACAAATGGCTGCCATGGCATGTTCACGCACACCAAAATGAACATTACGCCCACCATAATGCCCGCTGCCTTCCCCTTGGTTAGAGGGTGCCTGCAAAGAGAATTCCCCTTTAATCAGGGTCCGTGTCGAAGGGGCAAGGTCCGCCGCTCCCCCCATAAGCCACGGCACATGAGTTGCCATGACATTGAGCACCTCACCAGAACTTTGGCGCGAGGCAATCCCCTTTGCATCTGTGGGATAATGGGGGAAGTTATGCTCCCACCCTTCTGGGAGCGTGCCAGCGAAAATATGCTTTAACTCCCGCCCTTCTTGCGGATATTGCACACAATAAGCCGCAAATTGCTCCTCCCACCGCGCTTGCGCTTCCGCCCCGCGCTTGCCAGAGAGGGCCTCAAAATGCTCCCTTATTCCATCCGGGACGGTAAAATGTGGGGCATCATGCGGCCAACCATAGGCCTTCTTAGCCCCTATAAGGGCCTCCATACCCAGCGGCTCACCATGGGCCGAGGCCGTCCCGGCTTTGCCCGGTGCGCCATAGCCGATGATGGTATTCAGGATAATCAAAGTCGGGCGGTCCGTCTCCTCCCGCCCTTGCTTGAGAGCCGCGCAAATAGCGGGGACGTCATTCCCATCCTCAACTTCCAGGACCTGCCAGCCATAAGCGGCAAAACGTGCAGCAACATCTTCAGTGAAGGTCACATCTGTAGAGCCTTCAATCGAGATGCGATTGCTATCATACACCCATGTCAGATTGCCTAATTTGAGATGCCCTGCAAAAGAGGCCGCCTCACTGGCTACCCCCTCCATCACATCACCATCGCCACAAAAGGCTGTGATGTGATAGCCAAACAAATCAAACCCCGGCCTGCCATAACGCGTTGCCAACCACCGCTCGGCCATCGCCATACCTACGGCACTACTGCACCCTTGGCCTAAAGGCCCTGTGGTCATCTCCACCCCTGCGGTGAGGCCATATTCTGGGTGGCCCGGCGTGCGCGCCTCAAACCGGCGAAAGTTCTTTAAATCCTCCAAGGTAAGCGCGGGACGGTCCACGACCTTTCCGTCCTCTATATCCTTCACACCAGCGAGGAAAATAGTCGCATAAAGCAGGATGGAGGCGTGCCCTCCTGAGAGGATAAATCGATCCCGCCCCGGCCAAAAGGGATCAGCCGGATTATAATACATTGTAAACTGCCAATAAGCATACATAGCCGGAGCCAGAGCCATTGCGGTACCCGGATGGCCGGATGTTGCGCGCTCTACACCATCCATCACCAATGTGCGGATCGTGTCTATGCCAAGTTGAGACAGCATACTATTCACTGATCTAACGTCCTTAAGTCAAAACATCGTCCGGTCGCCTGCCATCAGCCCTGTGCCCCTTAACACAGCCAAATGACAGTCCAGACATTCTACAACTGGCCTTATACGGCAAAAGAACGCAATGCCTAACACGCAAATAAGGTTAATTTTCCCTATAATTTCATCCTCATAACGGCAGAGTGACCATTATCGCCCCTCCCTGCACATACCTGCCGCACCGTCTCCCCCTCTTGACCTTACCGCTCACACGCAAGAGAGTAGATATACTTGTTAATCAGTCTGTTCTCCTTTTTTAAAAAGCACCCTGCCCATGTCCCAACCCACTATGTCCTTCACCCCAGAGCAAATTACCACGCTCTTTATTGATGCTGCCCGTAATGGGGAGACTGACCTTGTTACGCAATTTCTGGACGCTGGGATGCCCGCAGATTGCACCAACAACCAAGGTTATACGCCCCTCATTGTCGCAACCTATAATGAGCAGCTCGATACCGCGCGTTTGCTGCTAGAGCGCGGGGCCGACCCTAATGGCGTGGATGCAAAAGGGGCAACCGCCCTCTCCGGTGTGGCCTTTAAAGGCTTTGAACCCATTGCCCGCCTCCTCTTAGAGCATGGGGCGAAGGTGGATCATCCTAATCATGCAGGGCGGACACCTCTTATGTTCGCCATCATGTTTGGGCGGCAAGCAATGGCGCGCTTCTTGCTAGACCATGGGGCCAACCCAGACCTCCGCGATGCTGAGGGCCTCTCCGCACGCGACCTTGCCCATCGTCAAGGTCTTGGCAGCCTCTTTGAAGCAAAGGCACCAAACCCATGAGCCGCTTTTGGAACCAACGAGTCCATACCCTCAAGCCCTATATCCCCGGCGAGCAGCCACGCATGGCAAAGCTGGTTAAGCTCAATACCAACGAATCCCCCTACGGCCCTTCTCCGCGCGCGCTAGAGGCTATCAAAGCCAGTGCTGATGACACGCTGCGCTTGTACCCAGACCCTACCGCCCTAGCCCTGCGTACAGCCATTGCCGTGCAAGCAAATGTCCCCGTTGAGTGTGTTTTTGTCGGCAATGGGTCTGATGAGGTCCTCGCTCACACATTCCGCGCCTTATTCCAAGATGATGCCCCTGTCCTCTTCAGCGATGTGACATATGGCTTCTACCCCATCTATTGCCAATTATTTGGGCTAACATACCGTACCATCCCACTACGCGATGATTTCACCATCGCGCCAGAAGATTATGAAGGGCCTACGGGGGGCATCATCATTGCTAACCCTAATGCCAATACAGGCATCAGCCTGCCTTTACCGGCCATTGAATCACTTCTCCAACGCGTCTCGGAACAGGTTGTGGTGATTGATGAAGCCTATGTGGATTTCGGTGGGGAGAGTGCTATCAGCTTAATCGACCGCTATCCCAATCTTCTTGTCATTCGCACCTTCTCCAAATCATCAGGATTAGCAGGGCTGCGCGTAGGATACGCCATTGGCTCGCCCCCCTTAATTGAAGGGCTGACACGCGTGAAGGATAGCTTCAACTCCTACCCTCTCTCCCGCCCTGCCCAAGTAGGGGCGGAAGCCTCCATCCGTGATGAGGCATGGCTTAAACAAACAACAGCCCGCATCATCACCACGCGCGAGCGCATTATCACGGCTTTGC
This sequence comes from Bombella sp. ESL0378, assembly GCF_009725845.1. Taxonomy (NCBI): domain Bacteria; kingdom Pseudomonadati; phylum Pseudomonadota; class Alphaproteobacteria; order Acetobacterales; family Acetobacteraceae; genus Bombella; species Bombella sp. ESL0378. The sequence continues at coordinate 65,323 of NZ_WNIF01000005.1, read as the reverse complement.
AAAAGCGTGGGATGGAAGTCCTCCCCTCCACGGCTAATTTTATTTTAGTCCATCATCCCTCTTGCTCTGCGGCGCATATCTTCACCGCCTTGCGGGAACGCGCCATCATTGTCCGCCATCAAGGTGATAGCCCACGCATCAGCGATTGGTTACGCATCACCATCGGCACAGATGAGGAGATGGATAGCCTCCTCACCGCACTTGATGACATACTCCCCCGCTAAACGCCCCCATGCAGCCTCTCCAAAGGATTATATGACGATGCCTACATCTTCTTTCACCCATGACCAGCTTTTAGACCGTCTAGCAGAAGTTGCCGTCCGCACGGGGTTAAATATTACACCCGGCCAGCAGCTTATTATTACCGCAGGGCTGGAAGCCGTCCCGCTTATCCGGCGCATCACCACCCATGCTTATAAAGCAGGGGCCTCACTCGTCACAACGCTGTATCAGGATGATGAAACCACTCTGGCCCGTTTCCACCACGCCCGTGAGGAGAGCTTTGATACAGCTGCAGGCTGGCTGGCCAATGGCATGGCTGAAGCCTTCCGCAATGGCGCAGCCCGCATGGCCATCACCGGGGGCAACCCCACCCTTCTAAAGGGGCAAAACCCCGAGCATATCTCCCGTGCGAGCCGGGCAAGCTCCGCTGCTCATCGCCCCGCGATGGAGCTTATCACAAGCTTTGATATTAATTGGAACATCATCGCCTGTGCTACCCCCGCTTGGGCGCAGCAGGTCTTCCCCCATCTCCCAGAGGATGAAGCCCTCGCTGCCTTATGGAAAGGCATCTTCCATGCCTCCCGCGTGGATGTTGCAGACCCTGTAGCGGCTTGGGCAGAGCATAATAAAACCCTCCATGCCCGCGCTGCTATGCTCAATGACGCTCGGTTTGATGCCTTGCACTTCACCGGGCCGGGGACGGACCTTACCGTTGGCCTCGCAGATGGGCACCTCTGGACAGGTGGGGCAGAAGCTGCGGGCAATGGTGTGGTCTGCAACCCTAATATCCCAACGGAGGAAGTCTTTACGACTCCCCATTGTGCGCGGGTAGAAGGTACCGTCTCCAGCACGAAGCCGCTGTTTCATCAAGGGTCCCTCATTGATGGGATTCAGGTCCGGTTTGAGAAAGGCCGCATCGTGGAGGCCCATGCTCAAAAGGGCGAAGATGTCCTCCAACGGATTTTGGAGAGTGATGAAGGTGCGCGCCGCATTGGGGAGGTGGCCCTTGTGCCTCATTCCTCACCAATTTCCCAAAGCGGTATTCTCTACCAAAACACCCTTTTTGATGAAAATGCCGCGTGCCATATAGCCCTCGGCCAAGCCTACACAAAATGTATGATCGACCCTGAAGGCTTGAGCGAAGATGAGCTCATCGCCCGTGGGGCCAATCACTCCATGATTCATATTGATTGGATGATTGGCTCTGGCAAGATTGATATTGACGGTGTGAAAGACGGCCAGCGCGTTCCTCTCATGCGTGCAGGGGAATGGGTGTAACGTCAAGCAGGATAAACGCCCATGGCCATTACGCTCGACCCTGCCCATCTACCTAAGTTGGATGTCCTCTCCCTCGCTCAAAACGGTCTCATCCTCCGTGCTGAGCGAGAGACACCAGAAGGAAGCATCCCCTGCTTTCTCACCCGCGCAGGGTGGGAGGAGCTAATAGCGCACCATAAAACCACGCCAGAGGAAACAGAGGCACAGATTGCAGCGCGCCTCCTCCCTGCCTTAGAGCGTATTTGCGCTCGCCTCCTCAGTGAAGCCGCCAAAGAGGCCGAGCAACAACATAAAGAGGACGCCACCGTCTTTACCCTCCAAACGGACCTTTTCCCAAGCTCCGCCCAGACACGCCTTGTCTTTGTTGCTGATAAAACCCATCCCGTTGCCTGCGCCTTGATTGGAACGGTCGAACACATCACTCATATATTGGCGATAACGCATAATAATGTCGGGCAGGCTTAAAGCGACTTCACGAAAATGCGATTCGTCTTCATTCACTCCCCTGATAATGGGCTATTTATGGCGAAAAGATGGCATTAAATTGACTTACAAGTAATTGAAAAATCCAATAAATAGACACAAAATAATAAGCATACCCGTTAATTATGTTCACGATATAATAATTTTACGTTAATTTAAAAATTAAATTAGATAATTCTTTTATTAATGAATGTTAAATATTTGATTTAAAACAGATACAAAAAAATTTATATCCGATATACATCATTTAAGGTTTAAATAACTGTTGAAGATACTTTCCCCTTACTTTAGGGGAAAATGTAAAATTATCGTGATTGAACATCACTTTTGCTCGAAACGAGCTAGCAACAAGCTTTCGTAAAACCTATACTTTTAGTTGTGTGATACCCTCATTAAACAATCTAGGGTTGCATTATTGGCAATAAACTCCCCATACTACAACCAGTCTAAGGGAGTTTGAATTATGCGTATTCTTATCGCTGAAAGTGACAGCATCGCTGTAGAACAGCTCATTACCGTGCTGGAACGGTTCTCTTATCAGGTTGAGCATGTCAAATCAGCTAATGAAGCTCTCGACATGTTCAAACATTACCAATACGATCTTTTCATCACCGCTTTGGACTTACCAGACCAGTCCGGTGAGGAATTGATTCGCCAGTTGCGGCGGTCCCGGCTGACGACCCCCATCATGGTTCTCTCATCCCATGCAGATGCTAAAACGAAGGTTGCCGCTTTCTCTGCTGGGGCAGATGACTACGTCACCAAGCCTTTTGATATGAGCGAGACCCAAGCGCGCATCCAAGCTTTAACACGCCGTGCCTATGGAGTGCCAGAGCCACGCCTCACCGCTGGGCCGCTGGAGCTTGACCTTGAGGGACGTATGGTAAGTGTGAATGGCCAATTCCTCAACCTTACCAGCAAGGAATACTCCATCTTAGAGCTTCTCCTCCTCCGTAAAGGGGCTGTGCTTACTAAAGATATGTTCCTAAACCATCTTTATGGCGGCATTGATGAGCCAGAAATGAAGATTATTGATGTCTTTATTTGCAAGCTCCGCCGTAAATTACAGCGGTTTGGTGTGGGCCATATGATTATCACTGTCTGGGGCCGTGGGTATATTCTGCAAGACCCCACAACAACAGCCACCCCAACACCAACCCTCACAGCTACGGCACCGCAAACAGTGGGCCATAGCAATAATGTCGCTGACCTCTGTCATGCTGGCTAACCAGCCTTGACGCTTCACTACTCCCAAGGGGGACATTCTTGTTACAGAATGTCCCCTCTTTTTTACCCTAAGCTGTTGTTAATGTACGAATATACGCACTTACACGCTCTACAACCATATCAACCAACGCCTTATCCTGCGCCTCGACCATAACGCGAATTAAAGGCTCTGTCCCACTCGCCCGCAAAAGAAGCCGCCCCTTTCCAGCAAGCTGCTCCTCCGCCCATTGCACAATCTCTTTTAAATCAGGATGCGTCATCGGGTTCACCTCCTGATACGGCACATTCTGTAAACGCTGCGGATAAGGGGTAAATAACTGACAAAGTTCACTCGCTTTTTTACCCGTCTCGACCAACGCCGCCAGCACTTGCAAGGCCGCTAACAGCCCATCGCCCGTTGTCGCATAATCAGACAACACCATATGGCCAGACTGCTCCCCCCCTAGATTCCCCCCTGTTTGACGCATCCGCTCCACAACATAACGGTCCCCCACCGCAGTGCGGTATAAGCTTAAACCTTGCGTGGCAAGGTAAGCCTCTAGCCCCATATTGGACATCACTGTTGCGACAATTTCAGTCCCTTTTAAGCAGCCTAACCGCTGCCATAAGGTCGCAATCAGAGCCAAAATCTGGTCTCCGTCCACTATCTCGCCGCGCTCATTTACAATCAACACGCGGTCTGCATCACCATCTAACGCAATGCCGCAATCAGCCTTATGCTCACGCACCGCAGCACATAGGGCTTCTGGATGGGTGGAGCCAACGCCATCATTAATATTCAGCCCGTCAGGGGAGGCCCCCAAAGTAATGACCTCTGCCCCCAACTCCCACAAAGCGACCGGAGCCACACGATAAGCTGAGCCATGAGCGCAATCCAAAACAATCTTCAACCCATCCAACCGTAGCCCACGGGGGAAGGATGATTTCACACTCTCAATATAACGCCCTGCGGCGTCATTCAGCCGAGAGGCACGACCAATCGCCGCAGGAGAGGCGAGCTGCCCACTTAAATCCTCCGCCATCAGAGCTTCAATCTCTGCCTCGACAGCATCGGAGAGCTTAAAGCCATCAGGGCCAAAAAGTTTAATGCCATTATCCGTAAACGGGTTATGCGAGGCAGAAATCATCACGCCTAAATCCGCTCGCAAAGACCGCGTTAAAAACGCAACGGCTGGCGTAGGTAAAGGCCCTAACAGCACGACATCCACCCCGGCAGATAAAAAGCCAGAGACCAAAGCACATTCGATCATATAGCCAGAAAGACGCGTATCCTTCCCCACAATAATCGTATGGCGATGTTGGCGGCCTGTCTCACTCTGGCGGCAAAAATACAAGCCAGCCGCTTGGCCTAGGGTCTGGGCGATATCTACCGTCATGGGGGCCATATTCGCCGTACCGCGAATACCATCCGTGCCGAAAAACGTCCGTTTACCTGCCATGCCCTTCCCCTTTATCGACTAAAACACCCATCGCCGCTGTGATGCCAGCCTCCCTTTTAGGACGCAAGGCCTTCCCCTAACAAAACAGGCGCATGACCTCCGCCATACGCCTGCTCTTAACCCTCTTTTTTAAAAGGAATCGTTAAGCCGGTTGTGGAGCTACCGGCCCATCATCCCCAACAGAAGCACTCACCCCTTGAATAAATGAGGGCACAGAAGGCCTACGCCCATGGAAGGACTGATTCTCCTCATCAGTACGGCCTAAAGACTCCCCACGGATGAGACGACCAATCTCCTCACCTGTTAGAGTTTCATACTCCAACAAGGCCTGCGCAACACGGTGAAACGCCTCCATATGGGTCAGAATGATATGGCGGCATGTAGCATAGGCCTCATCCAGGATTTTGCGGACCTCCTGATCCACCTCCCGTGCTGTGATGCCAGAGAGTGTATCCTGATCAGCATAGTCCATCATGCCCAGCTTATCGCTCATACCCCATCGTGTGACCATCTGCCGAGCAATGCCTGTTGCCGACTGAATATCACCAGCCGCCCCGGCACTTACCTCATCATGCCCAAAGATAACCTCCTCACCAACGCGACCTCCCATACAAATCACAATCCTAGAGAGGCACCATTGCCGCCGGTAGGCAAGATTATCTTTCTCCGGCAAGGACTGCACCATCCCCAAAGCTTGCCCACGCGGAATGATCGTTGCTTTATGCATTGGGTCAGCACTCGGGCTATAATAACTCGCCAAAGCGTGTGCCGCCTCATGATAGGCGGTCATCTTCTTCTCTTCTTCCTCAATAACGGCAGAGCGGCGTTCTGCGCCCATCCGTACCTTATCATGCGCTTCATCAAATTGCGCCATGCTTACTGTCCGCAAGCCCAAACGTGCCGCAAATAATGCCGCCTCATTTACAAGGTTAGCCAGCTCCGCACCAGAGAAGCCAACGGTCCCACGCGCAATCACTTTTGGATTCACATCAGAGGAGAGCGGCAACTTCTTCATATGGACTTGAAGAATCTTCTCACGCCCTCTCACATCCGGGTTCGACACAACCACTTGGCGGTCAAAACGACCGGGACGCAGCAGAGCAGAATCCAAAACATCAGGGCGGTTAGTCGCAGCAATCAGGATAACGCCCTCATTACTATCAAACCCATCCATCTCCACGAGCATTTGATTAAGCGTCTGCTCACGCTCATCATTACCGCCGCCCATGCCTGCGCCGCGATGGCGACCAACTGCGTCAATCTCATCAATAAAGATAATGCAGGGGGCGTTCTTCTTCCCTTGCTCGAACATATCGCGCACACGCGATGCCCCAACACCGACAAACATCTCCACAAAATCAGAGCCGGAAATGCTGAAGAAAGGCACATTCGCCTCCCCCGCAACGGCGCGGGCGAGCAAGGTCTTACCGGTACCGGGCGGGCCAACCAACAACACCCCTTTGGGAATCTTCCCCCCCAGCCGGGTATATTTATGCGGGTCCTTTAGGAAGTCGACAATCTCGACCAGTTCCTCTTTAGCTTCTTCAATCCCAGCAACATCGGCAAAAGTCACACGGCCCTTTTTCTCGACCATCATCTTAGCGCGCGATTTACCAAAACTCATCGCCCCACGCCCACCGGCACCGCCATTTTGCATCTGACGGAACAACATGAAGCCTAAGCCGAGCAAAAGCAGAATCGGCAGATACGCCATGATATAACGCCAGCCCGAATTATCATCACTCTGCGATGGATGAGCCGTCACCTGCACACCAGCAGAGGTAAGACGCGGGACGAGCATCGGGTCCTCTGGGGCGTATGTCTCAAAGGCTGTCCCATTCGTCAGTACACCAGAGATATTCTGGTCCTGAATGGTCACCGAGCGCACCTCATGGCCTTCCACGTCATGCACAAAATCGGAATAAGCAATTTTTTGAGTCACCTGATGACTACCGGGCTGGAATGCTGCCAGCACACCGATGGCTGCCAAAACGATGACCACCCAAATCGCAACATTACGGCCAATGTTGTTCATCTATTTTCATACCCCATTAAATAGGCCATGCAGTTTCACCCCACACGACTCTCTCTAGTCCCCTCAAGATAGGTATTTCTGCCTCGGTTCCTACCCCTTACAACGTAGAAAGGGGACAAAAGACGCTCTTTTTTGCATTTATGTAAGAGATTTCATCTTTACATAGCCTCTATTCAGCGTAGCCACTCTGCCAATCACGCTCACCCGTAACAGGGATTCCCCCCTCCCATACAAAAGCCACACGGGGGACATCAGAGCGCAAACCACGCATAGCCTCTGGCACAGCCACAAGCTCCTCCCCACGCCATAAAGCCGGCAGACTCGGTAAGATGCAGGCAGGCACATCACGCCCCTCACGCCATCGCGTAGCCTGCATGCCTAAAGCAGCAATCACTACATCAGAATATTCCGGCCCGTAATATCGCCATCGCCCATCCCACCATTGCCCTGTATGAGCGGGCATAGCCCCTGCAAGATTGCGTGCCTCACGGTACAACATCCAACCTCGCTCCTGCCCTTTTAACGGGGTAAGACAAGCCCGCCCTAACGCCCCATGCCCAGCACGGCGCAAAGCAGCCACAGCATGCCGCGTAGGAGCATAATCCTGCCCCCCAATGAGCCGAATCAATCGGCCCATCACCTCATCACATAAAGCGGCAAAGCGCGTTTCATCCAGCCCATCATCTATAAAGATATGCGGCCTCTCATGCGCTGTTTGAATCAGAAAAGGAGCCAGCTTTAGCCATCCTTCTGGCTGCCACGCCACCCCATGAGCAAGGAAGCGCGCTACCCATGCGTCATCCTCTTGCTGGGCTATACACGCCTTTTGTTGCAGCTCCCTCATCATACGCCGCTGCGCTGAGGTTATATCTTGCCGCACTTGAACACGGCGAAACCGGCGATTTTGATTAGACGGGTCCTCGCACCAGGCCACACCAGCTTGCTGCAATGTGGCGCGTAAACGCTCTGGCCTGACCCCCAATAATGGCCGTGCCACTATAATCCGCCCACGCGCAGCACGATGGGCCATACCCGCTAGCCCTCGCGTACCGCTGCCACGCTCATGCCGCATCCAGAGTGTTTCTTCTTGGTCAGCCTCATGATGGGCAACCAAAAGAACCGTTGCTCCAGCGTCCACGCATGCTGCCTCCAAAGCAGCAAAACGCCCCTCACGCGCGCGTTGCTGTAGCCCCCCCGCAGCCAACGGCCCTAACGTTAATAACCGCGCGGGAATATCCAACGCCACTAAACGCTCACATGTTAAACGGGCCTCCGCTGCGGACTCTTCACGCAACGCATGGTCCACCACTAACGCAAGAACATGCCGCCGCCATCGCCGCGCTAAAAGGGCAAGGGCCATGGAATCCCCTCCGCCCGATACCGCAATACAAACCGGATGCCCTGCCTCATCAGGCCCTATAGGCTCCACCAACGCCATCAAAGCGCGAAACTCGACCTCTGTAAGCGGCTCTGCCTCCCCAGCCTGTATGAGATGAGGGGGCGATGTCCCTACCCCCGCCTTAATGGCAAGATGCTCTCTCACGGAAGATTTTTTCAGACGCCTTTACCCGTGCAGATGCATTGGGGAACTCTTTATGTAACCGCTGCAATGCCTCGCAGGAGGCCGCTTTATTGCCTAACGCCAACATAGAGGCCGAAACCCCAAGCAGTGATTCCGGCGCGCGGGGAGAGGTCGGTGTACGGCTATAAATATCATAGTATGTTAAAGCCGCATTTTTATAAGCTTTCTGCCCCGCTAGGGACTGCGCGAGCAAGAACTGAGCTTCTGTTTTGCTCCACCCCGTTTTACTCTCTTTTATAGCCTGACGGGCCTGCTCCTCAGCCTCTTTGTAATTATGTGCTTTCAAAGCAGCTCGCCCCGCTTGTAAGGCATCTGCCCCATTATGAGGCACAACCGCCGCAGAGGCAGCAGAAGGCGCATCACCCGCTGCCGCTGGAGCCGCATGACTCTCCGCCGCATGTGGGGTAGCCGCAGCATGATGGCCATTCTCCAAAGCAAATTGCATATCACCAAGCTGCTTATTCACTGTCGCTTCATCTTGATGGAGTTGATTGCTCATCTGCTCCATCTGCCCGTGCATCTCCCGCACTTGGCCTTCCAACGCCGTGACGCGCTCAAGCAGCGTGGTCACCAGGTCGCTGCTGCCCCTTTGATGCGATGACGCCGCAGCACGGGTTGTCTCCTCGCGCCCCTCTGATGTGCTAGGAGCGGGTGAAGGCAATGTCTCTGGCTCGGCAGTGCTGGCACCGCTATCGCTTAGGTCATCAAGAGCTTCCCCGCCCTCATCCGCATTATGCTCATGTTGTTGAGCAAGAGCTTGATGTTGCTTCATGATCGCCTCGCGCGAGAGGGAATCATCCGCCCATGCCACCGAAGCTACTGCGTAAGATAGCAGGGCAAGCCCCCCTAACCCCCGCATCACCGCACATGTCATGCTTGTCATAGTCTCAGCAGAATGACGCATAATCTCTTTAACTCCCCACCGATGAGCCATCATTACATATAAAATCGGACCGGTCTCTCCAACCGGCCCGATTTCTCCCCATAAGGGGCATCAACCCCCTAACTACTCTTAGCGGACAGAGGTAATCGCGTTACGATTTTGTGCCCATGCATCTGGTGTATCACCATCAGCTGTTGGGCGGTCCTTACCATACGAAATGGTCATGATGCGTGTTGGAGCAACACCCTTGGCCTCCAAATATTCACGCGCCGCATTGGCACGACGCTGCCCCAGAGCAATATTATATTCCTCCGTCCCGCGATCATCACAATTCCCTGCGATGAGAATATTCACCTGCGGATAACGAGCCAACCACTCAGCCTGTTTATCCAATGTTGCGCGAGCATCGCCATCAAGCTGATTCTTATTCAGCTCGAAATAGATGCGATCCCCTGCTGTGGCAACAAGGTCACCCTCACTGCCCGGTGTGGGACCCTGATTATATTGCTGTTGGGATACGTTCTGGCCATTGCCATCACCATTATCATCTTTATGGCCACCACTACATGCAGCCAAAGCGCAAACCATGCCTAAAGCGGCAATCTTTGTAATTTTCATAACCATTCCTCCAAAATAATCTCCCCCTATATGAGGGAGCCTTCCCCCGCCCGCACTGCGCGAACAAGAAAAACCGAAATACCCCTTACCGCCGTAAAGGAGACCAAGCCGGGTCTGACGCGCCCGTTGTGGTGGGGATGCTATGCTCGTTAAACCCAGCAACATCAATCACCTCAATGGTAGAGGTAAAACCAGATCCCCCCGTTCCAGCGGCATTTTGACGGCAGAAGGCCAAAGCCCGGCCATTAGGCGCAAAACTGGGACTCTCCACCGTGAAGCCTTCTGTCAAGGTCCGCTCACCAACACCATCTGGGCCCATCAACCCTAGGGAGAATCCACCATGACCAATGCGCGTAAAGGCAATTTGATCCCCCCGTGGTGACCATACGGGGGAACCATAATGCCCATTCCCGTAAGAAATCCGCCGTACATTCCCCCCATCGGCACTCATAACGTAAAGCTGGGGTGAACCACCACGATCGGAGTTGAAGACAATGCTCCGCCCATCAGGGCTAAAGCACGGGCTGGTATCAATCACACCTGGGGTACCTGTCAGCTTACGCCGATGTTGCGTAGCAAGGTCAATGAGATACAAATCCGCCCCGCCATCACGCGTTGTGGCTGAGAGGATAATGCTCCGCCCATCAGGGGAGAAGCGCGGCGCAAAAGAGATACCCTCAAATGTGCCAAGAATCGTCTGCTGCCCGCTATTGAGGTCATAGACATAAACGCGTGGGCGATTATTGGCATAGGAGAGGAACGCAAGCTTCTCGCTAATTGGACTAAAGCGTGGCTCCAACGTCAACCAGCTGCCATTGGTCAGCATATGCGCGTTCGCCCCATCTTGGTCCATAATCGCAAGACGGGTTGTTTGATGCCGCCGCGGGCCTGTCCGCGCGATATAGGCAATCCGCGTATCGAAATACCCGTCCTCACCTAATAACCGCTTGTAAATCTCATCAGCGATGATGTGAGCAATCCGCCGCCAGTTGCTTTGAGAGGCCGTATAAGCACGGCCTGTCATCTGCTGGCCTGCCAATACATCCCACAAGCGCATCTCGACCCTTACATTGTCCGCCCCTGTTGCGCTCCCCGCTACAGCAACGCGCGCGCCACGGGCTTTCAACGCATGAAAATCTGGCTGGCGAGAGGCGGGAACATCACCACCTAATAGCTCGAACAACCCCGTGCTGCTAAGGTCTGCGGCAATCACACTAGAAATCTGATCCCCTAGCCCCGCCCCAAAATTAGGCACCACAATGGGAATAGGAGCTTGATGAGCATTGGCTACAGTAATCTCTGCCGGAGCCGCCTCACCACTGGCATAAGCACGCCCCCCTAAAAGGCCCAGCGGCGTAGCCAAAACACCCCCCGCAGCCACCCCGCCCATAAGGGACCGGCGGGAAAGATGTTTCTGAAGAAAACCAGCTTCAGCATCGGAAAAAAATGACATGACCTACCTCAGATAAATCCAGCCTTAGGGCTTAAAAAGGAAGCGAAACTGCCGCACCTGCCCCAAAAGTCGCTTAGGTACAGGCAAGCGGGAACATACAGGGCTCAACACCGCATCACGCGCGCGCTCAGCCTGAACACGATAAGCCGGGTCCGCCGCCATGCGGGCGCGCGTCTCTGGCAGGAAGGTCACCATACGTGCCTCACCTGTTGCATCGACAGTGACCATCATACGCGCTGAGAAGCTCTGATAATTCCGCGCTAATGTATCTTCTTGATAACAACGCTGCACGGAAGAACCAATGGCATTCTGCTCCCCGCTTGTCAGGGCGGCCGTATCACCATCAACACGCCCACCCCCGTGAGGAGACCCCCCTTGTGCCGGGTTAGGATGCGCTTTAGGCGGCTGCTCCTGCTTTGCTTGGCTACGGAACTCATCCAGCGTGGCCAACAAAGAGCGACTATCAGCTTGCGTTTTCTTCGCCTCATGCGCCTGCTCCGTATGGGAGGGCTGCGCCTTAGTCGGCGGCCTCTCCACCACACGCTCTGGGGCCTTCACCTGCGCCTGCTTACGCGCGGGCACTGGCTGAGGCTTAGGCGTATCACTCACCTCGCCCTTCTCCTGCACGGGAGCCTTTTGCTGCACGGGCGTCTTAGCAGCCACCTGCGCGGGCTCCGGCTCAGCTTGAGCAGGGGGAGGTGGTGGCGGGGCAGGCGGTGGAGGCTCAACAGGCTGTGGCTTTGCAGGCTCTGGCGCGGGGGGAGCTTTCGTCTCTACCGGCGCAGGAGGAGCAGGCACATCGGCTTTCTGCATCGCTTTTGCCGCAGCATGAGGGCCGCCTGTACTCTCATAGACCATAGCAACCGTCTGCTCTGGCTGCGGCTCCGGTGGTAATGGCTGAGGGTGCCACAGTAGAAGGACCAACAACCCACCATGCAGCAAAAGCGAGACCACTACCCCGCCTGTCACCAAGCTGGAAGGCTCTCGCCCCAACCGCGGATAAGGCGGTGGAGCCTCATCAAAAGGTGAAGATGAGGAGAAACTCACAAACAGCTCCTTACTGCCCGCCCTGTGGCTGCTGGGCAAGAAGGGCCACATGAGTAAAGCCCCCAGCGGTAATCTGACCCATGACGCTCATCACCTTACCATAATCAATCTTCGCATCAGCGCGGACAAAAATCCGCCGCCCGGAATCATTACTCGCTAATTGCTGCAAGTGTGAGACTAACTCCTCCGCACTCACCGGGTCTTCCCCTAGGTAAAGGCTGCCATCGCTCTTAATCGACACGGTAATAGGCTTATTATCCGCATTAACAGGCTTAGCACTCGTCTGCGGGAGGTCCACATTCACACCACTTGTGAGCATCGGTGCTGTAACCATGAAGATGATCAACAACACCAACATCACATCAACCAGCGGCGTCACATTAATATGCGATTCTGGCTTCCGCCGGGTCCGCCGCCCGCTCCGTAAGGAAAACGCCATGACCTTCAGCCCTTCCCGCCGCCACGCTCTTCAGACTGACGGGAGAGGATAGCAGCAAACTCCGTACCAAAACCCTCCATCCGGTCGCCAAAATTATCAATCGCGCGGCTGATAAGGTTGTACGCCACATAGGCAGGGATGGCGGTAATCAAGCCAATCGCTGTAGCAAACAAAGCCTCAGAGATACCCGGGGCTACCACGGCAAGATTCGTGTTATGCATTGAGGCAATAGAGCTAAAAGCGTGCATAATTCCCCAGACTGTCCCAAACAGCCCCACAAAGGGAGCCACCGGGCCAATCGTAGCCAACAGCACAACATAGCGGTTCAGACGGTCCGTCTCGCGGGCAATCGTAATGCCAATGGCACGGTCTATCCGCTCGGACGTACCGCCATGAATCACATCAATCCCCGCAATACGGGAGGACCGCCGCCATTCCCCCATAGCCGCACCAAATACCGCAGCCATAGGATGAACAGGCCGTGCCCCCTCGCTATCATAGAGGTCATCCAACGAGCCACCGGACCAAAAACGGTCCTCAAACGCGCTGGCTTCTTGATTCACACGGCGAAGAAGAAGGAACTTCTCCACAATCACAGCCCAGACGAAGATGCTACATAGCACCAACCCTACCATCACAAGCTGCACCACGAACGAAGCATTCAGGAACAGATGAAGGGGAGACATCCCCGCTGCCCCAGCAGCACCCAGGGCACTCGAACTCACAGCCTGATCCACTCCGCTCTCCTATCTCATAGTCCATCAATTAAAAAACTACTGCTTCATGTTGCAGTAGGATGACCTTTTTTCAATGGCACAAGGGGAGGAAAGAGCAAATATCTTTAATCGTTAATCTTTTGTCAGGTCTTTTAACCCCTCCAACCGCGCTTGATAAACGGCGGGCAGACGCAAAGGGGTCATGCTGGCGAGTTTTAAACACGCTAGCTCTACTTCAATCACCACGGCCTTTTGCCCCGCTCGGCTGTGATTGGTGATGATTTGCCGCAACATCAACCGCGCCCCGCTGGCATGCAGGAGGCTTGTCTCCACCTCTAACAGCTCATCCAACCGCAATGGGGCGTGATAACGGATATTCAACTGCCGGACGACAAAGCCTATCCCATCCTCTGCGGCCATCTCGCCTACAGATAGCCCTAAAGAGCGCAACGCCTCTGCCCGCGCACGCTCTGCAAAGCCAAGATAACGCGCATGATACACAATGCCCCCTGCATCCGTATCCTCATAATAGACACGAAATTGACAATGATGGGCCGCCATACCCTCTCCTTTTTATAAAAACCGTGGCTCTTGTGGCTCTATAGAGCTTGCTGGTGGGGTCAAACCCAAATACCGCCATCCCGGCTCCCCCAACATACGCCCGCGCGATGTCCGTAAGACGAGACCTTCCTGAATCAAATAAGGCTCTACAACATCCTCTAATGTATCGCGGGCTTCTGCCAATGCTGCGGCGAGGGTCTCCACCCCTACAGGGCCACCACGATGATGCTCGGCAATACGGCGTAAATACCGCCTATCCATCGCATCCAGCCCGTGGCGATCCACCTCTAAGCGAGAGAGGGCCATATCCGCTAAGTGGCGGTCAATCACATCCTTTTTAGCAACCAACGCGAAATCACGCACACGCCGCAGCAACCGCCCAGCAATACGCGGTGTCCCGCGTGAGCGGCGGGCAATTTCCTCCGCGCCTTCATCTGTAAGGGCCATGCCTAACTTTGCAGCCCCACGGCTGACAATCTGCCGCAATTCATCCGGTGTATAAAAAACGAGCCGCAAGGGAATGCCAAAACGATCCCGCAACGGCGTAGCTAACAAGCCAGAACGCGTTGTCGCAGCAACGAGTGTGAAAGGGGCAAGGTCAATCCGTACCGAGCGCGCCGCTGGCCCCTCGCCTATGACAAGGTCAAGCTGAAAATCCTCCATAGCGGGATAGAGGATTTCCTCAATCGCAGGCTGAAGGCGGTGGATTTCATCAATGAACAGCACATCGCGCGGCTGGAGATTCGTCAAAATAGCGGCTAAGTCGCCTGAGCGTTGAATCACAGGCCCAGATGTTGCACGGAAACCTACCCCCAATTCCCGTGCAACAATTTGAGCAAGGGTCGTTTTCCCTAAACCCGGCGGGCCATGCAAAAGGACATGGTCCAACGCTTCCCCACGTTTACGCGCCGCCTCGATAAAGATAGCGAGATTCTCACGGCTCGCTTTTTGCCCCGTAAAATCAGCAAGGCTTTGAGGGCGCAAAGCAACATCTGCCACATCCTCCGCCTGACGTGTTGCATCCGTCTCTGGGGCACGCTGGGGGGGCGTCTCCGGCATAAAGGGTGTCATCGTGCAAGCTCCTTCAAGGCAAGACGAATCACCACATCCAACCCGGCCCCCTCAGTCTCCCCGATAATCCGATTAACAATAGGCCATGCCTCAGCACGTTTAAAACCTAACCCCTCCAACGCCATAAGGGCATCTTGCTCAACCCCTCCGTGAGGATGCGCCCCACTTACCCCACCACCGCCGTGGCTCATCGGCGCAAGGGGCTGCCCACTAAGGCTTGCAGGCGCGGGCATCTTGGCGACTTTGGCTTTTAGTTCCGTCAATAAACGCGTTGCTAGCCGCGGCCCAACCCCGGCTGCTTGCGTAAACACCGCTTTATCCTCCGCCTGCACAGCCTGCCATAATAAGGCGGGCCGACTGGCCGATAAAATCGCCAATGCCACGCGCACACCAACGCCTTGAACAGTCGTAAGAAGGCGAAACCACGCTTGCTCATCCGCATCAGCAAAGCCGAAAAGCTGGATGGCATCTTCCCGCACAATTGTCTCCACCAACAGGCGCGCAACCTCTGGCGGGCGTGGCAACTGCCCTAATGTATGGGTAGAGGCCGACACCACATACCCCACCCCGTGCACATCAATCAGGCAATGATCCCCCTCTATATGCGAGACGAGGCCGGTAAGCTGTCCTATCATGCCATGCGCACCCCCATTGCGACATGCTGGGCACTCGCCCGATGATGAGCATGGCAAATCGCAATCGCAAGCGCATCGGAGGCATCAGCACGTTTTATCTCCGCCCCCGGCAAGAGACGGCGCACCATCATGCTCACTTGCTCCTTGGTGGCAGCACCCGTCCCAACAACAGCACGTTTAACCGCCATCGCGCCATATTCATGCACACTTAACCCCGCAAGAGCAGGCACTAACAACGCCACACCACGCGCATAGCCGAGCTTTAATGTCGAGGAGCCATTGCGATTCACGTAAGTTTCCTCCACCGCGGCCTCACTTGGCTGATAACGGCGGATGAGGGTCACCAAACCCTCATGCAGGTCACAAAGGCGGCGGGGGACATCATCACCGGACTGCGTGGCTAATACACCATCAGCCACATGCCGGAGGCGATTGCCCTCCACATCCACCACACCCCAGCCCATAAAGCGTAGGCCGGGGTCAATCCCTATCAGACGAATCAAGCTGCGAGAGCCTCAGCAACCTCATCAGGGAGGTCAAAATTGGCATAAACGGCTTGGACATCGTCATTCTCCTCCAGCACATCAATCAGCTTGAGGACAGAACGCGCTTGGTCTTCATCCAAAGTCACGGTCGTTTGGGGACGCCAATCCAGCTTTGCCGAGCGCGGCTCCCCAAAACGGCCCTCCAGCGCATCACGCACGCTCATCAGAGCTTCCATCTCGGTGATAATTTCATGACCATCTTCCGTGGTCTCTACATTATCCGCACCAGCTTCAATAGCGGCTTCTAGCATATCATCTTCGGAGGCTGCTTCCAGCGGATAGGTAATCACCCCAATATGATCGAAACCGAAAGAGACGGAGTTTGTCTCCCCCAAAGAGCCACCATGTTTAGAGAAAGCCGCACGCACCTCGGAGGCTGTCCGATTACGGTTATCTGTCAGCCCCTCGATGATGATGGCCACACCAGCGGGGCCATAACCCTCGTACCGTACAGCCACATAATCCTCACCACCGCCGGCACCGCTGGCCTTCTTAATAGCCCGCTCGACCGTATCTTTTGGCATATTCACTTCACGCGCAGCCGTGATCGCAGCACGCAGACGGGGATTCATAGCCGGGTCTGGCATACCAGAGCGTGTCGCCACGGTAATCTCGCGAATCACCTTCGCAAATTGCTTGGCCCGCTTTGCATCCTGCGCGCCCTTACGGTGCATAATATTCTTAAATTGGGAATGTCCTGCCATGGGCCTCTCTCCTCTTAAACCATCTTACCGTGACAATGTTTAAACTTTAGCCCAGAGCCACAAGGGCATGGGGCATTGCGTGGAACCTCATTCAACCAACGCGCAAATGTGGCTGTATCCAACGCTTCATCCTCTACGGGCTCCTCCACCTGCATCGCCGCAGGAACCTCCGGCATGGTAGGTGCCTCACTAACAGGCTGCACATGGGCAATCGCCTGCACAACGCGCATCCGCATATCTTCCAGCATATATGTAAACATCTGGAAGGCTTCTTGCTTATATTCATTAAGCGGGTCGCGCTGGCCATAAGCCCGCAAGCCAATCCCTTGGCGCACTTGGTCTAGCCCGTGGAGATGCTCCTTCCACGCGCCATCAAAAGATGTGAGCAGAATATGCTTCTCAATCAAGCGCATCATATCCGGCCCGATGGTCGCTGCACGCGCAGCATGAGCCCGTGTGGCTTCTTCCTCAATCCGCTCGATGACGCCTTCTTCGGTCATGCCATCTTCTTGCGCCCATTCTGCAATCGGCAGCTCAAGGTTCAAAACACGCTTAACTTCGCGTGTCAGCCCTTCAATATCCCAAGCTTCAACAAAGGCATTCTCGGGAATATGCGCATGGACAATATCTTCAATCACCTTGCCGCGTATATCCGCAATAACGCCGGAAAGGTCCTTCAAGGCCATATATTCGCGCCGATGGGCATAGACCTCTTTACGCTGTGCATTCATGACATCGTCATATTTCAGCGTGTTTTTCCGCATATCGAAATTACGGGCTTCGACCTTCTTTTGCGCTTTTTCCAAGGCACGATTCAACCAAGGGTGCACAATCGCTTCACCGCGCTTTAGGCCCATCTTCTGCATCATCGCGCCCATACGATCCGAGCCGAAAATGCGAATCAAATCATCCTGCAAGGACAAGAAGAAGCGCGAATTACCGGGGTCACCCTGACGGCCAGACCGCCCACGGAGCTGATTATCAACACGCCGGCTCTCATGCCGCTCCGTCCCGATAACATAAAGCCCGCCAAGCTCATGCACACGCTCATGGTCTGCCGCAACTTGCGCCCGCACTTGGGCGGCAACAGCCTCACGCTCGGCTTCATCCTCAATGCCTGCGGTCTTTTCAGCCACCAGCATGTCCACATTACCGCCAAGCTTAATATCTGTCCCGCGCCCGGCCATATTGGTAGCAATCGTAATCGCGCCGGGCACCCCTGCTTGTGCAATAATGCTCGCCTCACGCTCATGATGCCGTGCATTCAACACATTATGGGGGATACGCTTCTGCCGCAAAAGATGTGAGAGAATCTCGCTCTGCTCAATCGAGGCCGTCCCAACAAGGATAGGCTGTTCCCGCTCATGAACCTTACGAATCAACTCCGCTACGGCCTCGTATTTCTCCTCCGCCGTGAGATAGACCTCGTCATTCGCATCCTTACGACGGACAGGCAGGTTGGTGGGGATTTCCACCACCTCAAGATTGTAGATCTCCGCAAACTCATCCGCTTCCGTCATCGCGGTACCGGTCATGCCCGCAAGTTTGGGGTAAAGGCGGAAGTAATTTTGGAAGGTGATAGAAGCAAGCGTTTGATTCTCCTGCTGAATCTCCACCCCTTCTTTCGCCTCTAGGGCCTGATGCAACCCATCGGAGTAACGGCGACCATCCATCATACGCCCCGTAAACTCATCAATGAGCATCACTTTACCATCACGGACGATGTAATCTACATCCCGCGTAAAGAGCGTCCGCGCCCGTAATGATTGCTGAACATGATGCACGACCGAGACATTATGCAGGTCATATAATCCCCCGCCCTGCAATAGCCCCGCCGCATTCAGCATCTCCTCCACAAGGTCAGAGCCATGCTCTGTGAGGGTGACGGTCCGCATCTTCTCATCTTTATCATACACATTTGGCTCCTCAACCAAACGTGCCACCACCTCATCTACATGCCGATAAAGGTCGGAACTATCATCCGCAGGGCCAGAGATAATCAGCGGGGTGCGGGCTTCATCAATGAGGATACTATCCACCTCATCGACAATGGCGAAGTTGAAGTCCCGCTGTACCATCTCCTCTAGCGCGTATTTCATGTTATCGCGCAGATAATCAAAGCCGAACTCGTTATTCGTCCCGTAAGTAATATCCGCCGCATAAGCTGCTCGGCGTTCCTCATCAGAGAGGTTAGGGATAATCACACCAGTTGTGAGGCCGAGGAAGCCGTAAAGACGGGCCATCTCCTCCGCATCACGGCGGGCGAGATAGTCATTCACCGTTACAACATGCACGCCCTTGCCTGTTAGGGCATTTAGGTAAACTGCAAGCGTACCGACAAGGGTTTTACCCTCACCCGTGCGCATCTCGGCAATACGGCCATCATGAAGGACCATCCCGCCAATCAACTGCACATCAAAATGGCGCATCCCCAATACACGGCGAGACGCCTCCCGGCACACCGCAAAAGCCTCGACCTGCAGCTCATCCAGCGTAGCACCATCAGCCAACTTACGGCGGAACTCTGCCGTTTTGGCCTTTAATTCCTCATCCGTAAGAGCCTGTATCTGAGGCTCTAAGGCATTAATCTCCGGCACTCGCCGCTGATATTTCTTCAAAGAGCGGTCGTTAGAATGGCCAAAAAGGGCGCGAGCAAGGCGTGAAAGCATGAGATACCCTGAAAATTTTGCCATCAGCGGCCAGTGTCCCTTCCTCTTTCCTTGAAAGCCGAAAAGGACATGCTACGGATGGTCACAACGCTTTTCATATAGGACCGACATAAGGGCCCTTGCTAGTATGGTCAATGAAAAAGCCTACCTATCCCCCTTATATCCCTACACGCCACCCCCTGCCCAACAACGCCATACACATAATAAAAAGAAGCAGATAGCTCACCACCCCGCCCATAACATGACATAAAATATAGGAAATACTTTGGTTTTTCCGCTCTCATCCCCTTGCAGGGCGTAACGGGCTTTGTCATGGTAATAAAGCTGACTTTTAGTGAACCAAGATAACGAGGTTTTTCATGCGGCTTTCCCGCTCTCTCCTGCTCTGCACAGCCCTTATGGGGGGTATTTCTTCTCTGGCAACGCACGCTATGGCTGCCGATACCAAGCCTGCAACACCAGCTGCGGCTCCTTCTGCCAATGCAGCAGCTCCCGCAGCGGACCCTAACTTGGTTCTTGCTACCGTCAATGACCAAAAGATTACCCTTGGCGATGTCCAGCGCGCTGCGTTGACCTTACCGCCAGAAGCACGCCAGCTTCAGCCAAGCGTTATCATCCCGCTGATTATCAACCAGCTCGTGGACCAAAAGGCTATCCAGCTACAAGCTGAGAAAGACGGGTTACAGAACAAGCCTGCCGTTAAAGCTGCCATGGATGCTGCCGCTAGCACCGCCCTCCAAAATGCGTATCTGGAAGAGAAAGTCGCCCCTAAATTAACTGATGAAGCCCTAAAGGACTATTATCAGACCCATTATGCCTCCAAAAAGCCTGAAGAAGAGGTCCATGCCCGTCACATCCTTGTTGATAGTGACGCTAAAGCGCAGGATGTCATTCGCCAACTCAATAAAGGGGCTGACTTTGCCAAGCTGGCCAGCCGCCTCTCCACCGATAAAGCCTCTGGTGGCACAAATGGGGGCGACCTTGGTTGGTTTAAACGCGGGGACATGATCCCTGACTTCTCCAATGCTGCTTTCTCCATGAAGTCCGGCACCATCACACAAAAACCGATTCATACTCAATATGGCTGGCATGTTATTCAGGTTCTAGGGACACGCACAGCCCCTGTGCCGAGCTTTGAGCAAGTCCGCGACCAAATCCGCCGCGACCTGATTCGTCAGGAAGTGCATAAGGTTGTGGAAGACGCTGAGAAGCAGGCTCGAATCGTTCATTACGATGCGAAAGGCCAGCCCATCACCAACAGCCCAGCCGCTCCGGCTGCCGCTCCTGCCTCCACCCCCGCTCCGGCTCCCGCCGCAGCCCCAGCTAACACGGCACACTAAGCTATGGCACAGTCGTACCCGCGCTCCCCCTTGGCTCTTTCCCTCCCGAAGCTAACCTCCATTGCGGGGGTACGCCTCAGCGGCGTGGAAGCCAATATACGCTATAAAGGGCGAACGGACCTTATGTTGGTTGAGTTTGCTCCGGGTACGACAGCAGCCGGGGTGTTTACCCGTAATCTCTGCCCCGGTGCCCCTATCCCTTGGTGCCGTGGTGCGCTGGCTCATACGCCCCACGCACGGGCTTTGCTGGTTAATTCTGGCAATGCCAACGTCTTTACTGGCCGTGCTGGTGAGGAGGCTGTGGTAGCATGTGCAGGTGAGGTCGCTCATCTACTAGATTGCCCTGTGGAAGACGTATTTCTTGCCTCCACAGGCGTAATTGGGGAGACCCTCCCTTATAAAAAAATTATCGCAGCCCTCCCCGCCGCCATTGAGGGCCTCCATGAGGACCGGTGGGAAGACGCTGCACGCGCTATTATGACGACAGACACCTTCCCCAAGGCGGCACGCCGTGAGGTCGCTATTGGGGATGTGACGGTCTGCCTCCAAGGCATCGCCAAAGGCTCTGGCATGATTGCGCCGGATATGGCGACTATGCTCGCCTATGTCGTCACCGATGCCGCTCTTCCCCAGCCTATATTACAAGCCCTATTGGAAGAAGCTGTAGGGCCGAGCTTTAATTCCATCACTGTGGATTCCGATACATCCACATCAGATATGGTCATGCTCTTTGCCACAGGGCAGGCCAAACATGCCGAAATCACCTCCCTTGAGGATAACGCACTCTCTGCCTTCCGCACGGCATTAAAGGAGCTATTACACGAGCTTGCTTTGCTAGTGGTGCGTGATGGCGAAGGGGCGACAAAGCTCATCCGGGTTGATGTCCAAGAAGCCGAAAGTGATGAATCTGCCCGCAAAATCGCTTTAGCCATTGCTAACTCCCCCTTGGTGAAAACGGCCATTGCTGGTGAAGATGCCAATTGGGGACGCATCGTCATGGCGGTTGGTAAAAGTGGTCAGCCAGCAGACCGCGATAAACTTTCCATCGCCCTTGGGGACCACTGGGTTGCCAATAAGGGCGGTGTTAAAGAGCATGATGTCGCAGCCCTAGAGGCCTATATGCGCCAACAGGAAATCACCATCACGGTGGATATGGGGCTGGGTGCAGGCTCTGCGAGCATTTGGACGTGCGACCTAACCCACGGCTATATTGATATAAATGGCTCGTATCGCAGTTAGGCGAGCCATACCTCCCTATAACCTTAACACCTTCTTAAAAACATGCAGTCTTCTTCTATCGGGGCTTGTATCTCCTGCATGAGAAGGCTACTAAAACACGTTTTACTACCGCGCATGTCCTAATTGCGCTCAGAGCATCAAAAACGAGGGAACGGTTCATGGCCGCGAAGAAACATATCGTCATTCTTGGAGGTGGTGTTGGCGGGCTAGAAGCCGCAACGCAGCTAAGCCATAACCCCCATGTTACAATCACCCTGATTGATAAAAACAACGTCCATTTTTGGAAGCCCTCTCTACACGAGTTCGCATCCGGTACAATCAGCGAGAAAGGCAATTTATTTGCCTTTAATGAGCTTGCGAAACGCTTTGGCTTTAGCTTCATCCAAAGCACGTTAGAGACAATCGACCGCCCTAACCGGACTATGACCTTAGAGAATGGTCAAACCCTCTCTTACGATACGCTAGTGGTCGCCCTTGGCTCTTGCGCTAATGACTTTGGGACACCCGGAGCCAAAGAGAATTGCTTGTTCCTCAACTCCCTTGCTGATGCGACTATTATTCATGACCGTTTCCGCTCTCTCATAGAGCGTGCTCAGCTTACCAACGAGCCTGTGCATTTAGGTATTGTAGGCGGGGGGGCAACAGGCGTGCAACTTGCCGCAGAACTCTGCCAAGCTATTGATAACACACCCGGCCTCGGCCCAGAGACCCGGCGTAGATTGCTCAAACCTACTTTGGTTGAGGCAAGCGACCGCCTACTCGCAGCTTTCCCGCCTAAAGTCTCTGAGGAAGCCCAAGCTCAGCTTGAAGCATTAGGCTTTGAGGTCATCACAGAGGGCATGGTCAGCGAGGTTGGTTGCGGTTATATCGCCCTCAAAGATGGGCGGCGAATCGACTCCAACTTCCCCATTTGGGCCGCCGGGGTTAAAGCCTGCGCAGCGACATCCTTGCTCAAAGACCTAGAGCTAAGCCGCAGTGGCCAAATCATGGTCACAGCAACGCTCCAAACTACGAAAGACCCTGCTATCTTCGCTATTGGGGATTGCGCCCGCATGGAGGTCAACCCCGTTGCCCCAACCGCACAAGCCGCCCGCCAAGAAGGACGCTATGTTGGCCGTATTGCTATCCCCCGGCAAATCGCGGGGAAGGCCCCTACACCCTTTGTCTATACAGATCGCGGGGCTGTAGTCGCTTTAGGCCAATATAATGCGTGGGGCATGTGGCCCTCCAAAAAGGAGTTTGGTGGCCATGGCCTAGGGGCCAAACTGGCGCGTTTCATTCATGAAGGGCTTTTCCGTCAACATCAGATGAGCCTAAGTGGTCTTGTCCGCACCCTTGCTTTGACGGTTAAAGAGCATCTCCGCCCTAATAATCCAGACCTCAACGGCAAAGAGGACGAAACAAAAGGCCACTAACGCCGCTCCAATGCTCTCTCCCCTCTTGCCTCACTGTGAGGCGAGAGGGGGAATTGCACCACCTGATACAGACAAGCCCTTATAGTCCGTCTATACTCCTCGACACACACTCCATATCCGTGTTGGAGAGAGGTTCGCTTGCCATGACATCCACCCTACGCCACGCCACGCAAAAGCAGCTCCATCAGCAGGGCTTCCTACATCTTCCTGCGGCGGATGCCAAAGCATGGCTACAGCCCTATGGTCTGCGAGACTGGGAAAGCTTCGCCACAAGCTGGAACCATCTAGGGATGGACCGCTACATGGCCGATAATGGGCGTTATCGCCGCCGCCGCTACGGAACCTTTTCCATCAATAAAGGACAGATAACGCGCAAGGAGCATCAACCCCATTATCAGAGCCGTGATTATAACCTCCTCAATGGCGGGGTAGAACGATGGTTCAACCCTATTGAGGAGGCCATTTGTGCCCATCCTGCCCTGCAAGCTATCCTAAAAGCGAGTGCAGTAGTGGCGAATCAGCTGACCCAAGATCATGCACGCCCAGCCTCATGGCATGTGGAGGTTCATCAATTCCGCATCGAAGCCGCCACCGATGCAGCGGGCCGACCAACACCAGAGGGTATGCATCGCGATGGTGTAGATTGGGTCTTTGTGTTTATGATCAACCGTATCAATATTCGCGAGGGCGTTACGAGCATCCATGCCCTAGATAAAGAAACACAGCTCGGCTCTTTTACTTTGAAAGACCCGCTCGATACCGCTATCGTCAATGACCATCGCGTTTATCATGGCGTTACCCCTGTAGAGCCGGAAGACCCGACAAAACCAGCTTATCGTGATGTCCTTGTCGTCACATTGCGTTACGAATAATCACCCTATATACCCCCCTCTCGCCCTGCCTTAGCCACTACAGGAGCATGATTATGATAGGCTTACACCACCGCTCTCTCCATCGCTTTAATCTTGTTGTGGCCCTCACCGCCATAAGCACACTCACATCTCTGCTCCCTGCCATGGCTAAAACGGCCCCTCATGCGTATCGCGCCCCTAGCACAACCCCGGTAGAACTCACCGCCCACCCCGGTACAGAGCTCGACAAGCAAGCACGCGCTCTTAATGCCGATTTACTAGATGATGCCGCCCGTCATCATGACCAGCCCATCATCCTTACAGGGACAGCTCGACTCTCCCCACGCCAAAAAGAGACGATTCTCTTTGTGCAACTTCAATCCTACCGGCTATGCGGCTCGGCTGGATGCACAACCTCCATCTACCGTAAAGCTGGAAATGACTGGGAGACCTTGCTCGATAGCGTGAATGGCACCATTCGCATCACACGGCGTTATCATAATGGCATGGCAGATTTGCTCATCAATGGGAATGACCGGTGGGTCTTTGATGGCCAACATTATCAAGACACGCTCAACAGCCCGTAAGGCTCTACCTAACGGGCAACGCATCTCATCCAACTTTTAAGGAAATCTTGGAGCGGATGAGGGGAATCGAACCCCCGTATGCAGCTTGGGAAGCTGCCGTTCTACCATTGAACTACATCCGCTCAACGAGGCTCCTTATACTGGGGAGGGCAAAACTGTGCAATCCCCTGCATTATATTTTTTCGTAATAGTTATGCTTGACGCCCCCGCACCCCAAGCGCATAGTCAGCATGTAACGGCTAGTGCCATTACCCTCGCGATTTGACAGGCCGGCTTGCGGCGAGGTTAAACAATATGCGCTAAAGAGGCCCTGTTTCTCCCCCGCAGAATCAGGACTTCCAACGGCCTCCATCTTAATAAGGCGGCTCGTTAGGATGCGACTGCCTCTTCAGCTGGAGGAACCCATGCCCTCTACCGACCCTACCTTCCTCGCCTCCTGTCGCACAGGTACTCGCCTGCTGCATGACGCGCGCCATCGTACCGAACATGGGGAGACATCCGATGCCATCTTCCCCACATCCGGCTTTGTGTATGATAGTGCCGAGCAAGCCGAGGCTACTTTTGAAGGCACGATTCAACATCTTCAATATTCCCGCTATGGCAATCCCACGGTCGATGCCCTGCAAGACCGTCTCGCCCTGCTAGAAGGAGCCGAGGCCTGCCAAACGACGTCCACCGGCATGGGGGCTGTCTCCTGCGCGTTGCTCGCCCATCTTAAAGCGGGGGACCGTATTGTTGCTTCCAGCGCGCTCTTTGGCTCCACCCATTGGCTGCTCGACAGCTTGATCCCCTCTTATGGGATTGAGACCGTCATGATTGACGGCACCAACCCCGCAGCGTGGGAGGAAGCCCTCTCCCGCCCTGCCAAGGCTGTGCTGATTGAGACCCCCTCCAACCCTATGCTGGATGTGCTGGATATTCGCCATATTGCCACGCTTGCTCATAAAGCGGGTGCGCTCTTTATGGTCGATAATGTCTTTGCCACCCCTGTCGGCCAAAAACCGTTAGAGCTTGGGGCCGATGTCGTCATCTATTCCTGCACCAAACATATTGATGGGCAAGGCCGTGTGATGGGCGGGGCGATTCTAGGGAGCCAAAAATGGATTACCGAGACGCTGCAACCCTTTGTTCGCAATACAGGTAACACGCTCTCTCCCTTCAATGCGTGGGTTCTCTCTAAGGGGCTAGAGACCTTACAACTCCGCGTTGAGGCTATGGCCCGCAATGCTGCCCGTATTGCTGATGTGCTAGGCGACCTTCCCGGTATTACCGCTGTGCGCTATCCGGGACGGAAGGACCATCCCCAAGCAAAGCTTGCACACACACAAATGAGCAATGGTGGCACACTGATTGCCTTTACCGTTGCAAATGGCAAGAAAGGGGCTTTTGCGTGCCTCAATGCCTTTCAACTCATTGCTATTTCTAACAATCTTGGTGATGCACGCAGCCTTGCTACACATCCTGCCACCACAACACACCGCAAGCTGACGCAAGAGCAACGCAATGCCCTTGGCATTACCGATGGTTCTATCCGCTTCTCTGTTGGTTTAGAGGATGCAGAGGACCTCATCGCAGATATGCGCCGTGGGGCAGAAGCTGCTTTAAGGGCTGGACGCTAACCCCCCTTCTTGTGCTATAAGGAGGTGTGTCCACACACCCCCTAGGCCGTCCATCATTCCCCCATGATGGGCGGCCTTTCTATAAGATGCGGCCCTCATAGCCGTGACAAACTGTTTTAATGAGTCTAGTAAGAGCCTATGTCTGATACATCTTCTCCCACGGACGCTTCTTTGGCTGATACAGACACTGTTGAGCTAGAGCCTATAACCTCCCTCCCCGCTTTTACTGCCCGTACAGGCGATGTCACGGTGAATGTTCGTCCCTTTTGGGTCGATGAACATTCCGACCCTGATGAGCATCGCTATGTGTGGCTCTATCATGTTTTGATAGAAAATAACGGCCAAGAGAGCATCCAACTTCTCTCCCGCAGCTGGACCATCACCGATGAGCGCGGCAGCCAAGAACAAGTGCATGGCGAGGGCGTTGTGGGGGAGCAACCCATCATCGCTGCCAAAAACAGCTACCAATATACATCCGGGGCGGAGCTTAAAACCCCTAGCGGTTTTATGGAGGGCATCTATCACATGATAGCCCCTACAAGCGGCCATCGCTTTGATGTCACCGTGCCAGCTTTTAGCCTAGACAGCCCCCATCATATCGGCATGACCCACTAACCTCCCGGTTTTGCGAAGGACGCCTCCTTGGACGCCACTCCCTCTCCCATCAAACGCAAGCGCGTTGCGGCCCTCCTCCTTGCCGCAGGGCGTGGGCGGCGATTCTCCGCTGGTGCGACAGAAGAACAAGCAGCCATCAGCAAGCAATTCCATCTCCTTGCGGGACAGCCTGTTATTCGTCATGCGGCCCTCGCCCTTTTACCGCATGTTGATTATCTCCAACCTGTAGGCAATGACCCTCTCCTCCCGCAAGCTCTAGCAGGGCTGGATGTTCTTTCCCCCGTCCCCGGCGGAGCCGAACGTCATGATAGTGTGCGCGCTGGGTTGGAGGCTCTGGCTGCTTTGCCCACGCCCCCTGATATTGTGCTTGTTCATGATGGTGCGCGCCCTTATGTGCCAGCGGCCCTCATTACCCGTGTTTTAGAGGCGTTAGAGCATCATGAAGGCGTTATCCCTGCCCTGCCTGTCAGCGATACGTTAAAGAAGGTCAAAGACGGCATCATCACCGATACCGTCCCGCGTGATGGGCTATGGCGTGCGCAAACCCCGCAGGGCTTCTCCTTTCCTTTATTGCACGCCCTCCATACCCGCCACCGTACAGCCTTAACCGATGATGCCGGACTTTTAGAGGCAGCAGGCCACCCTGTGGCTATCGTTATGGGGGCCGAAGATAATATTAAACTGACCGTTACGGAGGACCTTATGCGGCTTGAACGTGCCATGCAAAGCCAAGAAAACCAGCCTACCCCACCGCTCCTACCGCGTGTTGGGCTGGGTTATGATGTCCACGCTTTTGCTGAGGGGCGTAAGCTCATCCTATGCGGTATTGAGATTCCTCATGAGAAGGGCCTTGCCGGTCACTCTGATGCCGATGTGGGAATCCATACACTTTGCGATGCGATTTACGGTGCCCTTAATGAGGGTGATATTGGCCGGCATTTCCCCCCCACAGATGAAAAATGGCGCGATATGGATTCCGCTCGTTTCCTCATCCATGCTGGGGAGCTAATTCGCTCCAAGGGGGGGATGTTGGTGAATGCCGACCTCACCATCATCTGCGAACGCCCCAAAATCGGCCCTCATGCTCAGGCCATGTGCGCTCGTTTGGCCGAGTTGCTCAAGGTCCATCCCAGCCGCATCTCCGTCAAAGCCACAACGTCCGAGCGTCTCGGCTTCACCGGGCGTGAAGAAGGCATCGCCGCTACAGCCGCCGTCAGCGTCATGGTGCCCGATAGCGGGGTGTAATACCCCCGCTATTCTAGCCCTGCATGAGGTTATAGAAACGGAGCGCATCCGCAATATCCGCGTTTTTGCGCTCTAATTGGCAGGCCAGCTCTTTGTCATGGCCCCATTTTGTAAGCTGCTGATGTTCATCTGCATGGGCAAGATGCACAGCGTCATCAAAAGACACGATCCCCCGCACAAGGGCGAAAGGCAGCAGCAAACTACCCATAATAGGGACCATAACCCCTAACGTAGCCAATAAGGCGGGGCCCATCGTCGCCAACGTGGCTTTTACCGCCTCTTTGTAAGATTCTGGCTGCTCTAGCGGCATCACCGCCTCAGTCATGTCAGGATGTAACCCTTGCTCCGCTGCCCACGTAAGGATGCGGCTAACTAAAGCCCCATCCTGTGCCTCGCTTTGGTAACAGAGATTATCATCAATCCCATAGCCATAGAGAACGGCCTCTGTCGCGGTACGGTCGGGCAAAATACGCTCAATATAACTCCCGGTAATACGCGTCAGCACCAAATCATCAGGGGTGAAATGCGCCCCTTCAGCAATCTGCTGCCACTCCTCCCCCAGAGCATGAGCCAGGGCGGGTGACGATACCGCCAACACAGCTCCCGCAGGTAAGCGCACGGGCCGGCCATCTAGCAACACGCCTTGTTGCCCATCATCTCCGACCGGCCCAACGGTTACATGCTTCCAAAAGCGTTTACGCGCTTGTACCACGCTCTACCCCCTTCTCTTTAATGCCCACCAAGGCCAAGCGCACGCAGGATACCCCCTGCACCACCGCCATGGTCTTGCTCCCGCTCAGGTAGGGGCAAACCTTGCCGCCCTGCGCGTGCTTGTTGCACAGCATAGGCGCAAGCATCATCACCAAATTTTGCTGTATCAAGCGGGGGCAAAGCGGGGACGCCATCTTTCCCTGCTGTACCGATATGGACGCTTCCCCCTTTACCCTCCAGCAGCAATGGTGTGGAGAAATCCGCCCCAATCACACTAACATGGGGCATAAGCTGAAGCGTATAGCTTTGGTCTGCCAAGGCCATACTGCCCTGCCCAAGGACCGAAAGATGTTTGACCTCCAAAGCCATATCCCCAAAATGAGCCTGCCCATGGTCAAACTGCACCACGCCCGCAGCACAGCGCAGGCCCATAGTGCCATCACCCAACTTGAGCAACCGTGCCGCCGGGCCTGCTAAGGGGGCCAAAACCTCTCTATAAATACGTCCATCCACAACTGAGAGACCCATCTGCCCCTCAATCGCTTGCAAAAGGTCAGATGGATGCGCGCCTTCCGTCCCTAAAGCCCCCACAAGTTGAATTGGCCCCTCCACCGTGACAGGCTGGTTTAACGCCAACTGCACCCAACGTGCGGGCAAAATGAGCGGGTCTGCTTTCATACCCATCCGCAAAGGTGCGGCAGAGCCATCCAACACAATCTCACCCGATAACGGCACTGTCTGCACCGCCCCCCCTAGGACAGAAAGAACAACATGCCCCTCACGCCCTAAAAGATGGAGATGCAAACCCTGATACTCTATCGCCTCAGTTTGGAGATGATCGGCTGTAAAATCCACATCTACAGGCTGGACCGCCATAGCCCCTAACCAGCGAGCCAGAGGGCCATCATGGCCGGGTACGTTAGTAAATGCAGCCCCCAACGCATTATCACCCGGTGGATTAGCCTCGACCTCCCTATCATGAGAGCCAGCATATTGCGCCCCCACATACCGATCCCCTGCTGAGCGCGATTCAGTCGAAGGTGCAGCAGCTGGCGGCTCCACTGTTTTTAGCGCAGCACCAAGTGATAAAGTCGGCACAGAAGGTTCCGCTGCGGAACCTGCAAACTCCATAACCGGCGCATAATGGAAACGCGTCCCATCCAAATGGGTAAGATGTATCTGCCCCGTCAACCCAGCGGCCCCTAAAGGCGCGGGAAGCGTCATCGTAGCTGTTCCACCAATCTCTTGACTCTCCAACACGACATCGCGCGCTGTAACGGCAGGCAAGCCCGCCTCCCCTATCGCCCCAAGAGCAAGCTGCCCTTTCAGATGCATATCATGCAGCAAAAGGCCGGAGAACACTCCCCAATCAGGCAACTGCAAAAGGCCCGCTTGGCCAGAGACATCCAGCATGCTGCCCTTCCGCCCCATCTGGCCTTGCAACGCGAACGAAACATGCTCTTGCGCCGCATCGCTCTTTTCTGCCTCGTTTTGGTTAAACAAGCTCGCCAAGGTTTTATCCTGACCTTGGACCTCCATCTTCACCATTACGGGGGCGGATTCATCTGGCAAACCCGCAGCAACGGCCTGTTGTAAGCTCTGCACCTCTCCATTAAGACGCCACGCATAACGCCCCCATATGGCCTTGCTCTGCACAATAAGCGGAGCCTGCCCATTATCAGCATCCAGCTGCACATCCCGTAGCTGAAGCCCCGTTGGAGCTAGTACATGCCCTAAATGGAGATGAATCACATCAGGGCGCAAACGCTCTGGTACATGCAATAGAGCATCTGTCAGCGCGACATCAGCCCCTTTATCAAGCCCAGCATCAACCTTATGCGGGACATCAACTGCATGAAGGCGCAGCGTGCCATCAAGCTGCTCTATCTCTACAGGAAGAAACTGAGGAAAGAAGCGATGCAATCCTTTGAGAGAGGCCCAATGCCCCTCCAACGTAAAGGCTAAACCCTGCAAACGATGCGCATCGCTCATCGCGCCATCTAAAGTAGCGTGATCCTGCTGGGGACCACTCCCTAACGTCATACCAAGGCTGAAAGGCCACGGCCCCTTTTGCTCTGCTTTGGCAGAGAGTAAACGCGCTAACGGCCCTATACGCCCGCGTGCGGTAAAAACTGTATGTTCAGATTGCCCGCTCATATCCACCCACGGGCTGGCACTACGCATGCCATCTAGCTCTAAACGGGTTATCTGAATACGCCCCGTAAAGGGCACCTCACCTGCTGGTACATCATCTTGCCATGAGAGCGTAGCATTCTTTAAATGCAAAGCCCCAAAGCTTACCTTCCAACGCGGATGGACCCGCCCTGCCACAGCGATGGGAGGAGACGCTGCCTCGCCTTGTGATTGGGTCAACACAGGCAACCATGTGGAGCATTGTCCCTCACGCGCCCGATGCACAATAACGCCAGCTCCATCCACTGTGAAATCTTGAAAAGACACTTCACGGTTTAATAAAGCAAATAAAGACATATCCGCATGGACAGACCGCGCCACAACAAAGGGCGAGCAGCCCGGGCGCGTTAACATCACATTCGTTGCTTGGAAAGACGGCCATGGTAAGAGCTGAAAAGACGTCTCTCCCATTTTAAGCTCTAAGCCTGTTTGGGCTTGGAACACCGCCGTCACCCGCTCACGCAAATGGTTTTGGTCTATCAAAAACTGTGGGGCAAGGCTGATGCCTGTCAGCACGACCACCAACCCTATCAGACTGGCTGCTAGTTTTTTCATCAGCCTCTTCCCTTTCCTTCTTTCACATCGGGCTTGGGTAAAACCAACGCCCCACCATCTTAACGGCTACGGCGGGGCTTAGGGGTATCACCTGCGATAAACCCCAACATCTGAAACGTCTCTTGCATATGCGGCGGCAAAGGAGCCGTAACCTCCAACCGCCCCCCTGCTGGGTGGGGGAAGGCCAGCATACGCGCATGAAGATGTAACCGGTCGGGGAAGCCCTCCACATGCGCTGCAGCCCCGCCATAGCGCGGGTCCCCCAAAATAGGTGTGCCTAAGCTCTCTGTATGGACGCGTAATTGATGCGTCCGCCCCGTCCATGGTGAAAGGGCCAGCCAGCTAAACCGCTTACCCGTGGCATCAAGCGTCTCATAAGCACTTTTAGCACTCATCGCATCCTCATCGCCGCGCTCTACTGGCACGATGAGCGAGGCCCCACCAGCCCCTACTTTGGCCAAAGGCTGATCAATAACGCCCTCTGGCGGTGTGGGACGCCCCACCACAACCGCCCAATAGGTCTTGCTCACCTCACGACTACGAAAAGCCGCCGCCAACTTCGCCGCAACGCCGGGCGTCCGCGCCACAAGGAGCAACCCTGATGTATCCCGGTCGATACGGTGAACAAGCCGGGGCTTCTCGCCCCCTTCAGGGCGCAACCCCTCCAACATCATATCCACATGCACGGTAATGCCGGGACCGCCTTGTGTTGCCAGACCAGAGGATTTGTTCAACACAATGAGCTGCTCATCCTCATACAGAATCATATCCCGCATTTGTTGGATAAGCTCTGGGTTAGGCGGTGGCGGCGGGGCTGGGCGGCTTTGGTCTGGCAGAGGCGGGATGCGGATGCTCTGGCCGGGGTAAAGCCGTTTATTAGGTTGTACACGCCCACCATCAACCCGCACCTGCCCTTTACGGCATAATTTCTGCAACCCGCCTTGGGTCAAATTGGGATAATGACGGCGGAACCAGCGATCAAGGCGTAAATCGGCCTCATCCTCACTGACAATACGATTCTGAACACTCATGATTGGCGAGATGCCCGTTTCTGCGTCAACATGTCCAGACGCTCGCGGATTCTTTTTTCAAAACCACGATCAACAGGCTCATAAAGTGTCACGCGCTCCATCCCTTCTGGAAAGTAATTTTGGCCAGAGACACCATCTTCATAATCATGGTCATACTCATAACCTTTATTATAGCCTAGCTCCTTCATCAACGCTGTTGGGGCGTTACGAATATGTGCAGGCGGCATGAGGCTCCCTGTCTGTTTGGCTAAAGCCCGTGCTTGGTTATACGCTTTGTAAACAGCATTCGACTTAGACGCCACAGCAAGATGTACCACAACCTGCGCTAATGCGACCTCCCCCTCTGGCGAGCCAAGACGCTCATAAGCTGTCGCCCCAGCTTGCGCGAGCGGCAGAGAGGTTGGGTCAGCCTCGCCAATATCCTCACTCGCAAAACGCACAAGACGGCGGGCAATATAGCGCGGGTCCTCCCCCCCTTCTAACATACGGGCAAACCAATAAAGGGCCGCGTCAGGATCACTACCACGCAATGATTTATGCAACGCAGAGATAAGATTATAATGCTCATCCCTATCTTTATCATACAAAACAGGACGGCGGGCTAAGAAGCGCGCTAAAGCCTCCGGGGTAAGTGGCTGCGTATCTGCTTTTGTGAGCGATAAAAGCTGCTCCACCATATTAAGCAGATAACGCCCATCCCCATCCGCCATTGCCCTTAGTGAGGCCCGTCCTTCCTTGGTGAGCGGGAGGGTGCGGCCTATCTCCCCCTCGGCACGGCACAATAATTGCTCCAACGCCTCATCATCAAGACGATGCAACACCAAGACCTGACAACGCGATAAAAGAGCGGAGTTCAGCGCAAAGGAGGGGTTCTCCGTTGTCGCTCCCACCAATACGACCGTGCCGCGCTCCACATAGGGGAGGAAGCCATCTTGCTGCGCCCGATTAAAACGGTGAATCTCATCAACAAATAATAGCGTCCCCCGCCCGGTAGCCTCTGCTTTGCGCCGTGCTTCCTCAAACGCCTTTTTTAAATCTGCCACGCCTGAAAAGACGGCTGAGATTTTCGTATAAAACAACCCAGCTTGAGCAGCGAGAAGCTGAGCAATGGTCGTCTTACCACAGCCCGGCCCACCCCAGAGGATTAAGCTTGAGAGATGGCCGCTCTCTAACATCCGTGTCAGCGTGCCTTCCGGCCCTAGGAGATGCTCTTGACCGCGAACATCCCCTAGATGTTGCGGGCGCAATCGGTCTGCTAAAGGCTGTGTCCCCGCCTTGTGCCCTATAGCAGCCCCACGGCGTGGCAATGCCGCTCCCGCCTCTGGCTCCTCTGAGGAAGACCCACCAAAGAGATCCGCCATAATCTCCGCCCTCATCCTCTCTCACATTTATTCTACAGCCTTGATGATAAAAGCTACTCGAACAAACGCCTTAATATAGCCGGCACAAATGCTGAGAGATAATTAACATGCAAGGCGGGTTTGGCAAAACTCCCCTCTAGCTTATAGGTCACCGCCATGGCTCCACTGCCTTTCTTAGCCCCAAAGACGCTCCCTGCGGCCTGATTCACCCCAAAGAATGGCGAGAGCGTCCCTTGCATATGCAGCATCTCCTGCCCGAGATCGACCTGCCCTTTAATCGTTCCCCCAAAGATGGCATTACTGGCGCGGCCATCCTCAACATCCAGACGATTACCCGCCACATGGAACGCGGCCCGAATCTGCACATCCTCAAAACGATCGCGCGAAATCTGCCCCCAATGCAAAGGGGCCGCCAAAGTAGCCACAACTAACGGTGTTGGTGGATGCTCCAAAGCTAAATTATCAATCTTCAAACGCCCCGTAAAAGGCGGCAGACCAAGGCCCACACCCATAGTACGCTCTGCCTCTGTCACAGATCCTCCCGATGCTACGGGCTGACAACGGCCCTCCAAATCCACTGCCCCACCAGTAAATTGCTGATAAATCCCCAAAGAGGCTAACCAAGCCCCAAAATCCGCTACCGTAAATTTCACATCATACGCGCCCTCCTGCCCGGGGATGGGGGTGAGGTCAAAAGCGAGTGGATTAGGTTGGCGTACATGCAGAGCAAGCTCTGTTACATGGTAAGCTGTCCATTGCGCGCGCACTATGACATGAGAGGCCGTTTTCTCCTTCCCATAAAGGACTTTATTAGCCTCCAGACTCACCTTCCACGTCCCCGCTGGGAGGAAAGATGTGCGCGATTTGGATGGCGATTTACCCGCACCCGCAGGAGGCTTCGCAACAGGTTGCCCCTTCTTCTTCCCCCACCATGGGGTAAGGTCTAAAAGCTCTGCTTGAATATTCGCTTGATAACGTGCTGTCAGATCACCCTTTAAAGGCCAGTCTAACACAGCGTTGCCCTCTGTCCGGCCAAGTTGAAAGTGCGTCAGATGAACACCGCCCACCTGCCCTTGCCGCACGCGCCCCTCCGCCTTTAAAGCAATCTGCGGCCCATGAACTTGCACATCATCCAATCCGATAAGCTGACCATTCTCCCACAGGATCGTCCCTGTTAAGCCTGCATCCGCCCCGGCGGGCTTCTGCCAAAACGAAGCTGTCACAGCAAGCGGCGTAAGATCTAGCTGTAAGTGCGCTGTTGTACGTTTATGCTTGTTGCCTAATCCATATTGCTCATACACAACATGACTTTGCGCTTTACCTTTTAACACGGAAGGCTGCGCAATAGAGGCAGGCACCCCAAGGGTGCGAAACTCCGCTACACCGAGCGGGGCGGTTAAATCAGCCTTCAATAATAAACGCCCTGCAACATTGGATTGGAAACTATCAAACACACTCCCCGCTACTGTAAGACCACGAAAAACCGCTCCGCCTTTAATCGTCAAGCTAGTCTCATTAATAGAAAGCCGTCCCCAGCCTTGTTGTACATGGTCAATACCGGGCATCGCTATCCCAATATCGCGAATGTCAAACGCTGCTCCGAACTGCAACTCCTTCATACTGAAATGCTTTTTGAGCGGTAATTTAATTGTAAAAGTCCCCTTCATCTCGCCCTGCGTTGTCGCCGGGTCAACAGGATGACGGGCTAAGAGATTCAATCGTGGTGCTGACAAAATATATAAAAAAGGTGGTAATTTGCCCTCCATCCCCAAAGAGAACTCACCCATTTGTTCATGATGTAACAAATCACTCAATATAATGCGCCCAGAAGGCAGCAAAACCATACCGCCTTTACCGTCAGCAATATGGCCGTGCTGAAGGTCTATTTGCAATGTCTCTGGCCCTATAAAATGAGCATGAGCATATTCCCCCGTTACTTGGGGCATATTATCTAACCATGTCACATTCAGCCCATGGCCGATCAAATCACCATCCAAAGCATGGACATCCAACCCAGCTAAACCCGTTGTACTGGAGAAATAAAGGATAAGCCGGAGATGATCCCCTCGCCCGGCAGTCATATTGGTTGTCATCCAACGCCGCGCGCCGCGAGCGGCTCCTTCAGGCCAGACACTCGCTAATGTTGCAAAATCGAAGGCAGCAACCTTACCATCTACCGTCAAGCTGACATTATGTGCATGCTGTAGATGATCCATTTCGCCATGAGCATCAATAACAAATGGGACAGGAATCTCATGGGAATCCAGAGCAGTTAAATCCGTATGAAGGGCCAATGCCCACGGCTCGGGCTTATCAGCATGAGCTGGCCCAAAGGTGAAATGCGACCGCGCCGATGACACACGGAAAGGCATCTTCCCCGGCCGAATCACCTCTCCCGCCCCAGCGTCAACTGTGCCACTAAGCGTCTCGAACGCCCCTAACACACCGCGTTGTTGAAACTGCCCCTCTAGCTGAAAAGCAAGCGGCAGATTAGCGACTAGAAGCCCTTTCTTCTGCTCATTCGCCACAGGAATCCACGGGGCCAAAGCGGGCAAGCGCATAGGGGAAAGAGTGAAGTGCCAATGGCTTTTCCCGCTCCCCTCTGGGGCAATATCGCCCTTAATCTGCACTGTCCCACGCTCTGTCCCATCCACTAATCCCGGCCCTTGGAGGGAGAACGCAAATTGACCCCGCCAACCGCTCTGCGGCTCATAATCCGCCTGCATCTCCGGCATGCTCATCACCAAAGAGGCATCTGGTTGAGCCTCATCCAGCATGGTGAGATGAAGATCACGCACATCCATATGATACGGCACGAGCGAAGCGAAGGACTCATCCCCCCCAAAGCGATGATGCGTCCGTGCATTACGGCCCATCCCTGCAACCTGCACACGGCCTTGTAGGGTCTTTATCAGGGTTACATTAACCCCTTGCACCTCAAGCGAGCGCGCCCTCACCGTCCCACGCAATAGAGAAGCTAATTTAAAGGTAAACCCTACATGCTCTATATGCTGTATAGGAGCAGAAGGAGCGATGAAGCGAATATTATCAAGCTGCAATAATAATTTGGAGGAGTGACCGCCCTTTTGCGGTTGCCATGCGAGGGTCATGCGCTCCCATTGCAATGTCCCCCCGCCTATATGTGTTAACGCCCCACCCCACCGATGGGATAGGCCCGTCACATCCAACGGTCCCTGCGCTAACCGCCCCAAAAGCAGAGCTACAGCCAATAACACCCCAACAAATGGGATTAAAAGACCAAACGCCACACGGCGTACCATTGGCTGCCAGTTCATACTCTAGGAGACCCCAAGAAGGACATATCTAAAAAGCCTTATAGCTGTGCTAAAGCCTCTTGCACCCAAGCCACATGCTTTGCAGGGCTGACCTTCCGCTTAAAAGCAGCAATACGCCCCTGCGCATCAATAAGAAAGGAGCTGCGCTCTATTCCCATAAACTCACGCCCATACAGCTTTTTAAGCACCCAAACGCCATAAGCCTCAGCCAATTTATGCTCATGGTCGGAAAGGAGCGTAAAGCTCAGTGCCTGCTTGGTGAGGAACGTCTCTAACGCGCCAAGAGCATCGGGACTAACACCCAATACTGTCAGCCCCTCCCCACCGGGAATGCGCAACTCCGCCAAATGGTCACGCAAATCACACGCTTGCGTTGTACAACCCGGCGTAGAAGCCCGCGGGTAGAAATACAATAAATAAGGTTTACCTTTTAGCGAGGTACTCTCTACCTGCGTTTCCCCTTGTGGACCAACGCCCTCCAACGTGAAGTCCGGCGCGCTCTGCCCAAGCTCTATTACGTGCGTTTCTTGCGTCATGGCTTATTGCCCCTCATTGCTGCTTGTAGGTTGGTCGCTATGGGTAACACTCCCATCCCCTACCGAATCATCAGGGCTATGAGGTTGGTCCCCAGCAGGTTGCTCCACAGCCTCATGCCCCCCACGGCGCATACCCTCCATCGCAGCACCCGGCACGGGCGGCTGGCCTTGCTGAGATTGCTGTGCTTGCTGCGCCTGCTTTTGTGCAAGCTGCTTCTTCATCTTGGCAAATGGATCAAACTTCTGGAACCCAGCTGGAGGCGTAAAAATATCCGCAGGTAAGTCTTTATACTCTACGGCAATGGCCTTTAAACGGCCCGTTAGCCCATCAGCATCCACCCCTTCTTCAGAGAGAATGAGACCATCCTCCGTCACACAGGCTTTTGCTTTGCCGCGCTTGCTATCAATCGTCCAATTCTGGCACGTGACATGAGCAATCTGCTCCGTTCCCTCAGGGTGATAAGTCATCCCTAACCCTAAGAAGAACGGATTATGCAACCCATGCATAGGGCGAAACTCAATATAACGCCGCTCTTGCATACTCACGAGCGTCATAATCTGGGTTTGGCGATTTAAAATTGTTGCACTGCGGCCATCGTCAGGGTCTATCCGTAGCCGGTCTCCTGATGCAGCGAAGGATACTTTGACTTGATGCTCCGGCTCACTGCCTTTTTTATCACCCGGCAGCACCTCCGTTTGGAAGCGATACGTCACCACCGCATCCCGCGTGGGAGATAGCGGCGGGTGATCCGCCCCTGCCCATGCAAGAGACGTATGAGCCCCTACCAGAATCGCCAATGAGGCAGCCGCTATCACACCACCCTTGCCGCATCTATGCTGCCCATCCCGCTTGATACGCCAAAGTGTCATCACTGCCTCTCTTTCTTGCTCGTCTCATTCACAATCTTACCCCCCACCATAATCAGACCAAAAAGAGAGAGCCAGAGGGAAAAATGCCCCCGCCCTTCATCTCCCTTTAGAACGCTGGGCCATAAGGGTAATCTCGGCTGCCAAAGCCTCCAAACTTATATCATCAGGCCAATGGCCTTCCTGCATCATGGCCGCCTCAAGCTGCTGTTTATACGCTATAAAGGGGACAGACACCCCACCCAAACGCGCTAAATGAGGGGTGATATATTGCGTATCTAAAAGCTTATACCCCCCACGCCGCAATGCCGCCATGAGATGCACCAGCGCGATTTTGGAGGCATCCCGCACGCGCGAGACCATGCTCTCCCCAAAGAACGCCCCATGCAGGGAGACGCCATAAAGCCCGCCGAGCAAAGCCCCGCTCTCTTTAGCGCGCACCTCGACAGAATGAGCATGACCTAAGCGATGCAACTCCCCATAAAGCTGCCGAATCCGCCCGCTAATCCATGTCTCTGGCCGCTCAGCGGTGGCTTGGGCGCAGGCTTGCATCATGCCATCAAAATCTTCATCACTACAAAGGCGATAATGCCCGGCTAAGACGCTCCGCATTAACCGCCGCGGTAGGCGGATGGCCTCCAAAGGCTCTAGCGGGATAATCCCCCGCTCTTGTGGGCAGAACCATTCCAGCTCATCGCTCTGCTCATCTGGAGCCATGGGAAATAAACCTGCCGCATAAGCGCGCAAAACTAACTCAGCCGTGATAGTCTCCATCTCTCACGCAGCCCTTATAGAAAGACTCTTCATGTCCACACGTCAGCCTTCATCCTACCAAACATATATCTACGCTCTCAGCCTAGGGCTGGCTTTTATGCTGCAACTCGCCCGCCCTGCCCTGCGCCCTCTTATGAACATCATTGAGGTTGGCTGCCTTCTTGGCATCCTCATCTTCGCCCCGTTAGAGCTCTACCAGCTCTGCCGTCATAAAAAGGGCCGATGCGTCTAGCCCTTTGCCCCTGCATGACCCCGATACGCCTCGGCAGCCTCCTGCACGGCCATACCGTGGGTGCGCTCCAACCGCCGGATGGTGAAATGCGCTTTCGCCACCGCACGATAATGCGCCAAAAAGGCGGAGTTAATCGCTGCCCCACATAAGGCCCCCGCTACCGGGACCATCTGCGCCGCTAATTTGCGGGAGAGAGCCATCCCATAATGGCCAGCAACTTCCGCCATAAGCAATACAAGCGGCTGACCGCGCATGAGGCTGCGTGCTGCAAAAAAGCCGAGCTCACCTTGCCCCTCACCCGGCTCGCCGCCCTGTTTGCCGCCCATATTCCGTAGGGCAAAGACTTCCAAACACGCGCGGCGTGTTTCCTCGCTTTGCAAATCCTCCCCATTTTCCTGCGCGATAATGGCAATCTCACGCATAATCGTTAGGGTGGTAAAGCCAATATCCGGCCCCATGCTCATAAGGCCGCCAAAGCCGCCCGCCGCACCAGAAGCTGCAACAACGGCTTGCCTCATCCTCTCCTTAATCGCGTGCTGAGGCCGCCCCTTTTGCCGCTCCAACCCCAAAATCGCGATGCGATAAGCTTGCTCCAACGCTGTAGCGGCAAGGGATTGCACCTTCTCTTGCAGGCCCGGTGCCAAAGAGAGCGTATGCAAGCCCAAATGCGCTGCACGACCAACCGCACCGCCCATCAAATCCGCCAAACGGGTTAGGGTGCTACGCCCTTTCTCAACACCATCAAGCACGGCATGTAATTGGGACAGAGCCTCCGTATCGAGGTCCTGAAACAGAAAAGCCGCGCTGGGCATATG
The DNA here is from genome assembly GCF_009725845.1 of Bombella sp. ESL0378. Taxonomy (NCBI): domain Bacteria; kingdom Pseudomonadati; phylum Pseudomonadota; class Alphaproteobacteria; order Acetobacterales; family Acetobacteraceae; genus Bombella; species Bombella sp. ESL0378. The sequence continues at coordinate 24,434 of NZ_WNIF01000005.1, read as the reverse complement.
CTCTTTCCGCTCGTTACTCATGCTCTGTACCTCCTTTTAAGAATCGGCTTTTACGCAAAAGCCTCCTCATTGTTACTAACCTTTAATCAGGCTTTTTCCCACTGGCCCTTTTTTGTGAGATACGCAAACTCCTCCTCCCGCACCGGTGCGACCGAAAGACGAGACTGCTTCAATAAAGCCATCTCTGTTAAGGTAGGGTCGGCTTTAATCTCTGCCAATGTGATAGGCTGTACAAAAGCCCCATCTGCTTTAACATCCACACAAACCCAACGCGGATCCTCTGCTGTTGGGTCGGGGTAAGCTTCCTTCACAACCTCTACCACACCGACAATGCGCTTTTCCGTCACGGAATGATAGAACAACGCCTTATCGCCGCATTTCATGGCCTTCAAATTATTCCGCGCTTGATAATTCCGCACGCCTGTCCATGGCTCAACATCATTCTGCACCTGCTCATCCCACGAAAAAGACGCTGGCTCCGATTTAATCAGCCAGAAGGCCATGGCTCCATTCTCCTTATATTCTATACGCTATTGGCCCCACCATGCCCGACTTCATCTCTTTTTCAAAGAGTCGTTTCCTACAGGATGGTGCGAACATGCTTACGGCCCCACCCTTCATATTTTTCATTTTCTTCCGCCCCCTAAAACGTCCATACTAGGGGCTATGCGCATATCCTCATCCCTAACCCGTTGGACAACCAGCCCCACCGCGTGCCTCACACTCATCCGCCGCCTCACCCTCCCTTGCTTATGTGTAGGGTTAAGCATGCTGGCTGTTGGGATGATATGGGGCCTCTTTTTTGCCCCGGCGGACTGGCAACAGGGAGAGACTGTCCGCATCATGTTCCTCCATGTCCCGATGGCATGGCTTGCCAGCTTGGATTACGCCCTCCTCGCCTTATGTGGCTTTCTCTATCTTATATGGCGCAACCCTCTTATTGGTCTTATCGCTGTGGAGGCAGGGCCGCTAGGGGCTATGGCTGCGGCTTTATGCCTCATCACAGGCTCACTATGGGGCAAACCAAGCTGGGGAACATGGTGGGTATGGGATGCACGGCTCACCTCCGTCCTCATTCTCTTTTGCCTCTATCTTGGTCACATCCTTACCATCCGCGCATTTGATGACCCACTCCGCGGCCAACGCGCAGCGGCCCTGCTGACCCTTGCCGGGGCGGTAGACCTCCCCATCATCAAATTCAGCGTCCAATGGTGGAATAGCCTGCACCAGCCTGCCAGCATCACCCTTACCAAAGCCCCAACTATGGCTATGAGCTTCTTTTACCCGCTCATAGTCTGTACCATCGGCTTTACCTTTACAGGGGTCGCCCTTTTATTGCTCCGCCTCCATGCCGCCTTGCTCGAACGCCGCGCCCAAGCCCTTGCCATGCAGGACCCCACATTATGACCCCACCCTCATGGCCCCCTCATTGGGGCTTTATCCTCGCCAGCTATGGGCTTACCTGCCTTGCCGTCCTGCTCATCCTCGGTGGTAGCCTCATCCGTTTATATCGTGCAAAACGGCGTCTTGCCCTTATGCACCGCCTCTATAAACCGTCATCCTCTTTAGACTAACGCTCCATGCCCTCATCACGCCCTTTCATGCGCCGTAAGGCTGGCCGGTTTTGGCTCATCATCGCATGCCTAAGCTGCTTCGCTGGGGCGGTGGGATTAATCATGCATGCGCTCTCCAGCACGATTATCTTCTTCATGACCCCTGCACAAATACACGCGCACCCCCCATCCATGCACCAAACCATCCGGCTAGGCGGCATGGTGGTGGCAGGCTCCCTCCATAACCAACCCACCCAAGATGGCACGCCAGATGCCTCCTTTGAGGTCACAGATGGCCAAGCCGCCTTGCGCGTCTCCTATCACGGCATTTTACCCGACCTCTTCCGCGAAGGACAAAGCGTTGTGGCTTTGGGCTATTATCAACCTTCAGGATATTTCCTCGCTTCTGAGGTCCTCGCTAAACATGATGAAACTTACATGCCCAAAGAGGTGGCTGATGCTCTGCAAAAAACCGGCAAATGGGACCCACGCTTTGGCCCCCCACCTGATGCTGCAAGTTGGAACCGTATGACCGCCCCCGCCAAAAACTCCACCACCCTAAAGAACACACCCTAATATGCAGGCCCTTTTCACCACACTGCTTGCACCCTTAGCCCCCGTCTTTTCACCAGAAAGCGGGCATTTTGCCCTCGCCCTTGCTTGTGTGCTTGCTGCCCTGCAAGGAATATTACCCCTCATAGGGTTGCGCCGCGCCCACAGCCCGCTTACAGCCTTGGCCCGCCCGCTTGCCCTCAGCCATTGCCTCGCATTGCTCATCTCGTGGGCCTGCCTCATCATCGCTGCTTTAGGGGATGATTTCTCCCTCAAACTCATTGCCGATAACTCTGCCATCAACAAACCATGGCCTTATAAAATAGCCGGATTATGGGGCAATCATGAAGGCTCTCTCCTTTTATGGGTGAGCTTGCTAAGCCTCTATTGCGCCCTCTTAGCCCTCCTCCCCTGCCAAAGCCCCCGCCATCCCGCCGGGTTGCCACCCCGTTTACGCAGCCGCCTCCTCGCCCTTTTAGGCATCGTCAGTGCAGGATTTGAGCTTTTTTGTCTCACAACCTCCAACCCCTTCCTCCGCCTCTGGCCCGTCCCAATAGATGGGCTAGGGATGAACCCCCTACTGCAAGACCCCGGCCTCGCTGTGCACCCACCCCTATTATATAGCGGTTATGTCGGCTTTGCCGTACCCTTCGCCTTTGCCATAAGTGCCTTGCTAGATGGCCGCGCCGATGCGCTTTGGGCACGCTATGCCCGCCCATGGGTCATCAGCGCATGGGCGTTGCTTACATTAGGCATCACATTAGGCGCGTGGTGGTCCTATGCCGTCTTAGGATGGGGGGGCTATTGGTTTTGGGACCCGGTAGAAAATGCCGCGCTCATCCCGTGGTTAACAGGCACAGCCCTCCTCCATAGCGTCATTGTGGTGGAAAAACGCAGCCATTTGCAAAGCTGGTGCCTCTTACTCGCCCTCGCCACCTTCGCGCTCTCACTCTCTGGCACATTCCTTGTTCGCTCGGGGATTCTCAACTCCGTTCATGCCTTTGCGAATGACCCGGCACGCGGCCTTTTTATCCTTGCCTTATTGGGCCTTTATGGCGGGGGTGGATTATTACTTTTCGCCTTGCGCGCGCCTAACCTCCTACCACCAGCAACACCATCCTTCACCCCCCTCTCGCGAGAGGGGGCGTTAGTCCTTAACAACATCCTCCTCTGCACCTTATGCGCCATCGTGCTTACAGGCACGCTCTACCCACCTTTTATGCAACTGCTCTTTGGGCGCACCTTATCGGTCGGTAAACCGTTTTTTGAGGCCACAACAACGCCATTCATCATCCCGCTCCTCCTTCTAATGGGGGGCAGCATGGCCTTACCTTGGCGTTATGCCCCTATAAACCCAACCTTACGCCGTCTTGCGCTGCCTCTATGCTTTACTCTTGGGATCATTCTCCCCGCCTTCTGGCTCTTTCCCACCGCTTTGGCAGCGAGTGTGGCTGTCCTCGCTCTTTGGGTTATCAGCGCAGCTTTAAACGACCTCATCATGCGTTTTTATACAATGCCGCCAGAGCATCGCGGCCTCTCCCGCTTGCCACGCAGCCTTTGGGCAACAAGCCTTGCTCATATTGGGGTCGGCATCACAATGCTGGGCCTATGCGGCATGGCTGGCAGCCAAGAACGCCTCATTGAGGCCCAAATAGGCACGCATCTCCACTTTGGCGGGCATGATTGGGCCCTCACCGCTCTCACCCCTCATCATGGCCCGAATTATGAGGCAGTAGAAGCTCACATCATCATCCGCCGTCATGATGCACATGGTCCCGTGCTAGCCACCCTTGAGCCGCAAATCCGCCTTTTCCCCCAACAGGGGCAAAAAATCCTGCATGTCGCAATCATTCACCGCCCGTTAGAGGACCTCTACGCCGCCTTAGGGAGTGTTAAAGAGGTCCAAACTCCGCAAGGCCAAAACACCTACCGCGTTATTTTACGCGTACATGAAAATCCCCTCGCCTCTTGGCTATGGTTTGGCGGAATCATCATGGCCATGGGCGGCGTCTTACATCTCATCCCCGCACGCCGTAAGAGGAGGCCCGCATGCGCCTAACACGCCGCCATTATCTCGCTGCTCTACCTGCTTTAGGGGCCGCTGGCTTAGGGGGTGGGTTCCTTTATATGCTCCGCCATGCCACCCAAGGAACATTCGACCCCAAAGCCGTTCGCAACCCACGGCTAGGCCAAGCAGTCCCCGCCTTCTCTCCCCTGCCAGCCTTGCCAGAGCAACCTACCCCTTGCCCCGGCCTCTCATGGCAGGATTTTCACACCCTCACGCAACCTGTCCTCCTGCTCATCTGGGCCTCATGGTGCTTACCTTGTCTGGAGGAAATCCCCTTCCTCCGCCAGCATATCGCGGGGGGGAGTACCACATCCCCGCTCGCTTTATGGGGGGTTTGTTATAAAGATACCCCCTCACAAGCCGCGCACTGGCTAGAGCAAGCGCATCACCCCTTCAGCCGTCTAGGCATGGATTATGACGGCCAATGCGCTATTGAATGGGGCGTAACAGGCGTGCCGGAGAGCTTCCTCATCCTCCCTCATCCTCTAACAGGCAGCCGCATTGTCTGGCACGGAACGGGGAGCTTAACAGAAGCACTCTATCGTGAGCAGATTCAACCCTTTTTAAGAGGGGCATTATGATGCGCATCTGCCTAAAGGGCCTGCTCCTCCTCGCCATCTGCCTATATGGAAGCTCCATCGGCCATGCTATTGATAGTCCTGATGAAATGCTACCCGACCCGGTATTAGAACAAAAAGCCCAGCATATTGGCCAGCAATTACGCTGCCTCGTCTGCCAAAATGAGAGCATTGAGGAAAGCTCCGCCCCCCTAGCAAAAGACCTCCGCCACATCGTACGTCAGCAACTCCAGCAAGGCCGCTCACCAAAAAACATTACTTTATGGATGACCCAACGCTATGGGGAGTTCATCCGTTTACAACCGCGCTTCTCTGCATCGACAGCCTTGCTCTGGCTTATGCCCTTCCTCAGCCTTATGATAGGCTTCCTCCTAGCACGCCCCCTCTGGGCACGCCGCACCTCTCCCCCGCCAGCCCCTCTCACTGTGGAAGAACGCCAAAAACTCAATCAGTTTTTCAATAAGGACTAGCCTGCATGTCGTTTCTACTCCTCGCCTTTTTATGCTTGTTTATTGGCTTACCTATTGGGATTAGCCTAGCGATGCGCGGCCTTTTAAGTAAACAGACGGAAGATCCCTTCCTCACCCTCCATCAAGAACGACTAGAGGCCCTCGCACGGGATAAACAAGCCGGGCTGATGGACCAACATCATTATGATGCCGCCCGTATTGAGACAGAGCGCGATATTATCAACCATATCTCCACCCCTCCACCAAGCCTCAGCGGGGCAGGGCATGCGCATCGCATCATTGGTATTTCCACCCTCGTCTTAGTCCCGCTTGTGGCCTTGCTGCTCTATGCCCTACATGGTCAACCCTTCCTCGGCCCGCATCCTGAAGCCGCCCTTCCTGCTGGGGCGTTTCATACCTCGCCTATCACGCCACCAGCCAGCACAATGGCCCCCACCCACGCCTCTGGAGGACAACCATGAAGCCCACTCTACCCCGCACAGCCGCCACCCGGTTGCATAACAGCACGCAGCCTCTACCGCCGCGTAAACTCATCCCATGCCCCTGCTGCCATGAACCCCTCCAACATACGGCCCTCCATTGCGCCCATTGTGGGGCAGAGAAACATTATGGCCCCCGCCTCCATGAGCTTCTCCTCTACGCATTAAGTGGCCTTGCCCTCTGCTTAGCCCTCATTTTCATCCTCACACCACATGCCTTCAGCACAGCATCCTTCTGGCTCTATCCCCTTTTAGGATCCGGGCTAACGGCAGGGTTCCTGTTGGCGCAATTCCGCTTCTCCGGGGAACGATGGATTCAACGCCGTAAAAAGTAAGAACGGGTTCCTTTTCTTTAAACTTCGCCGTATGATTGAGGCGTTATATCCAAGGCTCTGCCACGATTCTGGAGGTTCCTGCCCATGGCTGCCCCGCTCTCCCCTCGCACTATCACCCAACACGGGATGGCCTTATTAGACACGCCTTTACTGAATAAAGGCACAGCCTTCCCCATGGATGAGCGTACAGCTTTTGGGCTTCACGGGCTTCTTCCCCCCGGCATTCATACGCTGGAGGAACAGCTAGAGCGCGCTTATGATTACGTTACAGCCACGCCCGATAGTCTCAATCGCTATGTGCGCTTACGGACAATCCAAGATAATAACGAGACGCTCTTCCACGCCTTACTCCAAAAATATCTCACCGAGCTTATGCCCATCGTCTATACACCCGGCGTTGGGGAGGCGTGTCAGGAGTTCTCCAAAATATGGCAACGCTCACGCGGGTTATTTCTCTCCGCTGCGGACCGTGGACAAATCGCCGATCGCCTCGCAGCCATTCCACAGAATGACGTTCGCCTTATCATCGTAACCGATGGTGAACGCATTTTAGGCTTGGGCGATCTCGGTGCAAATGGGATGGGCATCCCCATTGGTAAGCTCGCCCTCTATACAGCCTGTGCAGGCTTAAACCCGGCCTTTCTCCTCCCTGTCACCTTAGATGTGGGGACAGAGAACATGACACTGCGTAACGACCCTGCCTATATCGGCAATCGTACGCCTCGCCTCCGTGGCCAAGATTATGCCGAGTTTGTGGAGGAGTTTGTCACCGCTATACAGCAACGCTGGCCGGGCATCATCCTCCATTGGGAGGATTTTGCAGGGCGTAATGCCGCCCCTCTCCTTAAACGCTATCGGGACCGCCTACCTAGCTTTAATGACGATATTCAAGGCACGGCCGCCATTGCCGTAGCGGCTATCCTCAGCGGCGTGCAAGCTAATGGGGAACGCCTAAGCCAACAACGCATCGCCATCGCTGGGGGTGGCTCGGCAGGGATTGGCATTGCCGAGCTGCTCCTCACCGCCTTAGAAGCAGAAGGCCTCAGCCGCGAGGACGCCCTAAAACACTTCTATATCGTGGATCGTAACGGCTTACTCACCCACGATATGGCTAATCTTAGCGAGGGGCAGACCCTTTTTGCCCGTCAGGATGAAACCGCTCAAAATGGACAGGGCCGCCCACTAGGGGAGGTTATCAGCAAATCTGCCCCTACGATTCTGATTGGTGTATCTGGCCAAGCCGGTCTCTTTACGGAAGGGATGATTCGCGAGATGGCCACTCATTGCACCCGTCCGCTCATCTTCCCCCTCTCCAACCCGACAAGCTGTGTGGAAGCCACACCGCAGGACATCCTCACCTGGACGGCAGGGCAAGCGTGGGTCAGCACAGGTGGGCCTTTTGCCCCAGTAGAGCTGGATGGCCGGAACGTCGTGATCGACCAAACCAATAATGCGTATATCTTCCCCGGTTTGGGGCTTGGAGCTTTGGCCTGCAAAGCCAAAACGGTAAGTGAAGGGATGATCATGGCCGCCGCGCAAGCCGTTGCCGCCCTCTCCCCATTGAAGAATGGGGGGACGAATCTCCTTCCACCCCTCGAATCCATTCGCACAACTGCTCTTAAAGTTGCATATGCCGTAGCCCAACAAGCGCAGGCTGAACAACTCTGCCCGGCTTTTGATGATACCGCCCTGCAAGGGGCCATCGCCGCCCTTAGCTGGCAGCCGCGCTACCGCCCCTATCGTCCGGCCTCATAAACGAGGCCCGTCCTTCCCATCCCTTGCTAGAGAGTTCCCATGGCACACCGTATAGAAACCGATGGCCTCGGCCAGATAGAAGTCCCCCAAACAGCCCTATGGGGGGCGCAAACACAACGGTCTCTACGGTATTTTAGCATTGGGAAGGACCTCATGCCGCGCGAGATGATTGAGGCCTATGCCATCCTCAAGCGCGCTTGTGCCATCGCCAATGCGGCGAGTGAGCGGTTAGCAGGCGATAAGGCGGACCTCATCATCCGTATTTGTGATGAAATTATGAGCGGGATGCACGACCGTCACTTCCCGCTGCATGTCTGGATGACAGGCTCTGGCACGCAATTCAACATGAATGTTAATGAGGTCATCGCCAATCGTGCAAGCCAAATGACAGGGCAACCTTTAGGGAGCAAAAAACCGCTGCACCCTAATGACCATGTCAATATGGCGCAATCGACAAACGATACCTTCCCCGCTGCTATGTATATTGCCAGCGCACTCACCACCCATCGCCGCCTCCTCCCCGCTTTGGAGCGATTACACGGGGCGATTGCTCATAAGGCAGCGCAATGGAAGCATATCGTCAAAGTCGGCCGTACCCATCTTCAAGATGCTGTCCCCATCACATTAGGGCAGGAATGGGAAGGCTATGCGGGTATGCTGGCCGAAAACATCCAACGTATTGAAGCCGCACGCGATGGCCTTCTCCCACTCGCCTTAGGCGGGACAGCCCTTGGCACAGGGGTAAATACCGACCCACAATTTGCTACACGCGCTTGTAAAGAGATTAACCGCCTCACCCAGCTCGACTTCACAAGTGGGAGCAATAAATTCGCCCTCCAAGGCGCGCATGATGCCCTTGTACATCTCTCCTCCACTTTACGGACCTTAGCGGGCAGCCTCTTTAAAATTGCTAATGACATCCGTTTGCTCGCCTGCGGCCCTCGCGCCGGATTGGGAGAGCTAAACCTCCCGATTAATGAGCCCGGCTCCTCCATCATGCCGGGTAAAATCAACCCCACTCAAGCCGAGGCCCTCACTATGCTCTGCCTCCAAGTGATGGGTAATGATACAGTTGTCGGGATGGGCGGGGCCAGTGGTATGCTGGATATGAACGTCTATAAACCGGTGATGATCCATAACATCATGCAAAGCCTCACCCTGCTCCATGATGGTATGGAAAACTTCCGCCGCTTCCTCATTGAGGGCACAACTGCCAATGAGGAGCATATCCGCCAACAATTAGACCATTCCTTAGTCTTGGTCACAGCCCTCTCCCCCAGCATTGGGTATGACAAAGCCTCTCAGGTAGCGCATCATGCCATGAAGCATGGACTCAGCCCCCGCCAAAGCGCGCTAGATCTCGGTTTTATGAGCGGAGAGGACTATGACCGCGTGGCGGACCCTGCCCTCATGCTCAAACCGAATATTACTCCGCCAAAAGGGTAAAACCCTACGCTACAACCCTACATTGCGTGATACAAAAAGGGCCTGACGAAGCAACTAGTCAGGCCCTTTTTTCTGCCCTCATTCATAAGAAAGGGCCGTCCCGAAAGAACGGCCCTCATAATAGGATCAGAACTTATAGCGGAAGCTCCCAGACCCGCCGGAGCTTGTCTGACGTCCACCATATTGGCCGATATAGTCGAGATTCACATCAATACGATCTGTCAGATGTGCCGCAAAGCCCGTATTAATCTGCGCTGTGTTGGTAGAAAGCGGTGTCCCCTGCACAGCCATGCCATAACCATCGCCTAAGCTGGTAAAGCCTTCCCTCACCATAGCATTCGTCCGACCAAAGGCCCGGCGATATCCAGCCTCTAAATGTGGGGAGAAGATAAGCTTCCCAATACCCACATTAGTGGCCAATTTCACCCCAACGGTGGAGAAACCAATAGAGCTATTTTGCCCCTTCACACGCAAGGATGCATCAGCCCCATGCTCACGATAGCCATCCTGACCATAATTTACATAGGTCATCCGCGCAAAAGGCTCGACCTCAAGCGGAGATTGGCTCCCGCTGGAGAAGACCATACGATACCCCGACTCAACAAATGCCTGTCCTGTGCCTGTGCGGTTATCAGAGGATAGACGACCAGAATAATCGCCATAGCTGAGCCTACGATTTGTATGCAGCATATTCCAAGAGTAACTCACCCCTGTTTTAAAGGTGACGGCTGCATTATCAATCAGCCCCCCAACATGCCACGCATTACCCGCATAAGCCCCAATCGTTGCCGAATTGGAATGAGAAGAAGATGCACGGCCAGATTGCACGCTAAACCAATCGCGCCCGTAGGCCAGAAGCCCACCAACACGCCAGCCGCCTTTTAGGCCCGTATCCGCACCCATAATCCAACCCACGCTGGATTGCCCCATATGAGCCGCTCCCGCACTACTGCCAGACTGGCCACCTCGCTGCCCATATACCGTCCCCCAGACAGAGACATGATGAGCAGGGTCCACATCGCAATAGCCGCTCGTCTGCTGCTTACCATCATGAGCATGAGCCCGCAACGCATCGCCTGCGCAATCCAGACGGTCCACCACAACTTCCTGAACATAGAAGCTATCATTAACCATTGCCGTCTTGGCACTGCCATGAATCTCACCAGAAAGCGCATTATACGCCCCGCGTACTTGGGCCCCTGTCTGCATAGCAGGCCCCAGCAATGCCGTCATAAAAGCAGGGCCTGCACCCGCTTCCGCTGCGCGGTCCAAGGCGGTCGCTACTTGATGCTCATTATGAGTTTGCGCATACGATTCAAAAGGAACAACACGCGTATAACTCATCAACCAACTACGATTATCCGGGGCCTCAAACACGCTCCCCTTTAAAAAGGCCGTATTGAGAGCTTTTGGCGTTTTTGCCAATGTCCCTGTGGCTTCGGCTTGGTCAGCTAAGCGCAAAACTGTCGTCTGATATTGCTTGCCCAATGCTACTTCAGAGAAGTTATGAACCGTTACGCCCACCTGCGCTCCATTAAGCTGATTATTCTTCCCCGTTAGAGTTAAGGGGGTGATAACACCTTTTGCGCCTTCTAACGTAACACCAAGATAAGCATTAGGATCCAGCTTCACGTTGCTGATCGTCCCACTCCCAGAAACAATCGCCCCCTTATCAACATTAAGCGTACCGCCGAGTGTAGTATTGACCTCCAACTCGCCCTGCTTAACATTTGTTGTCCCGGTAAATTGACTATCATCAGCCGTTTTTAAGAGCGTTACAGCCCCGTTCCCCGTCTTATTAAACAAGCCAGAGCCGGTTAGATTGTTCGCCAGGTCACCTCGGCCATCCTCACGAACCGTTAAAGAGCCTACTGGCTTATTAGCCCCGGTATCAGCCCCAGCGATATTAACAGTCCCCTTTCCTAAAGACTGGGGCCCTACGGTTGCAGAAGCACCAGAGCCAATCTCCGTTCCGCCAGCATAATCGCTGGTCCCCATAAGGGTATTATTCTGCCCATTAATAACAAGCTTACCCTGACCAGAAAGACTACCGTTATAAGCACTCCCATTACCGGATAGAATTAAACTAGCATCCTTACCCAAATAGCCCGGCCCCTCACCTTGGAGCTGACCAATTGTTGCGGTGCCCTTATCCCCAACGGTAAAGCGATTGCCAGTATCCTGCCCGCCATCAACCTGCAACGGACCACCAATAGAGGCATTGCCAGAGAGATTTAATACGCCAGCTTTCTGCTCAACTTTCCCCGTTACGCTAGCATTATCAATGTTCAACGTACCTGTATTATAAGCGGAGCTACTCTGCCCCCCTCCCTTTAAGGTCGCGGTGCCACCACTATTAGAAAGACCATCTGTCTTACCGGTAATAACCGCCGTCCCATTATTGACGACATACCCTACTGTTCCCTCATTCTCCAACGTCGCTCCTGAAGCAACTGCAACATGGCTTTTGTCGGATAAGGAAGCTCCTGATGCCACATGCAGCGTCCCCCCAACCACACTGGTCGGGCCGGTGTAGCTATTCTGCGCCTGTAGGTTCAGCGTACCATCACCTGTCTTCTGCACACTTGTAGGCGCGTTGCCATTATCAACAATCGTAGAGGCAATCGTACCGCTTTGCTGTGAGGCAGTATTTATAGCAAGGGTATTCTGTCCATTATTCCCCGGAGCGGCCGCCAGAGGTCCACCTTGTATGGTGTACCCACTCTTTTCGAAGTCAATATTAGACGTCACCCTTGGTAGGTTATCACGTGTAATCGTAATCGTCCCCCCCGGCCCGGTGAAGATAGGGGCGGTCTCTAACCTAAAGGGGGTACCATCCGTTACACCTTTTTCCGTCCAATTCGCATCCCCCCATTCCCAAGAAGGCGGCCTTTCCCAGTGCGGGCTAGAAATCACAGCGTCGATCTTTTTCGCCGAATCATCGTACACATAGCGGAACTCTTGGCCTGCGCTTGTAGCAAGCACACTTGGCCGCTCACCTTGCAATAGGCCCGTGTAGTCAATCAAATGATACAGGCCGACATCTACCGCCCCATTCTCACCTTTATTCTGCCCCGCAATCCCCGCTATCTGAATCGTACTACCAAGGTTTACATTACCCGCTACAAAGATATGAGAGTTATAGGCATCCCCAAAATTCCCCTTATCTGTCGTCGTACCTTCATAAAAGGTTGTTGTGCTACCCTTTTCGAGATTTAGGTCACCATATAGCTTCAGCAGCCCCGCTGCTCCACTATTTCCGATATTCAAAGTGCCACCCTTAGCGAGGGTCAAGGAGCCCTTCCGCTCTTGACTGAATGTAGCCCCCTGATTCTCAGCCGTAAGGCCAGCCGGATCCATCCCTGTAACATTGAGCGTCCCGCCATCACCAATAGCGACATTCCCTGCACCATTAGCCCCCCCTAAAACAATGAAGGAGTTGTTAAGATTAAGCCGACCACCTTTATCAACATCAATCTCGCCTGATCCTTGACCACCATCAACCGGGCCAATCCATAACGCTCCCTGCTTGACGGTCAGCGTACTCTGCGCGCCTCTCCCTTCAGTACGGTTAATCTTACGAGACGAATCATAGCCAACAGCATCCCCGGTTATATGAAGCGTACCATGAGCTTCTCCTTCCTCTGGATACGGATTACTCTGGCCATTTGCTGTACGCTGGTCAGGACCATTACCAGCACTATTGCCTAAATAAATACCTCCATTAACCCCACCGCCAGTGACTGTAAGAGAAGCACCATTAGCAAGCCATACCTCCCCAACTGAGGCCCCATAATCAACATGCCAGTCAGAAGCATTGCTAATATCACCCCTCTTCACACCATATTGCTGCCCTACAACAAGCTGAGCAACCCTAACATTAGCCCTGGCATCACTAATCACAAGGTCCGCATTAACGGACTTAACATTCCGAGACTCCTCTGCGGTCTGCGTTCTATAAACAAAACCATCACGCCCACCAGCAACAAGCAACTCACCAACATTAATAATAGATGGACCATGAATTAATACATGCCCCGAATCTCGTGTAACGGTCTTCTTATCTCCAAAATCCCCTGCTGCAGAAATCTCCATCGTCCCAATGTTAGTTACTGTCGCCTTATTTAATTCCGTAAAAACAGAGCCAAGCAGCAACTGACTCGTCCAAAAAGGGGCTCCTTGAGAAAGGCTACCCGACTGATTCATGTTCGGTTCGTTCTTCATGAGGAGCGACACTGAACCCGCATCCCCCAGGCCACCGCCGGAGCCAAGAATTGTTCCAGAAAAATAGCTACCCGAAGCGGATTTATCTGAATCAAATATTTTTAATACAGAGCCTTTAGATGTATTAGGCTCTACCTTAGATGAGGTTTGAAGGACATTTGAAATAGAAATAGTACCTTCACCATGAATACTCTTTAAAACATTATATATATTGTCATGTGTATTATAGATACTTAGCGTACTATTGTTCTTACTAAGATTCATATCAATTTTTGGTTGTACAGTGCCATCAGCACCCTCTATGAGGGAAGCGGGAGTACGACCATTTTGAACATTTTGATTTATTAGAGTACTATTATCGGTTGCTAATGTCCCCCCATTCTCAATCTTTATGAACGTTAATGTCTTTGCTGAGAAGTCTGTACCGGTTGCACCAACCTGAATAACCCCCCCTTGACTCCGCGAGCCTTCTATAAATAACGACTGCGCCGTCACATCAGCAAAGCTGGAATCAGCCTTAGTCGAAAGCAAACCAGCTTGCGTTAATTTGTTATAATCGCTTTCTGTAAGGCCAGCATAATTATTGCCCATTCCGCCAAATACATATGTTCTCGAGCTATCCTCCGGAATCTTCAAAGTAACGTCTTGGCCATCAACTTGGCTGACAAGACTCACCGGCGCCGCATCATCAGCGCGTACAACGCCCGCTGACGCTATCATAAAAGCTAGCGCGCTAACGGACACACTAGCAGAAACGCGGCGACTACGCCCCGTCAACAAACTTCTTACGTAAGCAGCAACACCAGAACCACTATGCCCATGTCGACTAACGGAAGGAGTCTGACCAATCATAACATACACCCCAGAAGTATCGTCCTGGAGTGAACTTATGACAAATTAGTAAACAACGCTACCAATTATTAATTTTTTTATTGATTTTAACTTGCCAGACTACACTCCACACGCGGCTTCCCATCACTTACCATTGGACGAGCTTACCCTCCTTATCCACTAAACTAATGGGATAATCACCGGAGAAACACGCATCACAATTCGTATGGTTAGCCACAGGGCGGCCTTGGTGACCAAGGGCACGGTACAAACCATCAAAGCTAATAAAAGCAAGACTGTCAGCATTAATCGCCTCACGCATTTCCTCTAGTGAATGTCGCGCCGCTAACAGATGTTTCTCCGAAGGGGTATCAATCCCATAAAAGCACGGATGCTTTGTTGGCGGAGAGGTAATGCGCATATGCACCTCCTTCGCCCCAGCAGCGCGCACCATATCGACAATCTTACGTGAGGTTGTTCCCCGTACGATCGAATCATCCACCAAAATAACGCGCCGTCCTTCCAGTACGGCTTTATTAGCGGAATGCTTCATCTTCACACCGAGATTACGTATTTGATCTGTCGGCTGAATAAAGGTGCGCCCCACATAATGATTCCGCACAATACCCATCTCGTAAGGTAGGCCACTTTCATGTGCATAACCAATGGCCGATGGCACGCCAGAATCCGGCACAGGCACGACAATATCCGCTTCTACACCACTCTCCCGCGCTAACTCTCCCCCAATGCGCGTCCGCACTTCATAGACGGACTGACCCTCCAACACAGAATCAGGGCGGGCAAAATAAATATACTCAAAAATACAAAAACGCCGCCCGACATCCCCAAAGGGCCAAAGTGATGTAACACCATCCCCATTGATAACAACAATCTCACCCGGTTCAATATCGCGAACATAATCCGCACCGATAATATCCAGCGCACATGTCTCGCTGGCCAATATCCATCCACCAGCCTTCTTCTCATAACCAGGCATCCGCCCTAACACTAAAGGCCGCACGCCGAGTGGGTCGCGCATCCCCATCATGCCGTTATCAGGTGTTAAGGTAATAAGAGAATAGGCCCCTTTAATCTGCTTCGCAGCATCCATCAGACGGTCAATAGCCGTATCATAAAGAGAAATCGCGATAAGATGGACAATAACCTCTGTATCCATCGTAGAATGGAAGATACAGCCACGCTTTACCAAGGCTTGGCGCAAGGTCGCAGCGTTAGTCAAATTGCCATTATGAGCAACAGCCAACCCCCCAAAGGCATAATCCGCATAAATGGGCTGAACATTACGTACATGCGTCCCGCCCGTTGTGCCGTAGCGGTTATGGCCAATCGCTGCTTCGCCGGGCAAGCCCTCTATAACCGTTTGGCTACCAAACACATCACCCACTAACCCAAGGGCTTTATGTTGATGAAAGGACTCGCCATCAAAACTGACGATGCCCGCCGCCTCCTGACCACGATGTTGCAGAGCATGCAGGCCTAGGGCTGTAAGAGCGGCTGCATTCGGCACACCCCACACACCAAAAACACCACATTCCTCATAAGGACGACTGGACGATTCAGGAAAAGACATAGACAGAGCAAACCTGACGAGCGAATCCCGCTCTTACTGAGTGACACAGCAGCGCATGAAACGCTGCCCCTTCAATGGCTATTTGGAGCCATAATGGCAAGATGTTCCGACCAGGAAAGCGGTACATAACCCTGCAAAAAAGCAACGCCTTGCACAATATAAGGGGAGAGGGTGCTCCCTTTCATCGCAGTTTCCAGCCAATCTTGGGCAAGATACCCTCCTGCGCAAAAAAGCAACACTAAAACCACATAACCACGCACCACACCAAAGCCTGCCCCTAAAAGAGCATCCAGCGGACCAGAGAGAACAACCCGAAGCGCGCGCGCTAACTGCCCCATTACAAAGTTAAGCACAATCAACACCAATACAAAAAGGACTAACCGCCCACCCCAATAAAGCAACGGCGTCCCTTGAAGGGAGGGCACAACCAACGGACCAAGCTTTGCCAAAACAGCACCGCCTGCCCGCATGACAACCCACACACTCCCGACCCAGACCAACAAAGCCCCGCTCTCGCGAGAGACGCCTCGCATCAATCCCCATAATGCCGAAAGCCCAATGAGACTGAGAATCCCCCAATCCATTGGTCCTAGATGCTCTAAAAACGTCCCATGCAGGCCTGCCATAACGACTCTAAAGCCCTCCGCCTCTCACTATAATTAGGGCAATTTGGTAGAACGATACCGCCCACCCTTACGCGCTCTTATGCCACGCTCTAACAAATCTGCCGAGAGGTCGAGCCGCTCTTTTAGTTCCTGCCATATAGCGGCCTCATCAATCCCATGCTGTCGCCATATTTTTTGAAGCTCCTGCAAAAAGAACGCACTATCACTTACCAGAGCCTTTGGATCGCCATAGAGATAATCCAACAAGCAATCAGTCGCCTGCTCTGCAAAGAGCTTGCACTCTTGGCCCGCCTCCAGCTCCACGCGCTCTTTGGTAAGTGTGTCTTTTATGGATTTTTTCATCACGTCATTACTATAGCGATTCCACTACCTTATGCGAAAGAAAAGAAAGCACACGAGGGCGTTACCGCTCCTCCAACAATCAAAAACTCAATCAATCATAAATATTTTTTAAAGATTCGCTTAATAAACATATTTTTTGTTCTATCACACCTTAAAAATATGACTTTCCATAAGAAAGACACCTTGCGTCAGAAATCATATGTTAATATTCTAACCAAGATGACTCAGCAGAATATTCTGCTTTAATCCTTATGATTGATGGCAAAAGCTCATGTCTCTAACTTGGGAAAACTCACAGAATTACAGTAATGATCCAAGCAGCTACTCACCCGGCTTCTGGTTCCATAGGTCATGGTTTCCCGAGGGAAGACCATTTGACCCGGATGAACAACTCTCTCCATTTGACAATTTAACACCTAATTTAACAGCCTATAAGCTTGTCGTGGACGGCAATACGACTGTTTCACCGGGCAATACAGCCCTCGCGTCTCTATATTTCGAAGAGACCCCTTCAATCGTAGCAAGAGTAACGCTAAAATATGAAGGTGCCCTTTTCCAGGGGGCTGTTGAACCTAATATCATAGCCGAGCTCCAAATTACGGGCATCTCCTTTGTAGATAGGACAACAGGCAAGCCCGTAACGGTTAGTAATGTCGCGAACCAGGCGAATACCTATTATTCCCCTGACCTATACCAACTCCAACAAAGCATTGCGAATGGCACATTAGCCAATAATTATACCTTCCTACAGCTCGCGCCTGCCGACTCTGCAATCACCGATAGCGAACGAGGCACAGTCAGAGCGGGCCTCCCGGTTGCTGTGGGCCCAAGCCCAGGTTGGCAGCTGCGCGATCCCCCCATTGTGGTTGCCTGCTTCCTCCCCGGCGCTATGATTACAACAGAGGCAGGCCCTAAGGCTGTGGAGGACCTTGCTGTTGGGGACCTTGTCCTTACAGGTCCTATCGGAGATCAGAAGTTAGAGCCTGTCACATGGGTCGGGAAAGGCCATGTATATGTCCTTCCACACCTTCCATGTGATGAAGCAGGGTACTCAATTTGCATTCGCAAGGATGCACTCGGGGAGGGCTGCCCTAATGCGGACCTTTATGTGACATCAGAACATACGCTCTATTTTGAAGGACGGCTCGTCCCGGCGCGTATGCTCGTTAATCATCGGTCCATCTATTACGATCGTGAGCAACTCTCTTATGAGTATTATCATTTTGAGACAGCCTCTCACAGCATCGTGCATGCCAATAATGTGGCCACTGAGAGCTATCTCGATACAGGCAATCGCCGCCATTTCCGGGCGGCACAGCCGCAGCAAGATGGTAATGTGCTTGCCTTCCCAACACCAAAAGAATGGGCAAAGGATGCTTACGCTCCGCTCACGGTAACAGCAGACTTCGTTCAACCGCTTTATCAACGGCTTGAGGAACGAGCTAAATCTCTTGGCTTCGCTTCCCAGCAGCCTTCTGCCACTCTTACCTACGACTCCAACATCCATCTCATCACCGATAAAGGGGAGACACTCCACCCCCTACGCCGCGTGAAGGACCGGGTCGTCTTCCATCTGCCAGAAGGGGTGAAAACATTGCGTCTTCGCTCTCGGACAAGTCGCCCTTGCGACACGCTCGGCCCGTATATTGATGACCGCCGTAATCTCGGTGTCCTCGTTGGGGAGATAGAACTCCACCAAGGCGGGCAGGTACACACCATCACCCATCATCTCACAGATCAACATACAGGATGGGATGTAAAGGAGGAGGCTCCTTGCCGCTGGACAAATGGTGATGCTCTCCTCCCCCTCCAAGGGATAGACCTTGCTCGTGAGCATACCATTTTAACCATCCAACTCCTCACAGAAGGGCCTTATCGTGAGAGCCCCGCCCACGGGGAGAACATCTTACAACAGGCTGCCTCATAACCTTGCGGGCCTCTCCTTTCCTCATAAAGGAGAGGCCCAATGGACGATAAACTGCCCAAAATCCTTTTCTCCCCGTGGAGAATCTTCTATACCTCTCCCCTATATGAATGGCGGTTATTGTCTTCTATCATGTGGGGTTCGGTTCTTATGAGTGTATCCGCCATACGCTACCAAGTGTGCTGTGCCTCAGCCATCATCCTCATAGGCAGCCTTCTCTCCCCTCATCACGCATGGGGGCAAGCTACACCCGTTGCAGGCTACTCCCCCGGCGCGCGTAGTGCCACAACCGCCAATACGATGCTTGATAGCGTTGTCGGCAATGCTCACTCTCCGCTTAAAAAACAAACCAGCATCACGGGCGACCTTTACCATATCGCTGCCGATGGCACTGTTACTGCGCCCAATGGGTTAATTGTCCCCCCCGGTGGTTGCCAAACCCCCAGTACGACCCGCCTCCCGACTGGCCAAGCGGCTAGTGCTCCAAACTCCCATTATCAATTTGGCACCGGCCGGCGTGGAAAAGGGTTTGAGACCGTAACCATCGGGGTAAGTGAACAACCTATCCTCGCAACATCCAGCCCCCACCCCCCCACAACACGTCGGGCAACACTCAATGCCTCTTTTGGTCCTACCGGCATTTATATTCTGCCAGAGCCATGCACGCGCTCCCATCCAAGCGACCGCGCCTTAACGTTAGATGCCGCCACCAGCCTTGCCAGTGCCGATGGCAACGCCTTTACTCTAGCGGGTAATCGCTCTCATGAGATCCCCGTCAATACAGCACAACGCTTACCTGATGGGGATATTGGCTTAAGCAATAATGCTCTCGCTGGCCCCACCTCTCCGTAATGCCCGCTCCTTCCACATCACAACGGGCCTTAAAAGAGTGGCGCATATGGTCATGGTCTGCTTTATTGGGCTTGCTCCTCATTCCTGCACAAGCCCTTGCCCAAGGTGTTCCCCCTGCCACCACACAAGCCGGTGTGCCCATCACCGCTTTGCCAGAACCATTTGGCCTTTTTAATCGCCATACAATCGGCGGGCCCTCTGCTAATGTCCAAGGTACAGCATCAGGCGATAACACCCCCAACACATCCCCGCCTGTAACAGAGCCCATTCCCCAAGGCCCTGCCGGACCAAACCCAACCCCCCATATGGCTAATGATGTGGCTTTGCCGCATCTCCAAGCTGTGGTCCTCCAACCTGCAGGTCAAACTGGCAGCCAACTGGACCAACAGCCCATTTCCTCAGCCGGGCTAAGGCTTAGCCACGCACCGGAGCTTTATAAAATCATCCTGCCTTATATAGGCAAACCCCTTACCTTCCAGAAAATGCACGAACTTACAGGGGCGATTGCCGTCTTTTATCGCCAACATGACCGCCCCTTTATCAGCGTAACGGTTCCGCCGCAGCGCGTGCATAATGGTGTGCTGCATATTGATATTTCCGAATACCATTTGGAGCGCATCACGGTGCATGGCAACCGCTGGACGCCTGCTTGGCAAATCCGGCAGACCAGCACACTCAGCCCCAACCAAACCATGGCCCTCACCTCCCTTCAGACGGAGCTAGACTGGCTTAACCTTAATCCTTTTCACACGGCAGACCTCATCTACCGCCCCGGTACGCACCCCGGCAGTACGGATGTGGATATTAATATCACAGACCGCTTCCCCGTTTATGCTTATGCCGCCATGAATAATCAGGCCGACCGCTCCTTAGGGCGGTTTAACTGGTACACGGGAGCCTCATGGGGAAACGCTTTTGGGCTGGGGCACATCCTGACCTATCAATTCAACCGCACTTTTATGAATCGCTTTGACAACCATACAGGCAGTTGGACCATCCCTCTTTTTGGGCATAATGCGCTCCAAATCTTTGGCAATTACGCCCTCTCTCACCCCACCAGCAACACGCGCGACCTCATCAACCGTGGCCAGAGCGGGCAAGTCTCCCTACGCTGGCTCCATATGTTCGACCATATCGCCCTAGGCCGTAATGCTGGTCTTGATGGCATGATTCAAGTTGGGTTTGATTGGAAGAATACCCATTCCGACCAATTCTACCATGCACGGACCATCACCCTCTCCGAGGCCGATACAGCGCAATTTGTGGTAGGCTATACAGGCTCCCTCCAAGACGCATGGGGGCAGACGCAAATTAATAACCAATTCTTTTACGGTCCCGGCGGCCTACTCCCCAATGATACACGCCGCGCTTATGAGGGCATCTTCCCGAAATCCAGCCCGAATTATGTTTATGACCGCCTCATGCTCACCCGCACACAAAATCTTCCTTACGGGTTTTCCTCCACCACGAAGGTAACCTTCCAACGTGCGAGCAAAAATCTACTCTATAGTGAGCAGCTCATGATTGGGGGAATGGGCAATGCACGCGGTTATTTTGCCAATACATCCTTCGGCAGTAACGGCAATGCTGTAAGCGAGGAGATATTCACCCCCGCCCTCTCTCTCCTCAAACTCGCCCATATCCCCACAGCAGGACAGCCAGATAGCAATAAGCTGGGTATCTTTTGGGATTGGGCAGATAACCGCCAAGTCCGCCATGTCGGCACAGGGCCACGCGCAGCTAGCCTCGCCAGCATTGGCGCAGACCTCACCGGTAGCCTCAATAGGCACATCAACCTTACAGTCGACGCCGGGATACGCCTGCGCCGCATCCATACAACAGAGCTCGCAAATCGCCGTGGGACGTTCTGCGACTTCCAAATTGTGGGGGGATTTTAAGCCCCTGCCCGCGGGAGGTTAAGCTCCTGCCATACATGATCCAACGCACGGACCAAAGAGTCTAAATCTGCCTCTGTATGCAGCGGCCCCGGCGTAAGGCGCAAACGCTCCGTGCCGCGCGGGACAGTCGGGTAATTAATCGGCTGAAGGTAATGACCATGCTCTTTTAAGAGCCGGTCTGTCACCTCACGGCACAAAGCCGCATCCCCCACCATCACCGGCGTAATATGCGATTGCGCGGGCATATAAGGGAGTTTCACTGCCTCTAGCTTCTTCCGCAAAGAGGCTACGGCGGCTTTCTGCCCCTTACGTTCGGCATCGCTATGGCGCAAATGCCGCACACTCGCCAGAACCCCCGCGGCAATCATCGGTGGCAAAGAGGTCGAGAAAATAAAGCCAGAACCAAAAGAGCGCACAAAGTCGCATAACGCCGCCGAGGCTGCAATATAGCCCCCCACCACGCCATAAGCCTTGCCTAATGTGCCTTCAATCACTGTCAGGCGATGCTCCAACCCACGCTCCTGCGCGACACCACCCCCTTGAGGGCCATACATCCCAACCGCATGGACCTCATCAAGATAGGTCATCGCATTATAGCGGTCAGCAATATCGCAAATCTCCTCAATCGGAGCGATATCGCCATTCATGGAATAGACTGATTCAAAAGCCACAATCTTGGGCGTCTCAAGCGGAAACTCTTTTAGCTTCGCTTCTAAATCTTGTAGGTCATTATGCTTGAAGATGCGCTTCTCCGCACGGGAGTGACGAATCCCCTCAATCATGGACGCATGGTTCAATTCGTCAGAAATCACCACACAGCCCGGTAAACGTGCCGCTAATGTTCCTAGTGTAACCCAATTTGATAAATAGCCTGAGTTAAATAATAACGCACTCTCCTTACCATGGAGAGACGCAAGCTCTCTCTCCAAACTAACATGGTAATGATTAGTGCCAGAGATATTACGCGTTCCCCCCGCGCCAGCCCCGCTTTCATCCAATGATTTATGAATCGCCGCTATAACATCAGGATGTTGCCCCATCCCCAAATAATCGTTAGAGCACCATACCGTCACATCACGCCCAACACCGTGATGAAATGCCTTGGGGAACTTACCTGCATGACGCTCTAACTCCGCAAAATAGCGGTAGCTACCATCAGCACGCAGGCCATCTAATGCGGTTTGAAATAGGGTATCGTAATTCATAAAATAGTTCTCCTTGCGGGCCTCACTTTAGGTCTCACTCCCCAGAAAGCAAGGCTTAAACACTGTTATAGGCGAAAACATGATTACAGAAGCCTTAAAAGGGGACCATAAAACTACTATTTTCCTCTCCATTCCGTTATAGCTAACTCCTCTTATGATTCCCCATCACGGGGCTTGCTGCCGGAGGGCCTCTCTTTTGCCTATGTCCGCCTCATCTCACCAAAATGAACATCCCCGTTTTGCTGCTTTACTGCCTTACTGGCAGGTCACACTGGCTGCCTTTAGCGGCTGGTTTTTGGATGCGTTTGACCAAACCGCCCTCATGTTTACCCTCCCCGATATTGCAAAGGATTTCGGCTGTTCATTGGCGATGTTAGGCAGCGTCTTTTTAGCGCAAGCTCTGGGGCGCGCTGTTGGCAACACAGGGTGGGGATGGCTCTCAGACCGCTTCGGACGCAAACCAGCCTTTACATTAGGCGTCCTTTTCTTTGCCCTGTTCGCCGCGTTAACCGGCACAACGCATCATCTCCTCAGCCTCATCATCATTCAATTCCTTTTCGGCATTGGCTTTGGGGGAGAATGGACCGCCTCCGCCACACTCTTGATGGAGAGCGTACCCGCCCCGCTCCGCCCCTTAGCCTCTGCTACAATGATGTCCGGTTATGAAATCGGCTATATGGCCGCAGCAGGGGCGCAGGCTTTAATTCTGCCACATTATAGCTGGCGGCTTATGTTCTTTATCGGCTTACTTCCGGCTTTACTCGTCATCTTTATTCGCCTTGGAGTGGCAGAAAGCCCCCTCTGGCTCGCCACGCAAGAAAAGAAGAAGCACGCAACACATACCTCCCCAACCGCCGAGAAAGGCCCCAGCCTATGGCATATCATACGTGCCTTCTGGAACGGAGCTGCTTTCCAAGCTGTAGCCTTTATGTGCTTCCTAGAGTTCCAAAAAGCAGCATTATACACATTCTACCCCACGATTTTGCGGGAGCATCACCATCTAAGCCCCCAGCTTATCTTCTGGCCCGTAGCACTTTATTGCCTCGGCTCTTTTAGTGGGAAAATCCTATGCGGGGCTTTAGCTGCACGCTTTGGGGAGGCCCGCATCATGCGCCTTGCCCTCCTAACCGTCATACTTTTAATCATCCCCTTCCTCAATGCAGGACCATGGGCCATTTTGCTTGCATCAGCCTTCCTCATCGGGGCAGCCGCATCAGGCGTTTATGCCCTTGTGCCACATTACCTCTCCCAACGCTTCCCTAATGAACGCCGCAGCGCGGGGATGGGCACAAGCTATGCTGTTGGCTCATTAGGACAAGGCTTAGCAGGTCGCATTGTACCCGCTCTTGGGCCTCTCGTGGCAGGGCTGCCCATCGCCGCAACCATATGCGTGCTCACTGGTACGATGATGAGCATCGGGGTAACGTTCTTCCGCCCGAAAGATGTGCAAAACTTCTAAGGGATTCAGCACAAAAAAGGCGGCCTTTTTGGGGCCGCCTTTTACATAAAGTCCTTATGACCTCTAAGCCTTAGAAGCTTACATTCACACTACCTGTAGCACCGCTTTCGGTAGAGTGGTTGCCATATTGGCCGATATAGGAGAGGTCCAGATTGATGCGGTTTGTAATCTGTGCCGTAATGCCTGCATCCGTCACAGCGGCATTGCTGGAGAGCAGAACACCAGCAACATCCATCGTGCTTGTTC